>JABJAO010000001.1 GCA_018666065.1 Microbacteriaceae bacterium | reverse complement strand
GCGCTCAAAGATCACCCGTTGTTTCCGAACATGGAGTACACCGAGGACCCCATGACGATTGCAGCATGGGCGCCACTGTTGATTGATGGCAGGCACAAAGGCGAGCCTCTTGCGGCAACACGATTTTTATCCGGCAGCGATGTCGACTTTGGATCGTTAACGAGATCGCTCGTGGAACGGTTGGAATCCACTGGGATGCGAACCCTTGCGGAGCATCGCGTCGTAAGTCTGAAGAAATCTGGGGCCGAGTGGACGCTCAAACTTCAGTCAGAGGTTGGGCAGACTCCATCCTGGGTGAGCTCACCTTTTGTCTTTGTGGGAGCCGGCGGAATGTCGCTCAACCTGCTTCAAGCCTCCGGGATTCCAGAAATTCGAGGGTATGGGGGCTTCCCCGTGAGTGGAGTATGGCTTCGGTGTGACAACCCCAACGTTGTCGCACTTCACCAGGCCAAGGTTTATGGCAAAGCCAGTGTGGGGGCTCCGCCCATGTCGGTTCCTCACCTCGACACACGCGTGGTTGAAGGGGAAACCAGTTTGCTCTTTGGTCCCTACGCGGGATTCACGCCAAAGTTCCTCAAGCAGGGTTCCTGGTGGGACTTCTTCCAATCGATTCGTTGGCACAACCTGATTCCGATGCTCGGCGTTGCGCTCGGGAATTTCTCGTTGGTCACGTACCTCATCTCTGAAGTTTTGGCGACGAGGTCTAAACGCCTCCAGGCCCTCTGGGACTTTTACCCCAGCGCTGACCCCGATGACTGGTATGAATTGACGGCCGGTCAGCGGGTTCAAGTAATTAAGCCTGACCCCCGAAAAGGCGGCGTGCTTCAGTTTGGGACTGAGGTTGTTGCGAGTGCCGATGGGAGCATCGCGGGGCTTCTTGGAGCTTCTCCGGGAGCCTCCACAGCGGCTCCGATCATGATCAGCGTTCTCGAGAGATGTTTCCCCCACAAGCTCGACGAGTGGACCCCGGTACTCAAGAAGATGGTTCCCAGCTATGGAACTCACCTTTCAGACAAGCCGGAGAAAGCACACAAATCTCTTGTTACGACGGCCAAGAAACTGGGACTTAGTGTCTAAGAGCTCCTCGAGAAGGACCCACGAGGTAGGTCGCGGGGACCTGGAAACCGTGCTCAGAGAACGCTCCATCGAGACCCACCAGCACCCGAGAGACTGAGCTTTCGTTCAGGAGGGCATACACCGTTCCTGAATTGCCCAGGCCGATCATCCTGGCACCCAAAGCACCGTTTGTCAGCGCCGTTTCGACTGCTAGGTCAATCTCAGGACACGAGGCGTCATAGTCGTCCCGCAGCGAACTGTGGGAGGCCTGAATAATGTCTCCCAGGGCATGGATACCCTCGTTTCGGAGAGCTTTGACGGCATCAAGTACTCTGTGGTTCTCGTTCACAATGTGTTGGGCCCGCCGATAGACGGTCTCCGAGAGTTCATCTCTGTGATCAGGAAGGGTCTTCGGGGACAGATCGCGTAATGAGGGAACACCTGTGGCATCAACTGCCTCCTCGCGTTCGCTAAACCGAACGGTGTCCAAGGGCTCTGCTCGCTCGATCCCGGTATCGATGACAAGGATGGCCATCTCAGCGTCATTCATATGCAGTCGAACAGGGTCATAGTCCAAAGATCGACTGTCGAACAAAATCGCACTGTCATCCTCAGCCACGAAGGACGGGATGTGGTCACCGATTCCTGTCGTTCTCCCCACAACAGACTTCTCTGCCCGTTGCGTCACTCGAGCCAGCGTCGTGGTGTCCAGGGAGAGTTGCCACGCGTCATTGAGGGCCACCGCGATAGCAGCCTCAAGCGCAGCTGATGACCCCAACCCGACGCCGACGGGGACATCCGAGTCTACGAAAAGGTCAAGACCTGGTACGCCCGCAATGTCGGCGCCAAATTGGCCAAGCGCCCAGGCAACACCGAGTGGGTAGGCGGCCCAACCGTGAACCGCATCGGGCTCCAAGGAGTCGAGAGATATTTCAGCAATCTCGTCGGCTTCCGTGCTGGCGATGCGGAGCGTGCGATCTTTTCGTACCCCAGCCGCAACGGCGGTTCGACGATTGATGGCAATCGAGAGGACGTACCCATCGGAGTAGTCGGAATCATCGCCGAGAAGACTGAGCTCACCCGGTGCCGACCATAGGCCGTGAGCCTCGTAGCCAAATATTTGGTGAAATCCAGAGAGGGTGTCATCGCGAATATCGCTCATACCAAGGACGCGCCTCACCAGTGTTTCGAGGGACTAGGAAGTCTCTATTCTGGCCTAGATTGCCAAGGCCCGGCGACCGGGGTGTGCACTCAGGCTTTATTGGGACAATGAGGACGTGCGACAGCGAAAAAGCGCAACCCTTCCTCGGTATACAACGCCGCAACCCGTTCGTGGGTGGAGATGGTTTACCGGCACCGTCGCCATTCTCACCTTCTGGCTCATTGGAGGCTCGCTTCTGGGGCTCGTGTTTCTCCCCTATACGGGAGTGAACCCCTCTGCGCTCGTT
>JABJAO010000115.1 GCA_018666065.1 Microbacteriaceae bacterium | reverse complement strand
CGATTGCTGCCGGTCCGAAATATTGACCGTCGGTCCAAAACACCGGGCAGCTCGACGTGCAGGCAGCGCAGAGGATGCACTTCGTGGTGTCGTCAAAGCGAGCACGGTCCTCGGGGGACTGCAGGCGTTCCTTGTCGGGCTTCGACGAGGCGATGAGGAAGGGCTGGACTTGACGGTAGGACTCAAAGAATGGCTCCATGTCGACAATGAGGTCCTTTTCAAGAGGCAAGCCCTTGATGGCTTCAATGTAGATGGGCTGAGAAATGTCGAGGTCCTTGATCAGCGTCTTGCAGGCCAAACGGTTTCGCCCGTTAATACGCATGGCGTCGGACCCACAGATTCCGTGTGCACAACTGCGACGGAAGCTCAATGTCCCGTCGATATCCCACTTGATCTTGTGGAGACCATCCAAGACCCTGTCGGTCGAATACATTTCGACATCGAAATCTTGCCAGTAGGGCTCGGCATCGTTTTCGGGGTCAAAACGCCTCACGATGAACGTGACGGTGAATGAAGGAATTTCGGCAATTTCCGCAGAGGGGTTGCTGGTCTGAGTGGCCACTAGTACTTCCTCTCCATCGGTGGGTAATTGGTAATCACAACAGGCTTCCAGTCGATAGTGATGTGGTCCTCAACATTCGCCGAGGTCGCATCACCGGTGAGGTAGGCCATCGTGTGAACGAGGTACTTCTCGTCATTACGGTCTGGGTAGTCATCTCGCATGTGACCGCCGCGACTCTCTTTACGCTCGAGCGCAGAGGCTACGACAACTTCGGCGATGTCCAGGAGGAAACCGAGCTCAATGGCCTCGAGAAGGTCGGTGTTGAAGCGCTTGCCGCGGTCATGAATACCGATGTTTTTGTACTTCTCCCGCAGAGAGTGGATCGTCTTGGCGACACTTCGCAGAGACTCGTCCGTGCGGAATACCTGGGCGTTACGGTCCATTTCCTCTTGGAGTTCTTTCCTCAGAGAAGCCAGCCTCTCCACCCCATCCGCACTTCTGGCGCGCTCGATCATCTCTCTGACCTCTTTAGCGGGGTCATCAGGCAGAGGCGTAAACTTGGCTTTGTTCGCGTATTCGACCGAGTAGCGTCCCGCCCGCTTGCCAAACACGTTGATGTCCAAAAGGGAGTTGGTTCCCAGTCGGTTGGATCCGTGTACCGATACACAGGCACACTCGCCCGCGGCATAAAGCCCCTTGACCACGGTGTCGTTGTCGGAGAGAACCTCAGCCTTGATGTTGGTGGGGATTCCACCCATCGCGTAGTGGGCGGTGGGCATCACCGGGACCGGTTCGTGAACCGGGTCAACACCTAAGTAGGTCCGCGCAAACTCTGTAATGTCAGGAAGCTTGGTTTCCAGAACTTCCGCACCGAGGTGGGTGCAATCGAGGAAAACGTAGTCCTTGTTGGGACCACCACCGCGGCCCTCTTGCACTTCTTGAACCATGCACCGAGCGATGATGTCGCGTGGAGCGAGGTCCTTGATGGTGGGGGCGTAGCGCTCCATGAATCTCTCGCCGGAGGCATTGCGAAGGATCGCGCCTTCTCCTCGGGCGCCTTCTGTCAGAAGAATTCCAAGCCCGGCAAGCCCTGTGGGGTGGAACTGGAAGAACTCCATGTCTTCCAGAGGGATGCCTTTACGCCAGATAATTCCGACGCCATCGCCGGTCAGGGTGTGGGCGTTGGATGTGGTCTTATAAATCTTGCCAAACCCACCTGTGGCAAACACCACGGACTTGGCATGGAAGATATGGATGTCACCCGTTGCAAGTTCGTAGGCGACGACACCGGCCGCTTGTTGGGCCTTCTTTTTCCCCTTGGCTCCTGGCTCATCGACCATGATGAGGTCGAGGACGTAGAACTCGTTATAGAACTCGATTCCGAGCTTCACGCAGTTCTGGAAAAGGGTCTGCAAGATCATGTGGCCGGTGCGGTCAGCTGCATAGCAGGACCGGCGCACGGGAGCTTTTCCGTGGTCTCTGGTGTGCCCGCCGAATCGACGTTGGTCAATTTTTCCATCGGGGGTTCTGTTGAACGGCAATCCCATGTTCTCAAGATCAATAACGGCGTCGATGGCTTCTTTGGCCAAAATCTCAGCGGCGTCTTGGTCTACGAGGTAGTCCCCACCCTTGACCGTGTCAAAGGTGTGCCATTCCCAGCTGTCCTCTTCGATGTTGGCCAACGCCGCAGCCATGCCGCCTTGGGCAGCTCCTGTGTGGGAGCGAGTCGGGTACAGCTTGGAAATGACAGCTGTCTTCGCGTGTGGGCCAGCTTCGATCGCAGCGCGCATTCCAGCACCACCAGCGCCGACAATGACGACGTCAAACTGGTGATGGTGCGTAGTGAGGTCGCCGTGTGAAGTTGTGTCAGGAGTTTTCGTCGCCATGCGCCCTACATCACCTCGGCACAGAACGAAGGCAACAGCTCAGCTGGTGAGCCAGCGGGGCAGGGATCGAAGGCGTAAATCGTCAAAGTGCCCAGCGCAAGCAGCGCGATGGTTGAGACAAGGAGCGCACCATGAAGAATGCGCCGCGTTGACGCTTGAGTGGCGTAGTCGTTGACCAGAGTGCGCATTCCGTT
>JABJAO010000002.1 GCA_018666065.1 Microbacteriaceae bacterium | reverse complement strand
GTCAAGCCCCCAGTGGCTCATCACCTCAGCGGTGTGGTGCGCCCGTTCAGGGTTGCGAACACAGAGCGTCACCCGTGTCGTCCCGCGCTGCAGCAGCGCATAACCGACCGCACGAGCGGTGGCTCCTGCGCCCAAAATCCAGGCATAGTCCGCGCTCACGCCGTGGTGGCCCAAAGCCTGTTCCACCCCGAAGGGGTCCGTATTCGACAACGTCGGCACGCCATCCACTCGGTACACGGTGTTCGCCGCCTGGAGCTTCGCCACGATGGGGTCGCCGGCCTCAACCAGGGCCACAATGTCCTCCTTCAGTGGCATCGTGAGCGACAGACCAGCGAGTGCAGAACCTCGCTGCTCCCACGTAAGGGCAAGAGTCTCGGAAGTGACATCGCGGTAGCGGTAGTCCCAGTCGAGACCGAGGACCTCATAGGCAGCGCGGTGCAGGGCTGGGGAGAGCGAATGTGCGACCGGGCTTCCCCAGACTTCACAGAATGACTCAGCAGTATGCGCCATTCTCGTCACTCTCCCGACACCAGGACAACCAGATATCGACCGCACGGAGGTGCTCAGCATACGTCTCCGAGAAGATCGTCTCCCCCGTGCGTAAATCGACAGACACGAAATACAACCAGTCGCCTTCTGCTGGGGACACAGCTGCATCAATCGCCAATTCTCCAGGAAGCGAAATGGGGCCGATGGGCAGGCCCGTATGGACGTAGGTGTTGTACGGGTTTGATTCGTCGGCGCGATCGGCGTCTGTGGTGCTGGCGCTGTCGTACTTACCCGTCCAATACGTCACGGTCGCATCAGACTGCAGTGGCATCCCAATATCGAGCCTGTTCGTAAACACACGAGACGCTTTGTAGAAATCGTCCTCGAAACGAGCCTCACGCTGCACGATCGAGGCGAGGGTCAGTGTCGTGTGCCAGTCTTCCTCAGGAATACCCGCATCTGACAGGCGACTCTTGACCTCGTCCACCATACGACCGACGATGTCTGTCGCTGTAGCCCCAGGTTCAAATCGGTAGGTCGCAGGAAAAAGGTAACCCTCGAGGTTTCCGCTGGGTGAATCTATTCCATACGCTGCAGGATCGGATACCGCTTCGGTGAGCGAATCAAGTGGAAGCGACGCCTTCTCGGCGATGATTTCGAGCGCACGTTGCATGGTGATGCCCTCGGTAAGGAGGATCTCAATCTGCACGCGATTATTCGGATCTCGAAGAGCGGCGATGGCGCTGTCGGCGGACATACCCGTGAGCAGGCGATAGGTACCGGGTTGGAACGTGATTGTCGGGTCCTGGAGCAGGAGTTCATAGACAGCTTCAAACGACGCCGTCACACCTTCGTCAGCCAGGTGTCGGGCAACCGTTTCGCCAATATCTCCGGGGCTCACCACAATTTCGATGACGGGTTCCGCTCCACCGCCTTCGAAGTTGGCGACGTCTTCCTCGGCGAAGTAATTGACGATGCGCGTGCCGTATTCGTTCCACAGCAGCCAGACCCCGGTTCCCGCGAGCACCAAAACCGCGATAGAAATCCCGGCAAAAACCCTCTTGGCCACGTTTCGTCGCGGCGGACGCGGAGCATCCCGGACTTCGCGCCGGGGACGCAACGGGGCGCTCGCTGCCCCCTCCCCGGGGAGCGTATTGAAGATTTTGTCGAAATCAGAGTCGCTACTCATTGTCCGCGCGGGTCACATCACACGATGTCCCGGCTCCACCCCCTGAGTTCGCTCGCTATCCAGCGCATGTTGCAAAAGAATAACAGCGGCAGCCTGGTCGATAACTCCCCGCTGTTTCTTCTGATTGCGACCGGAGGCGTGAAGGCTCGCTGATGCTTGAACTGTGCTCAGGCGCTCATCAATCATCCGGACGGGAATCTCGAGCGCGTGGGCAAGGTCACGCGCGAAACTCGACGCATCGTCAGTCGATGCGGTGTGACCGCCAGAGAGCGAGACAGGAAGTCCCACCACTACCTCGAGGATTCCCAACTCCTCGACGAGCCTGACAATCTCGGCAAGAGCATCAGCGCGCTGCGCGGTCGATACCGGAACGGCAAGGAGACCCTCTGGGTCGCTGCGTGCTATTCCTACGCGGACAGTGCCCACGTCGATGCCCAATCGCGGGCCTCGCCTCACCGCACGCTC
>JABJAO010000003.1 GCA_018666065.1 Microbacteriaceae bacterium | reverse complement strand
GAGAACCGCCGGATCACGCTCGGGTGCCACGTAACGCTCCCCTGTAGCAATAGCGTGAATCGCTCCGCGGCGAAGCATCACCGAGGAGGAACTACCGGGGTCAAGAACCATGAGAGCGAGACCCTCGGCCGCGCTGGCCAGCGCCGCACGAGCCGCCTCGACTGGCACCGGTCGAGCCTCTGGTCGCCACAGGGACATGGCTGACACGGAGGTAAAAAGCGGCGCGACCGCCCGACCATCGGGACCCTCCACATGAACAATCGAGAGCTCCTGGGTCTTCTCGACGATTCGACCCTCCTCAGTCAGCCCCATCTCGCCGGCCTCCGCGATCAGCGGCACCAAGAGCCGTGCGCCCCGCACCGCGTGAACCACCTCGGCAAACGCGCCATCCACAGCAGTGCCATCGTTGCCGGACAGACTCGCCTGGAACTTCTCGAGAGCACTCGCGAGAGCGGGATCTGCTTCCCCGGTGTCTGAGTGGAAGGGGTTGGGCTCAAAGGAGCGCCCCTGAAAAGGTTGGCCGGCTGAATCAGTGGCCGGCGACATCCAAGGCCTCAGTCAACGTGAAAGCACCCGCGTACAGGGCTTTGCCCAAAATGGCGCCCTCGAGACCCAGCGGAACGAGCTCTCGCAGGGCGGCAATGTCGTCGAGCGACGAAATTCCTCCCGACGCGATGACGGGATGGTTCGTTTCGTTCAACACTTTGGTCAAAAGCTCAATGTTCGGTCCGCGCATGGTGCCGTCCTTTGTGACATCGGTGACGACGTAGCGCGCGCACCCACACTCATTCAGGCGCTCCAGGGTTTCAAACAGGTTGCCACCCTCTTGAGTCCACCCTCGGGCGGCCAGCACCTCGCCGCGAACATCCAACCCGACGGCAATGGCTTCGCCGTATTCCGAAATCACGTGCGCGGTCCACTCGGGGTTCTCGAGGGCGGCCGTTCCCAGGTTGACCCGAACAGCGCCGGTCGACAGAGCATTTTCTAATGACTCGTCATCTCGGATGCCCCCGGAGAGTTCAACATTGAGTTTCTTACCGACGGCTTTCACTACTTTGCGAATCACGGCGTGGTTATCTCCTCGGCCAAACGCCGCGTCGAGATCGACCAGGTGGAGCCACTCCGCGCCCTGTTTCATCCACTCTTCGGCAGCCTCAATGGGGTCGCCATAGGACGTTTCGGTGCCGGATTCCCCTTGGGTGAGTCTGACCGCCTTACCCCCCGACACATCGACAGCGGGCAGCAGGATCAACTTGGGAGATTGGGAGAACTCGTTCATGAGAAAAAGGAGACAAAACCTTCTAGTGATGTATGAAAAAGACGCCCTTCTGGGCACAAGAAAGAGATACTACTCCGGTTTTCTCGCCGGCGTGCTACCGCGCCATCTCCTAGAGCGATTCGACCCAGTTGGCCAGCAACCGCAGGCCTGCAGGCCCTGATTTTTCGGGGTGAAACTGTGTCGCGCTCAGCGGTCCGTTCTCCGCCGCTGAGACAAATCTTTGCCCGTGCTCCGTCCACGTCACCAGCGGCTCGGCAAAGGGGCCTCCTCCTTCGAGCTCCCACCTCGTGAGGGCGTAGGAGTGCACGAAATAGAATCGCTCGTGTTCCACACCGCGAAAAAGAACGCTTCCCTCGGCAGGCTCGACAGTGTTCCATCCCATGTGGGGAAGCCGCGGTGCCTCAAGCTTGTCCACCACGCCTGGCCATTGGCCAAGACCCGGAGTCTCGACACCGTGTTCCCGCCCAGTCTCACACAGCACCTGCAAACCGACACAGATGCCCAGCACGGGCTTTCCTCCCGCCAGGCGCGCATCAATAATCTGGTCACCCCCGGCTGCCAGCAGCCCATCCATCACTGCCGCAAAAGCTCCCACACCGGGGACAACGAGTCCATGAGCATCCAGCGCGGCTTTCCGATCCCTGGTGAGAGTCACCGAGGCCCCCGCGTGTTCGAGGGCTTTGACAGCGGAGTGAACGTTGCCAGAACCGTAGTCAAAGACGACGACGTGCTTGGGCACGATTAGAGCGCACCCTTGGTTGAGGGGACTCCCTCAACCCGGGAATCCCTGGCCACCGCCTGGCGAAGTGCTCGCGCAAACGCTTTGAACTCAGCCTCGGCAATGTGGTGGGGGTCTCTGCCATCCAGCACGGTGATGTGAACGGTCAGGTCAGCGTGCATCGTGATTGCTTCAAACACGTGTCGGACCAGGGAACCCGTGAAGTGGCCGCCAATCGCGTGGAATTCAAAGCCCTCCGGTTCGCCCGAGTGCACCAGATAGGGGCGACCCGACACATCAACCACAGCACGCGCGAGCGCGTCGTCGAGGGGCACGAGTGCATCGCCAAACCGAGCAATACCCTTCTTGTCCCCCAGCGCCTGCAACAGTGCCTGGCCCAGGACAATTGCCGTGTCTTCGACCGTGTGGTGAACATCAATGTCGGTATCGCCCGAGGCCTCAATGTCCAAGTCGATCAGCGAGTGCTTCGAGAGCGCCGTCAACATGTGGTCATAAAAGGGGACGGTCGTCGAAATACGAGACTTTCCGGTCCCATCAAGATTGAGCGCGAGTTTGACGCTCGATTCAGAGGTCGAGCGCTCGTGTGTTGCGGTACGGGGTGCCAAGCTCACCTGTTTAGTGTAGCCAGCTGAGCTAAGAAGTAACTCGTCTCCTCTTCGGTTCCTGCTGTCACCCGCAGGTGATGAGGGATCCCGACGTCTCGAACCAGGATGTCTTTCTCGAGAAGTTTCTCGAACGTCTCGTGGGGGTTCGACACCCCGCCAAAGAGCACAAAGTTGGCCTCGGAATAGCAGGGTGTGTACCCCAGGAGGGGCAATTCCCTCAACAACCTGTCGCGCTGCCCTCGAATATCGGCAACCATCTGCAGCATCACATCGCGGTGGGCAAGGGCCGCCACAGCCGCCGCTTGGGTGAGAGCTGACAAGTGATATGGCAGCCGAACAAGTCGCATTGCATCGATTACGGCGGGGTCAGCAAGCAGATAGCCCACTCTGGCCCCAGCAAAGGCGAACGCTTTGGACATGGTTCGAGAGACCACCAGACGCTCTCGACCTGGTAACAAATCTGATGCGCTCGGAGTTCCTTCAGGGAGAAATTCGACATAGGCCTCATCAACGAGGACTACTCCAGTCGTCGCGTCATAGGCAGCCTCAATGGTCTCGAGCGACACGGGGGTCCCGGTGGGGTTATTGGGTGCGCACAGGAACACGAGATCCGGAGTGTGCTCACGAATGTCGGCAACAACACTCTCGGGGGTCAGGCTGAAATCGTCGAGCCTGCTGCCCTCTAACCACGTAGTCCCCGTTGACTCGGCGATGATGGGGTGCATCGAGTAGGTCGGTGGAAAACCCAGGACACTGCGTCCGGGTCCTCCAAACGCTTGGAGAACGTGCTGGAGAACCTCATTGGAGCCATTGGCTGCCCACACCATCTCAGCGCCCAGGGGCTCCCCGTGGTGGTTGAGCGAGGCATACTCGGCGAGGGCTTCGCGGAGAGCAGTGAACTCGCGATCCGGATAACGGTTGATGTTCTCTAGCGCCTGCGACAGCGAGTCACGGATCGCTGCGCGGACAACGCTCGGAACCGGGTGAGTGTTCTCGTTGACATTCAAGGCATAGCGCACAGGAAGCATCGGAGCCCCATAGGGCTTTTTCCCGCGCAGGTCATCGCGCAGAGGAAGGTCGTCGAGTGTGGCCACTCGCCAATCGTAGCTGGGCGACCTAGCCCAGAGGTATGGCGATCTCTTGACCAGGGGTGAGAGCGGCAGAGCTCAACTGATTCAGTTTCATAATCTCGTGCACGACATCACGAGGGTCGCTCTCGGGGGCGACGCTCTCCGCGATCGTCCACAACGTGTCGCCCGCAAGCACTGTCACGTAGTCGTGCGCGTCCCCCACCTCGGTACTGTCCGCAATCGCACCGGGAGCTGCAAGGAAAAGTGAAACGACAAGAACGGGAAGAGCGAGAAGAGCACTCAGGACGAAACGTCCTCGTCGAGTGATACGCAATGACGTGGTGTGCGGTGCCATGATGACCTCTTTCGTGTGTTTGAGGTTCGGGCTGGGCCCTCGGCCGGGAGAACCCGCCCGAACCTCTGTTTCGAATATATGTTCGAATGCTTGGAATGTCAAGCATTGCTCTTCGGCGATTCTTGCCCCCACCACTGACACGCTGCGACACACTTCGAACGCATGTATAGAAAAAGTGTTCGATTCGCGCTACGCTGGTGGAATGTTGACAGAACAGCAGCAGAAGATTCAGGCGTTCATCGAGTATTCCCTCGACTCCCGTGGCGTCCCGCCGAGCATGCGAGAGATTTGCGACAACACCGGGCTGTCATCGACGTCGAGCGTGTCGCACCAGCTCAGTCAGCTCGAGCGCGCCGGATACATCAAGCGTCACGCCAACACGGCGCGAACCCTTGAGGTCATCCGGAGACTGACTCCTGAGGCGAGCGCTCCTGTCACACCACTGATTCCCTCCAGCGACGACGTTGTGCATGTTCCGCTGGTAGGTCGGATTGCCGCAGGTATTCCGATCACTGCTGAACAAAATATTGATGACGTCATGGCGCTTCCTCGTCAGCTTGTCGGCAACGGAGAGCTATTCATGCTGAAGGTCGTGGGTGACTCCATGATCGACGCGGCCATCTGCAACGGCGACTGGGTGGTCGTCCGGTCACAGGCCACAGCAGACAACGGTGACATTGTCGCGGCGATGCTCGATGACGAAGCCACGGTGAAGGTGTTCAAGCAGCGCGATGGGCACACCTGGTTGCTTCCCCAGAACAGCGCGTATGAACCCATCCTGGGCGACCACGCGACCGTCATGGGCAAAGTCGTCACGGTACTCCGTAGCGTTTAGTGTTGGCGGGGCTGGCCGGTACGCCGGGTTCTGTCCCGAGTTTCCTCGGTGGCAATCATCTTTCTCGGATACCTGTTACCAAATATCTCTAGCGGCCTACCCGACACTCAGGCGAGCAACCTGATGGGTGTCTGTTTGACCTTGCTCCGGACGAGGTTTACCGAGCAGATTCGGTCACCCGAACCTCTGGTGGTCTCTTACACCACCGTTTCACCCTTACCCAGTTTCCCAGGCGGTCTATTTTCTGTGGCACTGTCTCGCGGATTGCTCCGGGTGGGCGTTACCCACCGTCCTGCTCTAGGGAGCCCGGACGTTCCTCGGCACTACCGAAGTAGTGACGCGATTGCCTGGCCAACCCCTTCCAACCCTTTCAGGGTACGCGAGGTCGCGCGCGGGCGCTAGAGGTCCCGATACGACCCTTGTCTATCCAGAGCGGCATTCGCTGCGGCATCCGCACGCGCATTCTCCTCGCGAGGAATCCATTCAAAGGTCACCGAGGTCCCCGCAATGAGCTCCCGAGCCTGCTTGGCGAGATCCTGCATGTCGGGATGCTTGATTTTCCAGCGGCCCGACATTTGTTCGACCACAAGTTTCGAATCCATGCGCACATGGACAGTGGCCTCGGGAGCTATCTCCTGGGCAATTGCGATGCCTTCAATCATGCCGCGGTACTCGGCGACGTTATTGGATGCATGCCCGCAGACCACGCCTGCTCGCGCAATCACCTCTGCGGTCTCAGGATTAATGAGGACACACCCTCCAGCCGCAGCTCCCGGGTTGCCCCGAGAGGCGCCATCCGCTTCGACGATAACTCGGGAAAGGCTCACAGGCCAGACTCCCCGGTCCTCACCAAAATCGCGTTGCTATCGGGGCAGAGAATGACGTCATCAGGCGATGCCTGCCTGATGTTCTGGAGGTCAGACTCTGTGAGCGCAACACCGCTCGCGCTGGAGACTCCTGCTCGCAGGTGCGACGCTCCGACTCCGTAGCGCCCCCTCTGGCGCTCGTACAGGGAATACAGGTCCTCCGGTAGCGATCCCACCAGGGTCTCACGCGCCTGCGATTGGGCCGCAACGTCAGCTTCGATAGTCGCGGTGTCACTCGTCAGGCGGGCCCGGGCAGACACTAACGCCTCCTCCGCCGTGGCCAGTTCCTCAGAACGAGCAGAGAGAACTCCATTCGCGTCATCGAGTCGCTCCATGATCGCAAGTTCAATATCTTCGAGATCGGAGCGTCGGGTGCGCAGGGTCGCAAGCTCATGTTCGAGGCCCTGGGCGTCTTTTGCGGAAGCAGTGTGAACAAGACGGTCAGAATCTTTCTGGATTCTGGCCTCCACCATCTGGACGTCTGATTCAGCGCGCGCAAGCTCAGCGCGGATACTCTCGGCCTCCACCATCGCGTCATGTTTGCGACCCCGGATGTCATCCACGGCCGCTTCGAGGGTGGGGATGTGCAGAGTCTCGGGTAGCGCGGAAAGAGCACGCCGAGCTCTCGCGAGAGCAAGGTCACACTCCGCCAGCTCGAGAAGTTTTGCCTGCACGGCAGCAGGGGCACTAACTCCCACGGCTTAACCTCCTACGCGATGAACCTGGAATGTCCACGGATCAGTGTTGAGGTCACTCACGCTAACAGGCAAACCCGTTGCCTCACTCACCTGGGTCGCTGCGTGCTCCAACCACAGCCATTCCGCGGCAAAGTGCGAGATGTTCATCAGGGCAGGCCCACCGGTGAGCAACGCGTGCTCGCGTGCTTCGCTCGCGGGATGGTGCCTCAGATCACTGGTGATGTAGACGTCGCTCGACACGACCGCCGGGTGCATCAGGAGCGAGTCCCCAGCACCGGCACACAGCGACACGCTCCGGATAAGAGTCTCGGGATCCCCCGCAACAACGGGGCCCACCGCAGTTTGTGGAAGCATCTCGCCGACCGCGACGGCAAGCTCATACAAACTCACGGGTTCAGGCAGTGTTCCCACCCGACCTAAGCCATGACCGGGAGTCATCGAGTCCGTAATGGTGGACTGGTTGACGAGCCCGAGAAGGTTTGCCAGCTGAGCGGAGGTACCTGTAGGCACGATGTCCGCATTGGTGTGGGCAGAATACAGAGCCGCTCCGCCCCGAATCAGCGCGGCGATGACGCTTCCTTTGTAGGTGGTCTCTGCGACGGAGGTCACCCCACGCAGCAGGAGCGGATGGTGGGACACAATCAAGTCAGCGCCCGCCTCTAACGCTTCGCTCACCGATTCCATCGTGGCGTCCACCATGAGGTGGATGGAGCTCACCTCGTGATCCGGCGACCCTACGACGAGCCCGGGAGAATCCCATTCTTCGGCGCCCGCCTCAGGCCACAGCGCATCAAGGTGGGTGAGGATCTCAGCGAGTGGGCGAGATTTGTTAGGCATCGGAGGTTTTTCTCAATCGAGCACGCTCGACGAGAGCCCCCAATCCCGAAATCACTCCCGCGAGGACGAAGGACACTAACAGCCCCGGCGACGCGGGTGAGAGATCCATGACTCCTGCGAGTTCCAGAAGCGGGAAGAGGTAGCCCTGCCATGCAAGCCACGCGACGTCAGATTCGAGCAAACCCAGACCGACAATCACCGGAAGGATCACGGCGATCACGGACACGATTCGAAGGGTGGGAACCTCGTCGGTCTTTCGTGAGCCCAAGACCGCCCACTCCTTGGCCAGCACTGCCGCCACGGCAACAGCGACGACCCCGAGGGTCAGTCCCGCGTCACTCACGAGAGCTGAGAGATTGATGTCCCAGACCAGAGCCAGGGCCACCAGTCCCCCCACAAGTGCGAGTGCCACACCCCCGTGAACCAGGCGGTGGCCAGGAATCAGCATGGTGCGAACTCCCAGTCCCAGCGACCGAGCTAACACAGCTGCGACGCCCACCACAGGCACTACTGCTCCCACCAGGGCAAAGGCGGGATAGAACGCAGGAGCACCCTCTACGAGTGTGCCCACAGGGTTGGCCATGAGACCCAGTGAGGCAACGGGAGAGCTTTGCGCCATCCAGGACGCGATGCCAGCGAGTGCGGCAAAAGGAAGAGTGAGAACGACTGCGGAGAGCAGTCCGCCAAAGCGCGATGAACCCTGTGGGCGCAGCGTTGAGAGGTCAGCCGCTGGCTGAACAACGAGAAGAGTTGCCAGAGCGAGCGCCACGGACCCTGCCGAGACAACGGTCATCCAGGGAGCACTCCACGTCCACGACAGCGACATATCAAGTTCTGGGACCGCGATAACACTGACCACAACGAGTGCAAAGACTGCGGCAACGGAGCCCACTACAAGACTGACCTGGAGGGTGCGGGGACCAACCAACGCAAGCGCTGCGACGAGCGCAAACACCAGCGCACCGGCTGCCGCCTGACCAACTACCAGGTCAAACGGCCACCACCCAGCACCGCGAAGAATGTCGAACAGTGTGTCCGACGCCCACCACACCACGAACGCTGTGGCAAGAAGCTGAGTGAGCGAGAGCAGGACTGCGGGGGCAACAGCGCCGGCGCGACCGAAGGTTCGTGCCATCAGGTCGTTGGTCGAGAATCCCCGATCAAAACTCTGACGAGAAATGACGCCCACGATAATCCCCACGATGACAGCAAGTGAACCCACTGTGACGAGCGACTCAAGAATTCCAAGCCCGCGGAACGAGAGATAACCTCCGGTGACCAGTGCGGCCAGAGGAATCCCCACCCCCCACCAGGTCCCCAGCACCATTGCCACAGATGCGGCATGGGCCGTTGCGGGCGCAGGCGCCTCGGGAGACTCTGTTTGCGCCAAGGGCCAGCGCTCATCATCTGATGACTCAGGTGATTCTTCATTTGTCGAATCCGGAGCCGCTGACTCCTCGTGCCCGCCCTCGGGCTCGTCTGCCTCCGGCAGCGAAGCTTCCTCAGATTCGACTTCGAGTTCGGGTTCGACTTCAGCGACCACCACCGGCTCATCCTGCGGGAGGTCAACCTCTTCGACTGGTCCCTCTGGTTCCACTGCGACCTCGGTCGGGGCAGGGTCGTGCTGTACCTCGGGACCTGGGTCACCACCGTCAAAAATTATTCGCTGACGAGCGATATACGGCTCGGCCTCGTCCCCTCGGAGATTGCGAACAATCTGCGCCCACGATTCGAACGCTTCCTCTTCCTCTTCTTTGAGGAGAACCTGTCGCTCCAGCTCGCCAATCAGGTCCGCAGTGCTTCCACCGGAAGGGTGCTGGAATCTCTCCAGAATCACCGCCTCGCTCAGCGAGCGACGAACGGGTGGCTCGGGGTACCCGGGAAAGGACGGAGCGGGGCGCCCGACTGCGCCCTCGTCAATGATCGGGAAAGCACCCGTATAGGGGGCATCATCTGCCGGAGGCTCGTAGGTTCGACGACGGGGACCATCTGCTGGTGTGAGATTTGCGGCCTCGTCATCCATAGCCTCAAGAATAGGACCTACGCCCTCCCTTGCGCTCCCCTCGCGGTGGAAAAAACTACAAGCGAAACTAAAACCAACGCAATTCCCGAGACCGCCCGCACACCGAGAACTTCCCCCACCACCGCGACGGCCAGCCCCGTCGCCACCACAGGCTCGACCAGCGCGATGGTCGCGACCGTGCTTGCGCGCAAATTCCGCAACGCTGTGGTGAAGGCCAGGTAGGCAATCACCATGGGTCCGGCCACAAGATAGGCGATGATTCCCACTCGCTCTGCGCTTGCCAGAAGAGGCGCGCCCGTCATCAAAAGGACCACCAGCAACAGCGGCGCGCCCGCTCCAAACACGCCTCCGGCTATCGCCTTGGGCGAATGCCCGGCGTCTGCCAACTTCCCAAACACATAGGTGTAGAGGCCATAGGACACACCCGCGATCACGGCTAAGCCAACCCCCAACGCCGTGTTACCCGGTCGACCATCCCCTAGCTCGACCGTTGAGGCGCCCAGGAGAACAATCCCACCCACTGCGGCACCGGAGGCGACCCACCAGACCCGACTGGGTGATCTGGCGTCTATCCGCCATTCGAGAATTGCAGCCGTCAGTGGCCCCAAGCCCAAGGCAATGACATTGCCCAGTGCAATTCCGGCCGTGGACATGGCCGAATAAAACGTCACCGGGTACACCACGACACCCAGAGCACCAGCGATGACCCAGGAGCGCGAGCGACGATCGCGCCACAGCGCAAGCGTGGAAGCCCCGCCTATCGCGGCCAGCACAATGCCGCCCAACCCCATCGTCGCCGCGCCAATTGCCACGGGGGAAACATCGGGTCCCAGAAAAAAAGCGGCTGTTCCGGTTGTGCCCCAGAGTGCACCGGCGAGGACGACCCACATCACGGAGCGCTGCATAGCCTGCCTTTCGCCTCCGATACAGTGGGTCCAACCCGCCCACCTACGTCGGAGACATCATGACATCCCAGACTCACGCCCATTGGTTGGAGATTCGCCGGACGATTGTCGTGTCGCAGATGGCTCCGACTGCGCTGCTGATTACCACCGTTGCGCTCCTGCAATTCGGACTTGCGGATACGGACCTTTCCGTACGTATTGCCACTGCCGGCATTGTGCTGGCGTCGGGGATTTTGGGTGCGCTGGTGCAGTTTCAGTCCGCGAGCGAAGCTCACGCACTCGTGGAACGCAACCCTGAAGCTCCTGAGTTGGCGGCAAGCGCCCGGTGGCTATGGGTCATCCAGTACGTCACACCCACAATTTTCGTAGTGATATTCGCAGCACTCATGGCGGCGCTTTTTCTCTAAGACGGTGGTGGGCCCGGAGGGACTCGAACCCCCGGCATCCACGGTGTAAACGTGGCGCTCTAACCAACTGAGCTACAGGCCCAACGCTCCATGCT
>JABJAO010000048.1 GCA_018666065.1 Microbacteriaceae bacterium | reverse complement strand
GCAAGGGTTACCTAGGGCCTGGAGTGGCAGGTCTTTCCGGGATTTCGACTGCCGACCTCGAAGAATGCATCGATTTTGCGCTGACGTGTGCGGCGATCACCGTTTCTCGGGTTGGGGCGAACCCTCCAACTCAGGCGGAGCTTGGCTCCACGGAGTGACCCCTCGCTCTACGAGGTGGCTAATAGGTCGCGAAGCGCTGAGCCCACTCGATCAGACTCAATGAGGAACCCATCGTGTCCATAGGGTGATTCCAGCGCGAGTGCGTCGTTTCCAGAGAGCGTTCCTGGAATATGCCGCGCGAGCTCATGTTGTTGCTCGATGGGGAACAAACGGTCACTTTCGATGCCCAGTACCAGGGTGGGGTGGGTAATTGCGCCCAATACAGACGCTAGGTCTCCGCGGTCTCTCGTGATGTCATGGGAATTCATGGCATCAACGAGGACGAGATAACTGTTGGCGTCAAAGCGTCTGGTGAATTTGTTGCCGTGAAAATCGAGGTAGCTCTCAACCGCAAACCGCCCATTGTCGCCCAGGGGGGATACGGTGCTTTGCCATGTTCGCTGAAACCGGTCATTGAGCTCCGAGGGGGAACGATAATTCACCAATGCCATCCGCCTGGCGAGGGCCAGGCCTCGATAGGGGCCCTCATCGTGGTCGTAGTAGTCGCCGCCCTCGAAGAAGGAATCCACCATGATGGCTTCGCGTTGCAAAGAGTTCCCACTGAGCTGGTCGGCACTGGTTATCGCTGAGGTCGCAATGAGGGCGAGCCTCGAGAGAGTGTCTGGGCGAGTGATCGCCCATTCCAGGGCGTGCATGCCCCCCATAGACCCACCGATGACGGCGGCAAATCGCTCGATTCCCAGCGTTTCCTGCAGCACTGTCGTCGCGGCTACTTGGTCTCGCACAGTTACATAGGGGAACCGGGAGCCCCATTCTTTGCCGTCAGGGGCGAAACTGGAGGGCCCCGTAGAGCCTTGGCATCCGCCGAGGACATTGGGGACGATGACACACCAGGTATTGGTATCCAGAGCGAGACCGGGGCCCACAACGCCGGACCACCATCCTGCGGTGGGGTGCCCGGGACCGGCGGATCCCGCAATGTGGGAATCACCCGTCAGGGCGTGAAAGACAAGAATGGCGTTGGATTTATCCTCGTTGAGCTCTCCGAAAGTTTCGTACGCCAGCCGAACATGCGGGAAGGTGTCGCCATGTTCGGTGGTGAGGGAACCGACCTGGCAGAACGACCTATTTCCTAGATGGTCCCCATCGCGCCAGGCACCCGTGACAGGGGGTGTACCGCGCAGGGTCGACTGCATTGCCTCCGACACGAAAGCCGACGGCAGTGATTCTGCGGGAGATTGCCAATCCATGGTGGGCCTATTCTCCCCTACCTGAGCATGGCCGGGGAAGTATCCCCGGCCATGCTCAGGTAGGGGAGAGTTACACGGTCTGAATCGGCGTCTAACGGAGCTTCTTAGCGGCCTGAAAGCCGGTGTCGAGGTCGGCGAGAATGTCGTCGATGTGCTCGAGTCCGACCGACAACCTGACCAGTCCGGGTGTGACGCCGGTGGTCAACTGCTGCTCGGGAGTGAGCTGGGAGTGCGTGGTGGACGCGGGGTGGATGATGAGGCTTCGCACGTCGCCGATGTTGGCCACGTGGCTAAACAGCGACACGTTATCGACGAGCGCGCGACCTGCGTCTACGCCGCCCTTGATCTCGAAGGACAACACCGCACCGACTCCGTGGGGAGCGTACCGGGCTGCGGCCTCATTCCAGGGGCTCGAGGGCAGCGCCGCGTAATTGACGCTCGCGACCTGGTCGTGAGCCTCCAGCCATTGCGCAACAGCGAGAGCGTTCTGACAGTGCCGCTCCATGCGCAAACTCAGCGTCTCGATGCCCTGAATGAGTCCAAACGCGTTGTCGGGTGACACGGCAGCGCCGATGTCGCGCAGCAACTGGACGCGGGCCTTGATGATGTACGCGATGGGGTCGCCCAGCACGGTGGTGTAGCTGGCGCCGTGATAGCTGGGGTCTGGTTCGGTCAGTCCGGGGAATTTATCTGCGTGCTGGGACCATGCAAACTTTCCACCATCGACGATTGCTCCGGCAATCACGGTTCCGTGACCGCCCAAGAACTTCGTCGCCGAGTGAACGACGATGTCCGCACCGTGTTCCAGGGGGCGAATCAGATAGGGGCTAGCGACGGTGTTGTCGACGATGAGAGGCAAGCCGTTCTCGTGAGCAACTCCGGCGACAGCTGCGATGTCGAGGATGTTGATCCGAGGGTTGGCAATTGTTTCACCGAAGAACGCCTTGGTGTTGGGCTGTATAGCTTTTTGCCACGCATCCAAGTCGTCTTGATCCTCGACGAAGGTCACATCGATACCCAGTTTTGGCAGGGTGTACTTGAACAAGTTGTACGTTCCGCCATACACGGAGGACGAACTCACGATGTGGTCCCCCGAATGGGCGATATTCAAGATGGCGTTGGTGGTTGCTGCCTGACCGGAGGCCAACAGGAGTGCTGCGGTTCCGCCCTCGAGCGCTGCGATGCGCTGCTCTGCGACATCTTGGGTGGGGTTCATGATGCGGGTGTAGATGTTGCCAAACTCTGCCAACGCAAACAGGTTTGCGGCGTGCTCGGCGCTGTCAAACACATAGGCGGTTGTGCGATAGATCGGTGTCGCGCGGGAGTGAGTCGTGGGGTCAGCACTCGCGCCAGCGTGAATCTGCTGGGTTTCAAATTTCCAGGTTTCAGCCATGATGAGGACTTTCGCTCGAGGGGATAGCGGCGCCCCGGCGGGCGCTGCTGAAACCCCACGATAAGTCGGCGCAGTGAGTTCGTCACTTCTGACCGTAACGCTCTGTAATAAATGTTTATCGGCGAAGTGACTTTTGCATCATCACGATGCCGATCCACCGCCCAAATTTGAAGCCCACTTTGCCCATTCGACCCGATTCCACGAATCCCAGTTTCTGGTGCAGCGCCATGGATGCTTCCGCCCCGGAATCGGCGATAACCGCGATCATCTCGGAGAGTCCATGAGCTTTGCAATGGTCAATCAGGTCGGACAGCAGTGCACTGCCGAGCCCGCGACCCAGCGCTGCAGGCCCGAGGTATATCGAACTCTCCACGGTCTTTCGAAAACCGGCTTTTTCGCGGAAGGGGAAAACGTAGGCGTACCCGAGCAGAGTGCCCTGCGGTGACATGGCAACCCGAAAGGGGTAACCCAGTTTTTGGAGGTGTCGAAAGCGGGCCATGAACTTCGTGATGCTGGGGGCTTTTTCGTCCAGTGTCACCACGGAATTGCGCACGTAATGGCGATAAAGGGCGAGGATGTCGGGGACATCCGCCTCTGTCGCATCGCGAATCTCGTAGCTAAACACCGCCGGTGGCTCTGCAGGCGGTTGCAGGTGGCGGGGCAGCGTTCTGCGTTTCTGATACTCACTGGGCAACATTTAGGCCTCAGCTCCCAACGACCAGTCGATGGGTGAACTCCCGGCCTCTTCGCGAAGGCGGTTGACGGAACTAAACGGCCTGGAGCCGAAGAACCCTCGTCTGGCAGACAAAGGGCTGGGGTGTGCGGACTCGATAACGGGGGTATCACCGAGAAGTGGTTTGAGCTCGCCAGCCTCTCTGCCCCACAACACGGCGACAAAGAATTGTGTGGTCCCAACGAGACCTCGGATGAGCGCATCTGTAAACAGTGTCCATCCCAGCGACCGGTGGGCTCCGGGCGATCCCACAGCTGTGGTGAGGTGGCGATTGAGGAGCAAGACTCCGTTGTCAGCCCAGGGGCTGAGATCGCCGTGAGCGGGCAGCCTCGCTCCCAGGTCATCTCGCAATTCTTGACGGATGTTCCGAAGACTCGGCGGAAGGGGGCTGACGTCTTTGTCGACCGAAAACGCCAGACCACTGGCATGAGATTGCCCGGGGTAGGGATCTTGTCCAAAAATGACACACCGAACCGCTTCGGGAGGGGTGGAAAAGGCTCGCAAAACTTTGTCTGCATGAGGTGTCATCATGGCCTTCAGGCCGGGTGATCGATCAAGTTTCGCTCCCACCGCGGCCAACGCTTCCAGCCCGTGGGAGCCGATGACACGGGCCCACCGCTGAGGAAGCGATTCTGGAAAGAACGCTTCGAGAGAACCTGAGGTCATGACGCCAGGTTATTGGGTTGTCTGTGCGCGCATCGCCTGCACGAGCGAGACGCCGAGGTCATAGGATTCGCGACCACCGGGCTGAATCAAGGCCGAGTACCACGCGTCACCGTAGAGCGAATTGTGAATCGCAGGAACGATGGCTTCATCGCCCCACTTCCAATAGGTCAGCGCTCCGTCTGGGGTTTGGCCGACGTTGAGCTGTTGAGCCAAGAGCTCATCGATCACAGTGGGTCGAATCGATGTATCGATACCCGCGGTTCCGAGGATGATGTTGACACCGGTATCGACTTCGCCAGGCACTGCAAACAAGCACGACAGGCCGCCGACGAGCTCTTCGGGGGTTTGGCCCTCCACGTAGATGGGATCGTTGCTGGGGCTTCCGGGGCCAGCGATGAGCTCAATTCCTCGATTACCCAAAAGGGCGACGTCGTTAGCCGCCAAGATTTCCGTACAGTCTCTAGGAGCGGAGAAACTGACGACGGCAGGGGCTTCCTCGACTGTCGTTTCCTGGGTTTCATCGGTGGCCTCAGCGATAACGAGATTACCCGATGTGCCACATCCTGCGAGAAGAAACACCAGTGTGACCAGGGTGATGGAACCCTGGTGCATCCGCTTGGACCTGGACACTGTCATCACCCCTTGCCCAGGAGTATAGAACCCGGGCCGAGCATAAACCCGGCGCCACGATAGTCTGCAACCGTGTCGTTACCTCACGAATTTTCCGCCCGTGAGCTGGTCGGGCTCCGGCGAAACGGTGAGCTTTCTGCCTCCGAGCTCGTGGAGTTTTTTCTCACTCGAGTGGACGCGCATAATCCGACACTGAATGCTCTTGTGACGGTCACCCCGGAGCAGGCGCTCCAGCAGGCGTGCGAAATGGACGAGGGTCACCGAGATCCGGGGGTCCTGTGGGGGTTGCCGTTTGCAGATAAAGATCTGACCAACCGAGCCGGCGTGACCACCGGCGCTGGTTCCAGAGTTCGCAGCGGTAAGCCTGCGCCACTGGAATCGGATCCGATGGCTCGAGCCATGGATGTGGCGGGAGGCATCAGTCTCGGTAAGTCAGCCGTATGCGAATTTGGTCTGTCCTCCTACACAGAATCTCTCGTATTTCCGCCGACACGGAATCCCTATTCGCCCGACCACGGCTCCGGGGGCTCGAGCGGCGGGGCGGCATCCGCTGTGGCGGGGCGGCTTCTGCCCTTCGCTCCCGGCAGTGATGGTGGCGGAAGTATTCGCATTCCTGCATGGGCGTGTGGATTGGTCGGGCTCAAGCCCTCTCGGGGCCTCATCCCCGGTGGTACAGGGTTTGACTCCCTCGCAGGGCTCGTAGTTCCTGGACCCCTGGCGCGAACCGTGGGGGATGCGGCCCTGTTGCTCGATGCCCTTCGCGGGAGCGGGATCACCCACCGTGCCACGGGCCACGCCGCTGCACCGGCGACGTTTTCCGAGGCACTCCAGGGAGTTTCGCGCAGACTCCGCATTGGGATCACGACGAGGCATCCATGGGAGAGTTTCAGTGGCGCTGGTCTCCACAAGGATGCCGACCAGGCCTATCGCGCGGTTGCCTCGCACTTAGAGGGTCTCGGGCACGATGTCGTGGAGCTTCACTGGGAGCCCCGATCGGGGTATCCGGAGGCGTTCACCACGATCTGGGAATCAGCAGCTGCCTCCCTGGACTTGCCACAGTCTGAACGCGAACTCCTTGAACCTCTGACCAGATATCTCGTGGAGGCCGGAGAGCGTCTCGGTGCACACGAGTTGGCGCGAGCCTTGCGAGAGCTCTCGGCGTGGGAAGAAGACACAATTGGGCAGTTCTCGAGCGTCGACGTTGTCCTTACTCCCGGGTTGGCCACGGTGCCACCGCGCCTGGGTTTTTATGACGCTCAGGACCCCGAGGTCAATTTCCGCCAACAAGTTGAGGTGACACCGTATTCCAGTTTTGTCAACGTCGCCGGATTGCCTGCACTGGCTCTTCCCGTTGGACTGGGCGCAGAAGGGTTGCCCGTGGGGATTCAGTTGGTGGGACAGCCAGGAGCGGATGCCACACTGCTTCAGCTGGGCGCCGAGCTCGAGCAGGTTCTCGGTTTTACGGAGCTACCCGCGCCTATCTGGTAGCTAGTTGCTGTAGATCCCCAGTGTCCGAGCGGCGTCGAGCGTGAGGGGTTGAGCCTCACCAAATGCGTAGTTTGTCGACACCCACGCGCCGCAGGATGCCTCAGCGAGTGATGTGGGGCAGGGAATTTCCGTGAGGAAATGCGCTTCGGTCGAAATATAGTCCGGAGACTCATCTGAGGTGGTGAGGTCAATGGTGTACAGGGTGCCGCCACCTGCTTCTGCGCTGCCAGCACCGGCAGCTTTCAGAAGGGCAGAAATGTCATCGAGGGTGTCACTACTGAGAATGGCGACGCTGGTGACCGACACGCTCTCGCTGGCAGGGAGATACCAGGTGCAGGAGATGCGGAGGTCGTTGCGAACGTTTTTCAGCAGGGGAACGAGATCCTGATTCGTGGTGCCGTATCCGAAATCGCCCTCGCTGGTGTCACCCACATTGGTGCGCACTTCGTCGAGCAGCGTGCTCACGAGATCGGAGGAATAGATCGTTTCGCAGGTGGGGACGCTCAAGCCTGCGTCCGGTGCGGCGGCCGTTTCTTCGGTAACAGCAGTGTCGCCATCAAGCGTTTCTGTGGCTACTTCCTCCTGCGCTGTCACGTCGCTCGCGGCATTATCTGCGGCTGGAAGGATCCCCCAATCTTGCAAAACCGAGCACCCTGAGAGCCCGAGAACAATCGCGCTGGCTAGGGCAAAAGGGGCAAAACGCTGGACCCTGCGGGACATACCTTCTCCTCGACTACGTTCCGTGGTGGTGCTCGACTGGAAGATTGACCAGTGAAGCAATCTTTCGCCAGTATGCCTCAATGATGTCGGTATCCCCGGCAGCCGGGTGGGTAGGTCCCTCGGGAGTGAGGCCATCAAAATAGGTTCCGCTGTCCACGCCGAGTTCTGGCGTGTCGACCAAATGAACCAGCGGAGCTGCTCCCGCTTCCGCAGATATCTGCATCCATCCGCTAGCGGCCAGAATAATCTTTCCGCTACGCGATTCAGCGCCAAATCCCGAGCGGACATAGCCGGGATGCACCGGGTAGCTCTCCAGACCGGTGCGCATGCCCAGCGACCTCGCATACAAAATCACACCGAGCTTGGATGAGGCGTAGGGCCACCATCCAGCTCCGTAGCGCCGCTTATCGAATCCGAGGTCGTCGGGATCAATGCGACCAAATCGTGCCACAACGGAGGCGGTGTGGATCACGCGGCCTCGGGTCTGAAGAAGCGTGGGGACGAGGCGCTCAGTCAGCACCACGGAGGCCAGAACGTTGCGTTGCAAAGTGAGTTCGTGACCGTCGGTACTTTTCTGTTTCTTCGCGACAATTCCCCCGGCGTTATTCACCAGTGCATCGACTCTGTCAAAGCGTTTATCGAGGGTGTCGGCCAACTCGCGAACGTCATCGAGGTTGTCAAAATCGCAAATAAAGGGAACACCATCGATCATGCGGGCAACATCCCGAGTTCGCTCGGGGTTCCTCCCCACCACGGCAACACGCCACGACCGTCTGGCCAGTTCCCTGGCAACTTCAGCACCAATTCCGCTACTGGCACCGGTCACTATGGCGGTTCGGTCCACGGGACCCTTTCGTTGGTCTGCCAAGTTTATGGCGTGAGAATTACTTAGTCACCTTCGAAAACAGCGGGCGATTTGGTCATAAAAGCTTCCATGCCGCGCTGGACGTCCCGGGTCATCATCAGAGCGCCCAAGCGTTGGGGAAGATGAGCGTGTTCGTCCGAGGCGCTGATTAATCCAGCCCGCGCGGAGGCAAGCGTTGCTTGAACAGCAAGCGGAGCTTGCGCAGCGATTCGCTCCGCGATGGCGGTTGCGCCAGCGAGGGGGTCGGTGTCGACGAGTTCGGTCACGATTCCCATGCGGTGTGCGTCTTCGGCGCTGAATGTGTCAGCAGTCAGAAGAACCCGCATCGCGTTTCCCCAGCCGGCAACTGCGGGCATGCGGGTTGTGCCACCACCAAATGGCAGGATTCCCCGGGCAACTTCCAGCTGCGCAAATTGGGCATCCTGGGCTGCAACGACGACGTCGCTCGCGAGCGCGAGCTCGACGCCGAGCGTGAAACAAATGCCCTGAATTGCCATCACCACAGGCTTAGAAACCTGGGCGCTGGAGATCCCCCAGGGATCGAGTCCGCCCTCGGGGAGAGGTAATCCTCCCGTTTTCGCCATGCTCGGACCCACGTCTGCGAGGTCCAAACCGGCCGTGAAGTGATCGCCGTGGGCGAAGACTACTCCCACTCGAAGGTCGGGATCTCGATCAAGTTCTCCATAGGCGAGAGCGAGCTCCGAGAGCATCGCCAAATCGGCCGCATTGCGTTTATCGACTCGGTTGAGCCCTATGAAAAGAATGTGATCGCGGCGCTCGAGGGTGACTCGTGTGGGTTCAATCGGCATCCTAAAACTCTAACGAGTCACAGCGAGAGTCGCTCTCTCGTTGCGCGAAGCTCCTCGCTGATGCGAGCGGGGAGCCGGTCACCGAACTGGGCCAAGAACGTTTCCGCGTCCTCGAGGTCCTGGCGAACAAGGTCCCGATCGACGCTGAGCAGAGCCTCGAGCGCTTCCTCGGCGATGTCGAGTCCCTCAGTGTTCAGTGATTTCGGCAACCATCCAATGGGGGAGGGTTCGGCCGCAACGGACCCTTCGAGTCGGTTCACAATCCAGTCCACGACCCGGGAGTTTTCGCCAAATCCAGGCCAGATGAACCGGCCGTCGCTGTCTTTGAGAAACCAATTCACGTGGAAAATTCTCGGCATACGCCCTACCGTGCGGAGTCTGTCTCCCATATCGATCCAGTTCTGCATGTAGTCACCCATGTTGTAACCACAAAATGGCAACATCGCGAAGGGATCCCGACGCACTTCACCGAGGGCGCCCTCAGCTGCTGCGGTCTTCTCTGAGGCCATCGTTGCGCCGAGGAACACGCCATGGTTCCAGTCCCTGGCTTCGAGAACAAGGGGCATGGTGGTGGAGCGTCTACCCCCGAAAATAATTGCGTCAACGGGAACCCCCTCGGGGTCGTCCCACTCGGGCGCAAGAGAGGCGCAGGCCTCCAGCCTGACGGTGAAGCGAGCATTCGGGTGGGCGGCGCTTTCGCCGGTACTGGCTGAATGGGGTGACCCCGCCCACGTCGTGAGGTTGTCTGGAGCCTGTGGGGTCATGCCTTCCCACCACACATCACCATCGTCGGTGTGCGCAACGTTGGTGAACAGCGTGTGGGAGGCGAGCATGTTCATCGCAACAGGATTGGTGGCAGCACTGGTTCCAGGTGCGACACCGAAAAACCCGGCTTCGGGGTTGATGGCACGAAGTCGTCCATCTGACCCCGGCGCGAGCCAGGCGATGTCATCTCCCAAGGTTTCTACCCTCCAGCCGGGAAGTGTGGGCTGCATCATGGCGAAGTTAGTCTTTCCGCAGGCACTGGGGAAGGCGGCGACAACGGTGTAGGACTTTCCCTGTGGGCTTGTGATTTTGACGAGCAACATGTGCTCCGCCATCCACCCCTCTTCCCGCGCAAGAACCGAAGCGATCCGCAGGGCGAATGCTTTCTTGGGAAGTAGGGCGTTGCCTCCATAGGCAGATCCAAACGACCATATTTCTCGCGTCTCGGGAAAATGGCTGATGTATTTGGTGTCATTGCAGGGCCACGCTTCATCGCGTGCGTCTTCGGCCAGGGGAGAACCCACCGTGTGCAGGCACTTGACCCAGGGTGCTCCCTCATCGATGGCATCCAGGACTTTGGTGCTCACGCGAACCATCATGTGCAGGCTCAACACGACGTAGGGGGAGTCGGTGATCTGGACGCCCGATCGGGCCATGGGTGATCCGAGAGGCCCCATTGAAAAAGGCACGACATAGAGGGTTCGACCGCGCATCGCTCCGCGGCTGAGATCCCGAAGCGTCTCGCGCATCTCGGTGGGGTCGACCCAGTTGTTCGTGGGGCCGGCGTCTTCGGGGTGGGAGGAGCAGATGAATGTGCGAGACTCCACACGAGCAACGTCAGTCGGTTCGCTGCGCACGAGGTAACTTCCAGGCCGTTTGGTGCTGCTGAGGGAAACAAGGGTTCCCTGCTCCACCATGAGGTCGGTCAGCCGCTGCGCTTCTGCGGCAGATCCGTCGCACCACGTGACGCTGTCGGGTTCGAGCAGGGCGACGGCTTCATGAACCCATTCGAGGACGTCGACTGGTCTGGGCTCCTCGGTGCGGGGGGAGGTCGTCGGTGGGGTCAGAGTCATCGGCACAATCGCTCCTTCGTTGGGGTCTGACACCAGTTTTGTCATGTCTGGGTGGTGTTTCTGACCAAATAACGTGTCAAAAAATACCGTTTTTGCGTTATTGTCAGGGAATGGTGGAAATTTTGGCCCTAGGGCAACGAGTTCGGTACGCGCGCCAACAGGCTGGCTTGACTCTGGAGGAGCTGAGTGCGCAGGTAGGGGTGACGGCCAGCCAGCTTTCGCTGGTGGAGACCGGTAAACGCGAGACAAAAATCAGCTTGCTATCCTCCCTGGCCCGCACGCTCGGGGTCGAGGTCTCCGAGCTATTGGATGAATCCCCGCCCACCGAGCGTGCTCGCCTCGAGCGCGAATGGGCCAGTGCCCAGGCGAGCTCAGTGGTGTCGTCCCTGGGACTCCCCGCTCTGCGTGTGGGGAAGTCACTCTCCGATGAACACCTGCAGGTCATGGTCGGTCTCTATCAGGAGCTTGTGAGAAGGGAAAAGCTCGCGCTCGCCACTCCCGAAGAGGCTCGCCGTGCAAATACCGAGCTTCGTCACCGGATGCGCGGCCTCAACAACTATCGCGAGGACCTCGAGCTGCTCTCAGAAGACTTGGTGAGCTCCGTGGGCCACACCTCCTCAGGCGCGCTGACCCACCGTGAGGTCGCCATGATGGCGGGGAAGCTCGGGCTCGAAATTGTTCACGTTGGAGACCTTCCTCGGAGCGCCAGAAGCGTGACGGACCTGGAGAACGGTCGAATTTATCTCCCCCCAGCCTCCATTCCCGGAGGCCACGGCCTTCGATCCCTCGCGCTGCAAGCCATTGCTCACCAGGTCCTTGGGCACCCTGTTCCCCAAACCTACGAAGAGTTCCTCCAGCAACGCCTCGACATCAACTACTTTGCCGCGGCGTGCTTGATGCCAAAAACCCAAGCCCTCGATTTTCTCCACACCTCCAAGAAAGCCAAGAATCTTGCAGTGGAGGACTTTCGGGATGCCTTTGGTGTGACTCACGAAGCTGCCGGGTTGCGTTTCATGAATCTCGCAACCGAACACCTGGGGCTGCCGTTGCACTTCCTCAGAGTTGGTGACGACGGGCTCGTATACAAGGCCTATGAGAATGATGGGCTCGCTCTGCCCGAGGACGTTACCGGCTCCACCGAAGGCCAAATTGTGTGTCGTCACTGGAGCGCACGGGAGGCTTTCGTTCGGACAAACCGGACAACCGAGTACTACCAATACACCGACACCCCGGAGGGAACGTTCTGGGAGTCCACCCAGATCGGCACGTCGACGGCTGATGAGTTTTCCATCACCGTTGGTGTGCGCTTCGAAGACGCCAAATGGTTTCGGGGACGAGACACGAGCGAGCGCAAAGTGTCCAAATGCCCTGAGACGGAATGCTGCAGGCGTCCCGTTCCCCAGCTTCGGGAGAAGTGGTCAGGAAAAGCCTGGACGAGTGCGCGCCTGCACGCTCATGTCCTGTCCCCGCTGCGTGGGGGCCTATTCCCCGGCGTGGATGACGTTGAACTCTTTGAGTTCCTCGAACTCCACGAGTCGCCAGATTCCGGCACTGAGGCCTAAAAAGTGCCCCCAGTAGGATTCGAACCTACGGCCTTCTGCTCCGGAGGCAGACGCTCTATCCCCTGAGCTATGGGGGCTCGGTGGGGCACCCACCAGGCTACAACCTCGGGATGCCTGCGCACGCCTCGCTACTAGGATTAGGCGTTGTGGATCCCCGGGCACTGGCAGCACTCATTCGGCAGAGCGCGCTCGCGCACCTCGCGGACATGTCCCCGTCGCCCGAGCTCAGTGAGGATGACATCGCGCTGGAGCGCCCGAAGAACCGTGACCACGGTGATTGGGCAACATCCATCGCCCTGAAGCTCGCCAAAGTTGTGGGCTCCAACCCTCGCGATCTTGCGACCGCTATTGCGGACAATTTGCTCGACCACGAGGGAATTGCCGCTGCTGAGGTTGCCGGACCCGGGTTCATCAACATTTCCCTCGATGCCGGTAGCGCCGGTGAGCTGGTTCGGACCATTGTTCAAGCCGGCGACACCTACGGCAGCAGCTCTGACATGGCTGGCCAGGTGATCAATGTCGAGTTCGTCTCGGCCAACCCAACAGGGCCACTCCACATTGGACATACCCGGTGGGCGGCACTCGGGGACTCACTCGTGCGCGTGCTGCGAGCCGCCGGAGCGAGCGTCACCTCGGAGTTTTACATCAACGACCAGGGTGTCCAGATGGACAAGTTCGGTCTTTCCGTCGTCGCCGCGGCCGAGGGAAAACCGGCACCCGAGGATGGCTACCAGGGTGAGTACATCTCCGATCTGGCCCGGCGCGTTCTGGAGATGGTGCCAGATCTTCTGGAGATGCCGGAGTCTGCCCGCATTGAGACCGCGCGGGACCGGGCCTACGAGTTGCAGCTGGCAGACATCACCGCCTCGCTGTCTCGATTCAACGTTCGCTTCGATGTGTGGTTCTCCGAGCGCACCCTGCATACCCCCGGTAAGTCGGGTGAGAGCCTCATCGACGAGTCTGTGGAGCGCTTGCGCGCAGGCGGGCACGTCTTTGACGACGAGGGCGCGGTGTGGGTGCGCACCACCGACTTTGGCGATGACAAAGATCGCGTAATTCGCCGAGCAAACGGTGCCTACACCTACTTCGCTGCCGACGCGGCCTACTATCTCTCGAAGTCTGACCGCGGTTTCTGGAAGAAGATCTACCTGCTCGGGGCGGATCACCACGGTTACATTCACCGTTTGAAGGCTCTCGCCGGTGCTGCGGGAGATGATCCGGAAGTCAATGTCGAGATTCTGATTGGCCAGCTGGTCAGTATCAATGGAGCAAAACTGTCCAAGCGAGCAGGCAACATCATCGAGCTCGATGACCTTCAGACGTGGTTGGGAACAGACGCCCTGCGGTATTCCCTCGCCCGGTATCCGGCGGATTCTCCATTGACCTTGGATTCCGACATCCTGACCAAGCGCAGCAATGACAACCCCGTTTTCTACGTCCAGTACGCGCACGCGAGAACCCACCAGGTAGCGAGAAACGCTGCCGCCGCAGGGGTGACAACGGACACCTTTGAGCCCTCTACGTTGACGCATGAGACCGAGTCGGCGTTGATTGCCTCTCTGGGGGATTTCCCCCGCGTCGTCGCCCAATCTGCGGAGCTCCGGGAGCCGCACCGTGTGGCACGGTATCTGGAGGAAGTTGCGGGCGTCTATCACCGCTGGTACGACGCGTGTCGAGTATCCCCCCAGGGCGATAACCCGATAGAGCCAGTGCATGGCACGCGTCTGTGGCTCAATGACGCAACCGGCCACGTGTTGCGCAATGGATTGTCCATGCTGGGAGTGAGCGCTCCTGAGCGGATGTAGCTCTTGCCCGCGCGGGCCAATTCGCTATCCTGGTGGAGGCTTCAGGGACCAATCCGGGTTCGCTCGCCTCACACGACTACTGCAACACGTGAGGTG
>JABJAO010000004.1 GCA_018666065.1 Microbacteriaceae bacterium | reverse complement strand
CGGAAACTCGGGAGGGGCACTTCTCAACACCTCCGGTGAGCTCATCGGAGTCAACGTCGCGATTGCCTCGACCGGTGGACAGGGTTCGGGAAGTATCGGGCTGGGATTCGCGATTCCCTCAAACTTTGCCCTCCGGGTGGCGAATGAGCTGATCGAGTCGGGAGTGGCCAGTCATGGACTCCTCGGCGCCCTGGTGACCGATGCTAGTTCTGTGGCCTCGGCGACGGTGACCGGTGCCTACATTGACAGCGTGACCCCCGGCGGTGCGGCAGCACGAGCAGGCATCCGTGCCGGTGACGTGGTAACGCGGTTCAACGGATTGCCGGTGACCAACCGCATTGACCTGACCGCTCAGGTTCGAGTGCTCCCCGGTGGGTCTGAGGCGACCGTGACCTACGTGCGATCAGGCAACACCTACACCGTGGAAGTAACGCTGGGAGATCTCTAGCTACTCGTCGCGAAGCTTCTCGTAAATGTCCTTGCACGTGGGGCACACGGGGAATTTTTCGGGGTCGCGTCCCGGGACCCAGACTTTGCCGCACAGAGCAATCACGGGCTTGCCTGAGAGGGCGCTGGTGAGGATTTTGTTCTTCTGAACGTAATGCGAATAGCGGTCGTGATCGCCTTCGTCGACTTGCTCCTGTTGCAGGAGCTCCTCAAGTTCTCTGTCGAGGACGCCAGTTCCACCCTCAGTGCCGTCTGCCATGCCCCTATGGTAACCAGATTGCTTCTTAGACAACCCGCGTAGGGATCGCGGGTTCTCCCGCGCTCAGCGAGAACGCTGAGGGCGGCAGTTCCGCCAGGGCGACCTGGTGGTGAGCTCGGGCATGCTCGACACACTCGGGCGGGGTCGCAGGGGTGACCACTTCGCCGGCGTCGATCAGGGTTGTCAGCAGCGGCCGGTAGGAGCTCTCCAGGGGCAATTCGGGGTCAGCGGAGATAATTTCCTCGCAGGCCACCTGTCCCTGGCGGTCTCGATAGGCCTCTTTTTTCCCGCCAGGGTTACCTTTGTGCGAGCTGCGCTTGGCCACGTGGATCCACTCACCGGTGTCAGACGTGCGCTCCACCAGCTTGTACACGAGTCCCACGGCCGGGGAGCCAGACCCTGTGACGACACTGGTTCCCACCCCAAACACATCCACTGGTGCGCCTCGAAGCCCCGCAATGGTGTGCTCGTTGAGGTCGTTGGTCACCACGATTTTTGTGGCTTTTGCGCCTAACGAGTCGAGCTGATCGCGCACCGCCCGGACCACCACAGGGAGGTCTCCCGAGTCGATGCGCACCGCACCGAGGTTTACTCCGGCAACCTTGATCGCGGTATTGACGCCGGCTTCAATGTCGTAGGTGTCAATCAGGAGAGTCGTGCCGGTCCCCATCGCCGCAATCTGAGCCCGGAACGCTTCTTCTTCGCTATCGTGCACGAGTGTGAATGAGTGGGCTGCCGTTCCCTTGGTAGGAATCCCATAGGTGCGCCCCGCTTCGAGATTGCTCGTGGCGTCAAAGCCGGCAATGTAGGCAGCGCGAGCGGCTGCAACGGCGCTGCGCTCGTTGGCCCGTCGGGCCCCCATTTCGATCAGGGGGCGTGACTCTGCAGCCCTCACCATGCGGCTGGCTGCGCTCGCCACAGCGCAGTCATAGTTGAGAACGCTCAAAATGAGGGTCTCTAGAAGCACGGCCTCCTGAAATGTTCCCTCGACGCTCAGAATCGGTGAGCCCGGGAAATACAGTTCCCCTTCGGCGTATCCGCGGATGGTTCCGCTAAAACGGTAGGACCCAAGCCACTCCAGGGTGTCTGGCGAGACAATCGCGTGTTTCGCGAGGAAGGCGAGCTCTTCAGGACCAAAGCGAAACTCCTGGATGGCGTCGATCAGTCGGTGCGTGCCCGCGACCACTCCGTAGCGACGACCCGCGGGTAGATGTCTGGCAAAAACCTCAAACACGGCGTTGCGCTCACCGCGCCCTGACGCCCTGGCCGCGTCGACCATGGTGAGCTCGTAGTGATCGGTGAGCAGTGCTGTGGACACGACACCGAGCCTACTTGACAGGCTCGCCTCCTACACTGGCGTCCATGAGTGACCCTCTGCCTCGCATTCTTTTTGCGGACCAACTCGGTCCCCACTTTGATGACGGTGGCCCCATCGTGATTCCTGAAGTCCTCTCGCCCCTGCGCCGACGGGTCTATCACCGTCAGAAAGCGCACCTCATCCTGTCGGCGCTGCGCCATCGGGCACAGGAGCTGGGCGCACGAGCCGAGGTTAGACGCGGGGAGAGCTATCGAGAGGTGCTGCGCGGGGTGGCCGGCAGCGTGGTCAACCCCACGTCCTGGGGTCTTCGTGACCTGGTGACAGACATCCAGCGTCATGCGACACTGGATGTGCTGCCATCGCGCGGCTTTGTCTCCAGCGAGGAGGATTTTCAGCACTGGGCCGGCACGCAAAAATCGCGGCTCCTGATGGAAAACTTCTACCGCCACCAGCGTCGCAACACGAGAATCTTGATGGTGCCAGGCGATGGCGATAGTCCCGAGGGTGGGGCCTATAACTTCGACCACGACAACCGCCAACCTCCGCCCAAAAAACAGGAGACACTCGGTGTCCCCGAGCCGTGGTTTCCGGTCGAGAGCGAGATTGATCGCGACGTTCGCGCGTACCTCGATGACCTGGAATCCCGCGGAGAGGTCACCTTCTCCGGTGATGACGGGCCGCGCCTGTTTCCCGCGACTCGGCAGGAGGCCCTTGATGCCCTGGAGCATTTCGTGGCTCATCGTCTGGCCACTTTTGGTCCTCACGAGGACGCTGCGATGTCGGGAGACTGGGCGATGTCGCATTCGTTGCTCAGCCCCGCTTTGAACCTCGGTCTGCTCCACCCTCGCGAAGTCATCGACAGAGTCGAACACGCGTATCGCTCAGGCCAGGTCGAGCTTGCGAGCGCGGAAGGCTTTATTCGCCAGGTGATGGGGTGGAGAGATTGGGTGTGGCACCTGTACTGGCACCTCGGACGTGAATTTGTGGACCGGAACCATTTTGGCCACAGCGCTGAACTTCCGGCCTGGTGGGTGGGCCTTCAGGACACCGCAGTGACGTCGCGGTGTGTGTCGCAGGTTCTTGAGGAAGTGCGCACCCGGGGCTGGACCCACCACATCAATCGGCTCATGGTCTTGGGCAGCTTTGCTCTGCAACGCGGATTCAATCCCCGAGCCCTCAACGATTGGTTCGTCGATTCTTTTGTGGACGGGACGCCCTGGGTGATGCCGGCGAATGTGATTGGAATGTCTCAATACGCGGATGGCGGGATTGTCGCGACAAAGCCCTACACCTCCGGTGGGGCCTATCTCAACACCATGACCAACTATTGCGGGTCCTGCGCGTTCAAGCCGACCCAGCGCGTGGGGGAGCAGGGGTGCCCGATGAGTGCCGGGTACTGGAACTTCTTGCACCACAACCAAGACGCACTGCGGGGAAACCACCGAATGTTCAAACCCCTGGCTGGCCTGAAACGACTGTCAGACCTTGACCAGGTTCTAGATCAGGAAGCACGTCGGAGCGAGTGCTAACAGGAGATTGAGTTTCGCTCCGCCTAAGATGAAGGTGCTCGGGGCTTCGAGCTCAACAAACACGGGAGGTGTGGACTGCGATGGCGTTTGACCCGTCTGTCTACACCGAATTTCGATACGTATCCGCGACCTTCTCAGCGGACGATTTTTCTTTCTCATTTCGCTACGAACTAGTCTCACCGGAGCACACCCGCGCGTTCACCGAGCGCATCGCTTTCACGCCGGTGCGCGCCGAGCACGATGTCGACTGGCCTCGGGTTCGCTCCGTGGCAGTGGTGTTGGGTGCTGTGTTAGGGCTGAGCTACTACAAGGCTGCCGCTCCCAGGCGCTACGTCATCGCCGTCGAAGGATTCACCCAGGCGGGCCTCGACTACGTATCCCAGGTCCTCACCTACGGTCTTGCGGAATTCGCCTTCCGCAATGATTTCCCTGACCTTCTTGCGCCAGAAATTGTGCTGGAGGCGCCCCTGGCGGAGCCCTGGCCCGCGGAGAGCCACCTGACTCCCTCGGGAGACCCTCTGGTCCCCATTGGTGGAGGCAAAGACTCAGTTGTCACGGTCGAGTTACTCGCCGCAGCCCGCATGCACCCCGTCCAGTTCGCGGTCAACCCCAACAAGATCATTTACCGTGTCGGTCGAGTCAAGGGACACCCCGTTCTGGCGGCAACGCGAGAACTCGACGCCTCGTTGCTGGAACTCAACGCCGAGGGTGCACTCAACGGCCATGTCCCCGTGACGGCCATGAACTCCCTGATTGCGCTCGTTCAGGCGAGAATTATTGGGCTTGGCCCGGTTGTGATGTCCCTCGAGGCGAGTGCATCAGAGGCAACGCTTGTCTGGAATGGGCGCGAGGTCAACCACCAGTGGTCGAAGTCTGAGCACGCAGAAGAGTTGCTCCAAGACATGCTGGGCCCGCAAGCGGGACTGTCTGCCGGGGCATACTTCTCGCTTCTGCGGCCCTATAGCGAGGTTCAGATTTCTCGCTACTTCGCGGCACTGCCCGAATACCACCCCGTGATTACCAGTTGCAATCGAGCATTTCGTCGAGGCGTCGGGGACGCTCGGTGGTGTGGTGATTGCGACAAGTGCCGGTTTATTTTCCTCATCCTGAGCCCATTCATTCCCTCGACCTCGCTCACGAGAATGTTTGCCGACAATTTGCTCGATAGCGCTTCGCAGGTGGAGGGCTACCGGGCTTTACTCGGTTTGCACGAGCACCGTCCCTTTGAGTGCGTTGGTGAGCAAGCTGAATCCCTGCTCTCCTTCACCTGGATTGCCCACCAGAGTGACTGGCGCCAGAGTGTGGTGGTTCAAGCCCTTGTCGCCGAGATGCCGGAGCTTCTGGACCCGCATCCCGAGCTCGAGGTTCACGTCCTCGGGGAGCGCCAGGGAAGAATCTGCTTGCCAGCGCCCTTTGAAACACTGGGAAGCGTCCTTGGGTAGAGGACCCTGGGGTGTTGCTGATCTCGTGGATCAGTGTGTCCTGATTGTGGGAGTGGGGCGCGAAGGCGCGGCCATGGCCACTCGACTGCTGAGCATGTCTTCACCTCCACGCATCATCGCACTCGATGGAGCGCAGGGTCCTCATATCGAGGATTTCCGCCACACCGTCGGCGGCGCCATCGACGTGGTCGTGTGCGAGCCGGGATCACCTCTTCCCGAGGTGTGTGCGGAGGCCACCGTTGCGGTGATGTCTCCGGGCATCCCGGTGACCGGTGATTTGCACCGCAGTATCCGAGAGCTCTCGATTCCTCTCACCTCGGGCAGCGCGCTCTTTGTCTCTGATCACCACGCGAGAGTTGTGGGTGTGACGGGCTCGAAAGGGAAATCCACCACCACGACGCTGATTCATGCCCTCCTGGAGGGCTCCGGGGTGAACGCCAAGCTTGGCGGGAACATGGGAATTCCTCTGCAGGGGCTCGACCCGGCTGAGTATTACGCCCTAGAACTCTCCAGTTACCAGTGCCACTACCTCGAGGTGTCCCCCGACGTGGTGGGGCTGACGGCTCTCTTCCCCGAGCACCTGGATTGGCATGGCTCGAGTGACGCGTACTACGACGACAAACTCAGCATCGTCGCCCACAACCCCCGAGTGGTGGTCGCCAACGCCGATGATGAGATCCTGGTCCGCGAACTCACCCAGCGCTACCCCCACCTCCCGGTCACCTGGGTCGGGCATGGACACGAATGGCACCTCGAGCCCGACGGGGATGAATCGTGGCTGTGCAGGGGAGACCAGAAGCTTTTTCACACATCGCAATCGCGCATCCTCGGCAGACACAACCACCAGAATCTTCTGATCGCAGTGGCAACCGCGACCGCGACGGGGCGTGTAGATGACACAGCACTCGCCGGCGTGCTGGCGAAATTCGAAGGTCTCGCCCACCGGTTGGAGCGCATCAGTGACCCCAGCGGCGTGGTCTTTGTCAACGACTCTTTGGCGACAAACCCCCAAGCCGGCGCGGCTGCGTTGCGATCGCTTCATTCCCCAGGAATGGTCTGGATCGTGGGCGGTCATGATCGGGGAGTGGACTATCAGCCCCTCGTCGACCAGGTCGTGGTCTCACGGCCCCGGCACATACTGGGTCTGCCCGCCAGCGGAGGGAAACTTTTGGGGCTCTTCCGCGCGGCACTCGAGGAGGCTGGAGCATCCCACGAGGTCCTCCTGGAAGAAGTTCTCGATATGGCGGTGGCGGTCACACGGGCCCGCGAGCTTGCCGGGCCCGGGGACTATGTCCTCATGTCACCAGCTGCTCCGAGCTTTGGCCAGTACCGTGATTACCGACACAGGGCGGAAGAGTTCCGTTCGTGGATTGAGAAAACCCTCCCGAAGGAGACCGTATGACTCGCGCCGATGGCCGCCTTGCCAGTGAACTACGACCTGTTGCAATCGAGCGAAACTGGAGCGCTCAAGCCGAAGGCAGTGCGCTGATTTCCTTCGGGAACACCAAGGTGCTGTGCACGGCGTCGTTCACTCCGGGAGTACCTCGGTGGCTTACCGGAAAAGGCAGAGGGTGGGTCACCGCGGAGTACGGAATGCTTCCTCGCTCCACGAATGACCGCATGGACCGCGAATCCGTCAAGGGCAAGATTGGCGGTCGCACCCACGAGATTTCGCGGCTCATTGGCCGCTCCCTGCGAGGAATTATTGACCTCAGCCAGCTCGGTGAGAACACCGTGGTGATCGATTGCGACGTCCTGCAAGCCGATGGCGGAACCCGGACCGCCGCGATTACCGGTGCCTATGTCGCTCTGGCGGATGCGCTGACCTGGGCCACCGCACAGGGGCACGTGAAAAAGAACGCGGCTCCCCTGCGGGATTCGGTGGCTGCGATCAGCGTGGGGATTGTCCAGGGAACCCCGATGCTGGACCTTGCCTATGGTGAAGACGTGTCGGCAGACACTGACATGAACGTCGTCGTGACCGGTCGCGGCTCGTTTGTCGAGGTCCAGGGGACTGCGGAGGGCACGCCTTTTGAGCGCTCCGAACTCGATCGCCTGCTGGATTTGGCGCTTGCGGGTACCCAGGAGCTGTCTCGGATTCAGCGCGAAGCACTCGGTAGCGACTAACCATGGATCTCATCGTGGGAACCAAAAACGCCCACAAGGTTGCCGAACTCCAGCGAATCCTCGCTCAGGAGATTCCCGGCGTCATCGTGCACCCCTCGACCGAGGAGTCTCCCGTGGAGGATGGAGACACCTTTTCGGCCAACGCCCTGATCAAGGCGCGCTCGGCCTACCTCGCGAGCGGTCGGCCGGCGATTGCCGACGATTCAGGGCTCGAAGTTGACGCACTGGAGGGCCGTCCGGGAATTTTCTCTGCCCGCTATGCCGAGTCGGGTCTCGATGCGGATAACACGGCCAAGGTGTTGCGCGAGATGGAGGGTGTGGAGCAGCGCTCAGCAGCGTTTGTGTGTGCTGCAGCTCTCGTTCACGATGGCGGTGAGGTTGTCGTTGAGCGGCGCTGGAGTGGAACCCTTGCCGATCAACCCGCGGGGGACGGCGGCTTTGGCTATGACCCTATTTTTGTTCCCGAGGGCCACTCGGTGAGCGCTGCAGAGCTCTCAGCAGAGGAGAAAGATTCCCTGTCGCATCGAGGCCTCGCGTTTCGCGCACTCGCACCATCGATTCGCGCTCTCGACTAACTCTTCCCACTCGTTTTTCCCTGTGCAAAGCGCTATGCTGATGCCAGCACAGAGTTCTGCTCTGTGACTTCGCGTGTCGATTAAGGTTCACACCCGTCGGTCTCCACGACAGTCTTCTCCTCCCGGGGAGAGCACGGTGGGGTGCGGTGGTGGCCTCGGCACCAGGCTCACACAACCGTGTGGGAGTAACCGAGAACAAAAGGAGAGCCGTCATGGCTGCCATCACTATTCGACAACTACTGGACGCTGGCGTTCACTTTGGACACCAGACCCGCCGCTGGAACCCGAAAGTCAAGCGTTTTATCTTGACTGAGCGCAGCGGTATTCACATCATCGACCTTCAGCAGTCGCTGGCCTTCATTGACCAGGCATACGACTTCGTCAAGGACACCGTCGCGCACGGTGGAACCGTGCTGTTCGTGGGCACGAAGAAGCAGGCTCAGGAGTCTGTCGCCGAGCAGGCCACTCGCGTGGGCCAGCCCTACGTCAACGAGCGGTGGTTGGGTGGTCTGTTGACCAACTTCCAGACCGTGTCCCAGCGTCTTGGACGCATGAAGGAACTCGAAGAAATCGACTACGAGGACACCACACAGGGCTTCACCAAGAAGGAGCTGCTGCTCAAGAAGCGCGAGCTGACCAAGCTGCAGAAGTCTTTGGGTGGTATTCGCACCCTCCAGAAGGCACCCAGCGCGATGTGGGTTATTGACCCCATCCGTGAGCACCTCGCTATTGACGAGGCAAAGAAGCTCGGAATTCCTGTGATTGGAATTTTGGACTCGAACGCAGACCCCGATGACCTTCAGTACCCGATCCCCGGTAACGACGACGCGATCCGTTCTGTGGCGTTGTTGACTAAGGTAATCGCTGACGCAGTCGCTGAGGGCCTCATCGAGCGCCACCAGAAGCCTGAAGCCGAGGGCAACGTCTCTGCTGTGGAGCCACTGGCTGAGTGGGAGCGCGAGCTTCTCGAGCAGCCTTCCGAGGCTCCTGAGGCACCCGCCGAAGAGAAGCCTGCTGCAAAGAAGGCTCCTGCTGCCAAGGCTCCGGCTGCCAAGAAGGCTCCCGCCGCTGCGGAGAAGAAGCCTGCTGCAAAGAAGGCTCCTGCTGCGAAGGCACCGGCTACCAAGGCTCCTGCTGCCAAGAAGGCTCCCGCTACCGCGGAGAAGAAGCCTGCTGCGAAGAAAGCACCCGCCAAGACCGCTGCACCCAAGAGTGCAGAGAAGAAGTAAGGGAGATACCTATGGCTGTGTCACTCGAAGACATCAAGAAGCTGCGCGAGCAGCTGGGAACCGGAATGGTCGACACCAAGAACGCCTTGGAAGAGGCTGATGGTGACGTCGAAAAGGCCACCGAAATCCTCCGACTCAAGGGAGCAAAAGGTAACGCCAAGCGTGCCGATCGCTCCACGAGCGAGGGACTCGTTGTCGCTCACGAGGGCGCTGGCGTTGCCTACCTCGTAGAGCTCGCCTGCGAGACCGACTTCGTCGCCAAGAACGACAAGTTCGTCACGCTCGCTGATGACGTTTTGGCTGCGATCGTGGCTGCCGGTGCTGAGAGCGTGGAAGCAGCCTTGGCTGCACCTGCTGGGTCTGGCACCGTCTCGAGCATGATCGAAGATCAGGCCGCCATTATTGGCGAAAAAGTCGAGCTCCGTCGTGTTGCAAAGATCGCCGGCGAAAGCTTCGCTGTCTACCTGCACAAGACCAGCAAGGACCTCCCCCCACAGGTTGGTGTCGTACTCGCTTACTCCGGTAGCGATGCGGACACTGCTCGCAGCGTCGCACAGCACATTTCGTTTGCTGACCCGCAGTACCTGTCCAAAGACGATGTTCCCGCAGAAGCCGTCGAGGCTGAGCGTCGCATCGTCGAGGAAATCTCCCGCGGCGAAGGCAAGCCTGATGCCGCTCTTCCCAAGATTGTGGAGGGACGTCTCGGCGCTTTCTTCAAGCAGGTCGCCCTGCTGGAGCAGGACTACGCACGGGACAACAAAATGCAGATCAAGCAGGTGCTGGAGCAGGCTGGCCTGAGCGTCAGCGGCTTCGCTCGCTTCCGCGTCGGTTCCTAACCGCATCAGAAAGCTTGTCGGGGGCAGGGGCACAGCGTGCCACTGCCCCCGAGGCGTTTCCAACCCCGCTACGCTGAGGAGCGCAAGCGAAAGGTGCAACCATGCCTGAAGGTCGTCGTCGAGTACTTCTCAAGCTCTCCGGTGAGGCGTTTGGCGGTGGTTCTTTAGGAGTCAATCCTGACGTTGTCGCGCAGATTGCCCGCGAAATCGCGGAAGGCGCCAAGAAGACCCAGGTTGCCGTTGTCGTCGGTGGCGGTAACTTCTTCCGTGGTGCTGAGCTCAGCCAGCGGGGAATGGACCGCAGGCGCGCGGACTACATGGGAATGCTCGGTACCGTGATGAATGCCCTTGCCCTGCAGGACTTTCTGGAACAGGCAGGCGCCGAGGTTCGCGTCCAGTCGGCCATCTCGATGACCCAGGTCGCCGAGCCCTACATCCCCCTGCGGGCAGTGCGCCACCTGGAAAAAGGTCGCGTCGTGGTCTTCGGGGCCGGTGCGGGACTGCCCTATTTTTCGACCGACACCGTTGCTGCGCAGCGGGCCCTGGAGATTCTGGCCGACGAGGTGCTCGTGGCAAAGAACGGTGTGGATGGCGTGTACACGACCGATCCGAAGAAGGACCCGCAGGCGAAGAAGTACGACAAGCTGAGCTACCAGGAAGCCCTTGTGCAGGGCCTCAAAGTTGTCGATTCCACGGCGTTTAGCCTGTGCATGGACAACAAGATGCCGATGGTGGTCTTTGGCATGGAGCCCGCGGGCAATGTGACCAAAGCGATCGTGGGTAAGCGCATCGGCACCCTCGTGTCCTGAGCGCCCCTCGAACTAGACTGAGACCAAGGAGATAAACCCATGATTGCTGACGTTCTCGCTGAGGCGAAAGAAAAGATGGCGAAAGCCCTCGACGTAGTCCACGACGACTTCCAGACGGTGCGAACCGGTCGGGCCAATCCCGCGCTGTTCCAGAAAATCATGGTCGATTACTACGGCTCGCCTACGCCTCTGGCCCAGTTGGCAAGCCTCCAAAACCAGGAAGCCCGCACGCTCATCGTCACTCCTTACGACAAGACCGCGCTCAAGGACATTGAGAAAGCGATTACCAACTTTCCCAACCTGGGGGCAAGCCCGTCTAATGACGGCGAGATCATTCGTGTCACGATGCCTGAGCTGACCGAGGAACGCCGCAAGGAATACGTCAAGATCGTCAAGCAAAAAGCCGAAGACGGGCGAGTATCAGTCCGCAGCGTTCGCCGCAAAGCGATGGACGATTTGAGTTCGCTGAAGTCTGAAGTGGGAGAGGATGATGTCTCGAGGGCTGAAAAGGAGCTCGAATCCATCACAAAATCCCACATCGATCTCATCGACGAAGCTGTGAAGAAGAAAGAAGCCGAGCTGCTCGAGGTCTAATGAGCACTCGAGCGTCTGGTTCCCCCAAGAAAAAGTTTGATCCTGCCCAGGCCGGGGCGGAGGCCCTGGAGCACATAGAGGCTGCCGTCTCGGAGCTTGAAGAGCAGGTTCGTGATGTCAATGCGCGCATTGACAAGCGCGCAGGCCGTCCGCTCTGGCAAGCGATTGTTTTTGGCCTACTCCTGGGAGGGGTCTTTGTCGCCAGCCTGTTCTGGCTCGTTGAGCTCTTCGTCCTTTTCGTGACCGTGCTCGTCGTGTTTGCTGTTCTCGAGCTCGCAGGTGCGCTCACCGACAAGGGCCGACTTCGGTCTCGATGGCCACTCGTCGTGGTCTCGGCAGCCATGGTGCCCCTGGCGGCACTCTATGGTCCAGAAGGCCAACTCTGGGGTCTCGTGGGGGCAATTGCGATCGCAGTTGCTCTGCGGGCTGGCCGGGCACTCCTTCAACCCGATTCTCGCTCCACGACGCTGTCTGATATCGGGGTTGCGGTGATGGTGCTCGCTTACGTGCCATTCTTGGGCGGCTTTGCCGTTGCCATTGCGACAAGCCCCGGGGGAGTGTGGTGGGTGTTTGCCGGCGTCGTCATTGTCGCGTGCGTGGATGTTGCCGCCTATGCCACCGGTCTCAGTCTGGGCAAGACTCCTCTTGCTCCGAAGATTTCGCCGAAGAAGACCTGGGAAGGGTTTGCCGGGTCATTCGTTGCCGCCATGGTTGCCGGAGTGCTCCTGGGAACCCTGATGTTGGGCGTGAGTTGGTGGGTCGGACTTCTGCTGGGCGCAGTGCTTTTGGGCTCTGCAACGCTGGGAGACCTCGTAGAGTCTTTGATCAAGCGAGACTTGGGCATCAAGGACATCTCGTCGTGGCTCCCGGGGCACGGTGGTTTCTTGGATCGACTCGACTCGATGTTGCCCTCCATGGCGATGTTGTTCGTGATGTTCCAAATTTTTGGCTAGTACGCCAGTCCACCCGGGTTTTATCGCCACTCACTGGCAGAATAAGCGTGTGGATGCACCCTTCCCTCGCGCGGACAAAGGTATGCCCGGGTACGACCCGGATATCGTGACTGAGTTTCTTGAGCGCGCAAAGCGCGTTTTCGAGGGCCAAGAAGATGGCATCACCTCGCAGGATATTCGCCACAAAGTGTTCCCCTTGGTGACTAAGGATGGCTTTCAGACGAAAGCTGTTGATGAGGCGTTGTGGCGCTTGGAAGAAGCGTTCGCGGATAAAGAAAGACTTGCCGACACGGAGACCGTCGGAGAGGAAACCTATTACGCCGGAGTTCGCGAGCGAGCTCAAGAGATTCTCGATCGCACCGCCCGACCACCACGAGCAAAGTTTCGAGCTGTCTCCAAGATTCGCCCGGGGTATCACCCCGGTGACGTGGACGAAGTGTGTGAGGAAATTTCGCGCTACTTCCAGCAGCAAGGCGCGCTGTCGGTGACTGCCGTGCGGCGCTCAACCTTTCGCACGTTACTGGGCGGGTATGACGAAAAACAGGTGGACGCGCTCCTCGATGAGACTGTGTCTGTCATGTTGGCAGTGCGCTAACCCGCCCTCTTCAGGGCCTCGCGGGTAGACTAAGCAGGCTGTGACACTCCGAAAAATGGCTCCACGATACCGTCGCCAGACTTCCCGCGCTGAGACCAGGAAGTCGGTTCTCTCGACCCTGGCCATACTCGCGGTCACGGGTTTCGTTGCTGTTCCCCTGGCCGGACCCGCAACGACGAGTGCCAGTGCATGGTTTTTCCCCGGCGTCCAGGACTCGGCGAGCCTCGTAGTGATGGGAAGTGGCCTGGGGCTCGATCGCGAAGAGTTTGGTGTGACAGGTGGTTGGGGATCCGCTCCCGCAGTGGGCCGCCCCGATCCTGGGTCGGCTCAGGCTTTTGCTCTCGAGCAGGTGGTGTCGAGGGGTTGGGAACAAAGTGAATTCGGCTGTCTTGTGGCGCTGTGGAATAAAGAGTCTGGCTGGAATCATGTCGCGATGAACCGGAGCTCTGGTGCGTATGGCATTCCGCAAGCTCTGCCCGGCGAGAAGATGGCGAGCGCCGGAGCGGACTGGGCGACAAACCCGGAAACGCAAATTCGCTGGGGCTTGGGCTACATCGAGGGGCGCTATGGTTCCCCGTGTGCGGCCTGGGGTCACTCACAGGCAAAGAACTGGTACTAGTTGTGCCCCGCAGTAATCGGCCCAAAGGTCGCAAAAACTTTGAGGGTGAACCCCTGGATATTGAACGGTTAACGACGGGGTTTCGGCGGACTGAACACAAACACGGCTATAGCTACACCGTGCAGCCCATTGGCGCCTCGAAGGCCCAGAAGATGTACACCTGCCCGGGATGCAACTTGAGTATTGAGCCCGGTGTCGAGCACCTGGTTGCCTGGAAACAAGATGGCATCATGGGGGACGCTCATGATGTCTCGGAGCGGCGCCACTGGCATAAGCACTGTTGGAGGATCTTCTAACATGCAGGTCACGTCGACAACGGTTCTGCCTGCGCGCAGGGAGGACATCAGTTTTGTCACCTCGGATGGTCTCACCCTGGTGGGCGAGGTAGCAAAGCCCGAGTCGACAGATCCTGTTGCGACCGCGCTGTTTCTCCACCCGCTCCCCACTGCAGGAGGGTTCATGGACTCTCACATCATTCGCAAAGCGTCCTGGCGCCTGCCGGCTCTTGCCGATATCGCTGTTTTTCGTTTCAACTTTCGGGGAGTGAGTTCTCCCCGTGGAACGTCAGAGGGTCACTTTGGAGAGGGAATCGACGAAGGGCTCGATTTGGCCGCCGCCCTTGTCGAGTGCTCTCGCCTGGGGTTGGCCAGGCCCTGGCTCATCGGGTGGTCTTTTGGAACAGAGGTGATTCTCAAGCACGCCAGAGATCACGTGGACGCCATCGCGGGAGTAATTCTGCTCTCACCACCGTTGCACCGAACGTCTCCGGAGGAAGTAGCCCGCTGGCAGGATGCTCCCGTACCCGTTGTCGCGCTCATTCCTGAGTTCGATGATTTTCTTCCGCCTGCGCCTGCGCGTGCGGGTTTTGCCCCGGCCCCCCACATTGAGGTCGTTGACGCCGAGGGGGCAAAACATCTCTGGGTGGGAGAGAAGCAAACCCGCTTCGTTCTCGATGAGATTACGAAGCGGCTGAATCCTGCTGCCGTGCCGTTGCCCGAGGCTTGGACCGCTTAGCGGAGGACGCTTTCTTCACCGGCGCGGGCTTATCCACGACAGCGCCCACGACGGCCCGCAATGACTCCACGTAGTCCGCGATGGTGTCGCGCTCCGAACGCAATTCGATGAGGCGGCGCTCCGCTGCAGCGACCCTTGCCGTTGCCTCGTCTTCGGCGCTTCGAATAATCTCTCGAGCCTTCTTCTGCGCCTGCGCAACGACTGCGGTGGCCTTCTTCTGGGCCTCCAACTTTCCATCGCTGTTAGCTGTTTCAATGGCGTCGGTGATTTTCTTGTGCTCGGCCCGCAGCGCCGTGAGGCGAGACTTCGTCTCGGCGAGCTGGTTCTCGGCCTGTTTGAGGAAACGGTTGTTCATGTCCACGGCCTTGTGGTGAGCCTCGAGTAGGTCCTTTTCGGCATCCGCACGACGGGCGCTGAGCTCGGCATCAAGATCCGTGCGCGCCCGCTTCGCAATGCGGGCGAGCTCCTGGGATTGCGTCTTATTGTCGTAAGTCAGTTTCGCCGTTGTTTGCGCGAGTTCGTGTTCCGCATTCGTCTTGGCGAGCGCGGCTTCTTCTTGGATCTTCTTCAACGTCAGCTCATGGCTTGCCCGCTCGACTTCGACCTCTTTGAGTAGATCAGAGGCAGTTGCCCGCGCTTGGTTGAGTTCGCGTTCAGCGACGACTTTCAGTTCGGCAATCTCTCGCTTGGCTTCGGTGCGCAGTGCCGCTGTTTCGCGTTTCGCGCTCGCGCGCGTCTTCGCAGCCTCTGTTGCGACAGCGCCGCGAATGGCAGAGGCTTCTTCAACCCCGTCTTTGGTGAGACGCTGGGCCTCTTCTGTGGCTTCAGCGAGGAGGCGTTCGGCTTTCGCCGCGGCTCCCTCGGCGATGTTTGCTGCTTCGTTGGATGCGTCGGTCGCAATGCGCTCTGCTTCGCGCTGCGCGGTTTCCAGAATCGACTGTGCCTCGAGCTTGGCGTTATTGATGATGCTCTCGGAGTCGATATCCGCTTGGCCAATGATTCGAGTCGATTGCTCTTCAGCGATGCGGAGAATGGTCTCCAACCGGCTGCCCAACCCCGAATACGTCAGTGAGGCAGATTCTCCTCCGGCGGCTTCGATCGCCGCGATGTGGTGCTTGAGGGTGGAGAGCTCATCGAGAAGGTTCTTGCGGTCCTTCGAGGCGTTAATGAGTTCACTGCGAAGCTCATTAATGACGCCATCGACCTCACTGCGCTTGTATCCGCGCAGTTCTGTCGTGAAATCTTGCTCCGTGTCCGCCATGAAAACTAACGTATCTCCTTGTAGTAAAACCGCTTGAGTCTCCCCGTAGTGTAGCTCTAAGGAGCCAGCGGAATCTAACCCAGCATCGGCTAACCTGGGGAGTTGCACGGAGGTCGAGGATACCTCCCACTACAAGCGGAGAGGGGAACGAGTGCGCCTCATTGTTGCCATCGTTCTTCTGGCTGTCTCCACCGTGACACTCTCCATCGGTATCGCTCAGCGCACCGTTTTTGACGCACCGGAAACAATTGACCTCTCGATATCGACGGAGACCACGGCTCCGGCAACCATCATCCACGGCACCGAGTTACTGAAATACCCGGGGCGCCAAACAATCACGGTCACGGGTGGGACGAGCGGTCGGGTCCCCTCGGAGGATGGGCAGGGGTTTATCAACCGCTCCACCGACAGCGTGTTTGTGGCATATGGACGAACGGTCGATGTGATGGCCTGGTTATCGCCTGTTCGTCACACGTCTCTGCGCCTGGATGAGCTGGGGCTAGCCCTCACTGCCCTTCCGCGCGGGGGCGACCTCTATCTTCCCGATCCCTCGGGTTCGGACCTGTGGTTTGCAGAGTACTCAGAATCTGGTTCGGTGAGTGTTTCCATCGCTGCTCCCGAGGATGTCAGCGTTCTCATCATGAGTGATGGGCAGCTGCCAGCCCCCCAGGACATTTCCCTCTCGTGGCCCGTCATTAACGAGGCTCCGTGGATTCTTGCCTTGATTGTCGTGGGACTGCTCACGATGCTCGCAGGGTTTATTGCCCTGATTATGTCGTGGGTTCACTGGCGCGCAACAAAAGGGCCGCGGCGCCGGAAAACGCAGCGCCCGAAGCGACGCTCCGCACGGGCGTATCGGTCCGCGCGAGCACTACGTCCCGCTGCTGTGCGGCCATCGGGCCGAAGGGCTGCGGGTTTTGTTGCCCTTCCGGTCGCGATCGCGCTGGGTCTCGGGGCCTGCAGCACGCCTGCTCCAGAGCCAGCGATTGACGTCGCAGCGGAGCCAGCAACCCCGACCACCGCACCCTACCCAGCGGTCACAGAACTACAGTTCTCCCGCATCATGTCGCGCGTTGCCGCTCAAATTCAGGCAGCAGACGAAGAGCTCTCCGTAAACACCCTGGGAGTTCGAGTGGAAGAGCCCACTCTCTCTGCTCGACGCTCGGCCTACATTATTCAGCGCGCCGATCCCGATTCGGCCACCGTGGTTCCGATTCCCGCCTCGCCCATTCGACTCGTTGTGCCCCAGCAAACCACGACCTGGCCTCGGAGTGTTTTTGGGATCATCCAAGACGAGGCGGATCTTGCCTCACCCTCGCTCGGGGTCGTCCTGAAGCAGCAAGATGCGCGCTCTCAATATGAACTCAGTTACGCAATCGTGTTGAACCCCCAGGTTCAGCTTCCAGATCTACCCTCGGCCGCGATGGGCGCACCGAAGCTCGCCGCCGATTCGAAGCTGACCCGAATTCAACCCCTGGAGCTCATCGAGCACTACGCCGATGTCCTGCGACGTGGCCAAGAAAGTCAGTTCGCCTCCGAGTTTGCTCTCGCGAATGACCCCCTGTTTGCCCAGGCAGGCCCGGACGCGCAGGCATTGCGCCAAGAATCCTTTGGGGAGACTGTCCAGGTTACCTGGGAGCGGACCCCGGGTGATTCCGAGGTGGTGGCCTTCTCCACGGCGGACTCGGGTGCAATCGTCATGGGCACCATCATCGAGCGGGAGCTCGTTGAGCCCGTGCAATCCGGGGCTGCGGTGAACTCCAGCGTTGCGGTGCGCGCCTTGACCTCGCTGTCCCAGTCCACCCGAGGATTCGATGTTGAGTCGCAACTGCAAATACTCTGGTACGTGCCGCCGGTGGGATCTGAGGATGCCATTCGGGTTCTCGGCTTCACCTACAGTCTCATTGGCGCCAAGGAGGTAGAGAGATGAGTGACCCCAGGCTTGGCCCCGCTCTCGCGGGCGCCATCGACCTCTCCGGTTTGGTGAAAAAGAACCAAGCCCCCACAACCCCGCCCTCAGCACCCAATGGTCTCGTTCGCGACGTGGATGATCGCAGTGTGGCGGCCCTTGTCGAGCTGTCCAAAACTGTTCCGGTCATTCTCGAGGTCTACGGGGGTGAGGTCGCGCCCGCTCTCGGTCCGGTCATTGAGAGCTATCAGGGACGGTTCGTCTTGGGGACAGTGCGCGGAGAATCCGCCCCCGAACTTGTTCAAGCTCTCCAGGTAGAGGGCGTGCCCACAGTGTTGGCTCTGATTGCAGGCCAACCCGTGCCGCTATTCAAAGGAATTCCGGCGGAGACCGAGGTGCGGGCAATCTTGGATCAGGTCCTGGGTTTTGCCAAGGAGAACGGTGTGACCGGTCAGGTTGACCCCGTTCCGCTCGACACCCCCGACGCGGAGGCCACAGAGCCGCCATTGCCGCCGCTGCACCAGGAAGCCTTCGATGCGCTCTCGCGCAACGATCTCCCGGCGGCGAAAGCGGCGTATCAGAAGGCGTTAGCCGAAGCTCCCGCGGATGCGGACGCTATTGCGGGTCTTGCGCAGGTGGAGTTACTGGAGAGAGTTGTCCCGCTCAACGCTGATGAGGTGCGCAGGAACGCCGCCAACCAACCCCAGGATGTCCCCTCCGCACTTGCTGTAGCGGACCTGGATATCTCTGGTGGTCACGTGGAGGACGCTTTTGTGCGACTCCTGGGAATTTTTCCCGCCGCGAGCGAGGAGGACAAAGAGCTTCTCCGGGAACGCTTGCTGGCCTATTTCGTCGTGGTCGGGCAGAGCGCTCCCGAAGTTAAAAAGGCTCGGACTCAGCTCGCGTCCCTGATGTTCTAGGAGGAGCTATGGGCGTCTACCTCGACTACCAGGCCACGAGTCCCATGCCCGAATCGGTCCTGGAGGTCTACGTTTCCGCGCTTGCCGGAGTCGGAAACCCCTCGTCGATTCACCAGGCAGGACAGCGCCAGCGCGCACTGGTGGAAGAAGCCCGAGAGCGTATTGCCCGCGTGGTGGGATGCGAGCCCATTGAAATTGTGTTCACCTCGGGTGGCACAGAGGCCATCAACACAGCGCTGAAGGGTGCTGTGTGGGCTGCCCAGAGGCTCAGAGGGCGAGACACTCCCACGACACTGGTCTCCACACGAGCGGAACACCACGCCACTCTCGACGCCCTGGAGTGGTTGGACGAGCACGAAGGAACCGAGATTGCGTGGGTTCCCGTGGATTCCGAGGGAGTGATGGACCTTGATTCACTCGAGGTGATTGTGCACGACCACCCCGCCACTCTGGTGACAACGCTGCTGGCCAATAATGAGGTGGGATCGCTCCAGCCCGTGGCGGAGATCGCCAGAATTTCTGCCGAGGCCGGCGTTCCGGTGCACGTGGATGCGGTAGCGGCGCTGGGGTATGTTCCGCTGAGTTTTTCCGACCTGCAGGTTGCTGCGATGAGTATTTCCGCGCACAAAGTCGGGGGACCTGTTGGGGTGGGTGCACTCGTGCTCTCCCGGCATGCTCCCGAGTTCACCGCATTGGTGCACGGAGGCGACCAGCAACGGGTGCGTGCGGGAACGCTGGATGCGCCGGGTGCACTCGCCTTTGCCGAGGCGGTGGAGCTGCGAGAGCGCCTTCGGCTGGACTCTGTGAGCGTGCTCCAGCAACGACGCGATGACCTCCTGGGACACCTTACGAGCGCTGTGCCCGATATCGTCGTGCGGGGGTCGCTCGATGCGCGGCTGCCCGGGAACCTCCACATCACGGTCCCCGGTTGCGAAGGGGATGTTCTGCTCTATCTGCTCGACCAGGAGGGAATTCAGGTGTCCACGGGGTCTGCCTGCCAGGCGGGAATTCCTGAGCCCTCGCACGTTGTGCTGGCGATGGGTCTGGACGAAGCCACTGCCCGAGGGGCACTTCGTTTCAGTGTCGGGTACCACACCAGCGCGGACGACATCGCGACAGTAGCGTCAATTTTCCCCCAGGTCGTGGAGCGGGCTCGAGGAGCTGGAATGGCCGCCGGGCACTAGGCCTGCGCAAAAGTCACATTCTCTACAATGGAGGTGTGAAGGTTTTAGCAGCGATGAGCGGTGGCGTCGACAGCGCCGTCGCTGCGGCGCGGGCCGTCGAGGCAGGCCACGAGGTAGTCGGCGTTCACCTCGCGCTCTCGCGCATGCCGGGAACGCTGCGCACGGGGTCGAGAGGGTGTTGCACGATCGAGGACTCGATGGATGCCCGGCGGGTGGCGGACATGCTGGGTATTCCGTTTTATGTCTGGGATTTCTCGGAACGTTTTTCTCAGGATGTTGTGCAGGACTTTATCGATGAGTATTCCGAGGGGCGCACACCCAACCCCTGTATGCGCTGCAACCAGCACATCAAGTTTCAGGCGGTCCTCGAGCGGGGTTTGGCGCTCGGGTTTGATGCCATCGCAACGGGTCATTACGCCTCCGTTGTGGAAGGCCCCCAGGGTAAAGAGCTGCACCGAGCGGCCACGTGGGCAAAAGACCAGTCCTATGTGCTGGGAGTGCTCACGACACAGCAGCTGGAGCATTGCTATTTTCCGCTCGCGCACACCCCCTCCAAAGATGAGGTGCGGGCTGAGGCCGCTGAGCGCGGATTTATTGTCGCGAACAAGCCCGATAGTCACGACATTTGTTTTATCCCCGATGGCGATACCCGCGGGTGGCTTGCCGAGCGAGTAGGGGAAAAAGAAGGTGCTGTTCTGACCACCCAGGGAGACGTGGTCGGGTCACACCAGGGTGCCCACGCCTACACCGTCGGGCAACGAAAAGGTCTGCAGCTGGGTTTCCCCGCGCCGGATGGGCAACCCCGCTATGTTCTCGAGGTTCGGCCCAAAACGAACGAAGTCATCGTGGGACCCAAAGAAGCGCTTGCCATTAGTGAGTTGGCGGGGTCGAGCATGAGTTTTGCTGGCGCTGATCCCGTTGCATCCGGGCTGGCCGCTGACGCCAGTGATGACACGGGTTTTGGGTGCGCGGCCTTCGAGTGTCATGTTCAAGTCCGCGCCCACGCCGATCCCGTACCCGCTCGCGCGCGGGTGAGCGGCGGAGAGATGATTGTGAGCGTGCACGAACCGCTCCTAGGGGTGGCCCCTGGGCAAAGTGCCGTCGTGTATGTGGGGAATCGAGTGCTTGGTCAATGCACCATCGATCGCACGGTCAGCGCCCTCCAGGGGGCTTCGAGTGAGCGCTGAGCGACCACGCCGGGTCATTCTCCTGGGCTCGACGGGCTCCATTGGGACCCAGGCGCTCGAGGTCATCCACCGCAACCGTGACCGCTTTGAGGTCATTGGTCTTGCAGCGGGGTCCAACCGAGAACTTGCGCATGCGCAAGCCGACAAGCTGGGTCTTGCGCACACGAGTGTTGTTTTTGGTGCGGCGGATGCAGCTCGGCTGGTGCGAGGGAGCGACGCCGACGTTGTCCTCAACGGGATAACGGGGTCGGTGGGGCTAGAGCCAACCCTTGCCGCTCTTGAGTCCGGAGCCACGCTTGCGCTGGCGAACAAAGAAAGTCTCATCGTCGGCGGTGAGTTGGTCGTCGGTGCACAGCAGCGCCCCCATCAAATTGTCCCCGTCGACTCGGAACATTCCGCGCTCGCTCAAGCCCTGATGGCCGGGGCACCCTCTGAGGTGGCGAAACTGATCGTCACCGCCAGTGGGGGGCCCTTCCGGGGCCGCAGCACAGAATCCCTGGCCTTGGTGACTCCCCGGGAGGCTCTGGCCCACCCCACCTGGGACATGGGGCTTGTGGTGACCACCAACTCGGCAACCCTGGTGAACAAAGGGCTGGAGGTTATTGAAGCTCACCTCCTCTTTGGGGTTGCGTTTCGAGATATTGAGGTCACGGTCCACCCGCAATCGGTCGTGCACTCGCTCGTGGAATTCCATGACGGCTCGACGCTCGCGCAAGCGTCCCCGCCGGATATGCGTCTGCCCATCGCGTGGGGTCTGAGTTGGCCCGATCGTATTCCAGGTGTGATGCCCGGCATCGATTGGACGACTTCGCACACATGGACGTTTGACCCACTCGATGAGGTGGCATTTCCTGCAGTGTCGATGGCAAAAGCAGTGGGGGAGCGGGGCGAGACCTTCCCGGCGGTGTTCAACGCCGCGAATGAGCAAGCCGTCTACGCGTTCCATCGGGAGGAAATTTCCCTGCCCGACATCATCGGTGTCATCGCGCACGTTGTCGACGCGCATACACCCCAGGGCATGTCGCTGGAGGCTGTCCTTGAGGCTGAGCGATGGGCGAGGGAGATCGCCGAGGATGTTATCTCCGCCCAGCGTTCCTAAAGGTTTCCAAGCGTCCTCGTCGGTGCCCTCGAATAGAGTGTGGCCGTGGACAGCGTAATTCTCTTTATCGCGGGCATCAGCGTGGTTGCTGTGGGGCTCATGGTGTCCATCGCACTCCATGAGTGGGGACACTTTTTTCCGGCCAAGAAGTTCGGGGTCTACATTTCCCAGTTCATGATCGGGTTTGGGCCAACGCTGGTGTCGCGCCGTCGCGGGGACACAGAGTTTGGCATAAAGGCCATACCGTTGGGCGGCTATGTCGCCATGGCTGGCATGTATTCCCCAACTCCTGCACACAACAGACCAGAGACCTCAACCACCGGGTTCTTTGACCAGGTGGTGGGAGATCCCGGTCCAGGTGCGGATGCGCCCACTGATATCGATATTGACCAGCGAAGCTTCTACCGCTTACCCCTGTATCAACGCATCGTCATCATGCTCGGTGGGCCCGTTATGAATCTGCTCATTGCCATCGTGCTGTATGCCGTGGTCTTGATGGGTTTTGGGGTGCCCTCGCTGAGTGTGACCGTGGGCTCAGTGTCGGAGTGCGTGGTCCCGGCGACGGAAACCCGCGCAGAGTGTGCCGCCGATGATCCAGTGGCACCGGGTGCGCAGGCTGGAATCCTGCCAGGTGATCGAATCCTTAGCGTCGCTGGGGAAGATGTCGACGAGTGGTTCCGGGTCACCGAAATCATTCGCACCTCGCCAAGTCGGCCCGTGGATGTTGTGGTGGAGCGCGATGGTGCCGCGGTGCCGCTGAGCGTCACCCCGTTGCTCAGTGAGCGCTACGCCTCTGATGAGGCGGGGGACATACTGCTCGATGAGGGGGGCAACCCCGTGGTCGAGTACGTGGGGTTTGTCGGTATCGGGTCGGCTGTGGAGAACCAACGTCAGAGCGTGACCGCCGTTCTACCCGCGGTGTGGGACAACGTGGTCGGTGTGGTTCGGATCATCGTGACCTTGCCTCAGCGACTTGTCGATGTTGCTCAGGCCGCTTTCGGTCCCGAGGAGCGAGATCCAAACGGGCCTCTGAGTGTGGTCGGTGTGGGGCGTATCGCTGGAGAGATTGCGTCGGTGGATTCCCTGAGTGTGGCAGACCGAGTCGCAAGCCTGGTCGGGATTCTGGCCTCGCTGAATGTCGCGCTGTTTGTCTTCAACCTCATTCCGCTACTGCCTCTTGATGGAGGCCACGTTGCCATGGGCCTGTACGAAGGCGCAAAACGTCGGCTCTATCGCGCGCTGGGGAAAACGGACCCGGGCCCGGTTAATGCCAGCAAGCTCATTCCTGCGACATTCGTAGTGGTGGCAATCCTTGGCAGTATGAGCTTGCTGTTGATGTATGCCGACATCGTCAACCCCATCAAGCTCTTTTCCTAGGACTCGCGGGCGAAGTCTGAAAGGCGGGGTATGGATTCACGCCTTAAGCTAGGGGGCATCACGCCCGAGGTTCCTCGGGCTAGCCGTCACGAAAGGATGGGGTGAGCGTGCCCGCAGTCAACCTGGGATTACCCAAAGTCCCAGAAACCCTCAGCCCTCGACGTAAGACTCGACAGATTAAAGTCGGCAAAGTGATGGTCGGCAGCGACCACCAGGTGAGCGTCCAGTCGATGACGACGACGCAGACCACCGACATCAACGGAACTCTTCAGCAAATCGCGGAGCTCACCGCCACCGGTTGCGACATTGTGCGCGTCGCAGTGCCCACACAGGACGACGCTGACGCCCTGCCGATTATCGCGAAGAAGAGTCAGATCCCCGTTATCGCCGATATTCATTTCCAGCCGAAGTATGTTTTCCAGGCCATTGATGCCGGGTGTGCCGCGGTGCGCGTGAACCCGGGAAACATCAAGAAATTTGATGACCGGGTGGGAGAGATTGCCCAAGCGGCCAAAGCCGCCGGAGTGAGCCTGCGCATCGGAGTCAACGCCGGCTCCCTGGACCCCCGCCTGCTGGAGAAGTTTGGAAAACCCACCGCAGAGGCACTCGTCGAGAGCGCCGTGTGGGAGGCCAGCCTGTTTGAGGAACATGACTTCCACGACTTCAAAATCTCTGTGAAGCACAACGACCCCATCGTGATGGTGAAGGCCTATCGACAACTCGCGGAGCGAGGAGATTGGCCCCTGCACTTGGGCGTCACCGAAGCGGGCCCTGCTTTCCAGGGAACGATCAAGTCCTCCGTGGCTTTTGGAATTCTTCTCTCGGAGGGAATTGGTGACACCATCCGGGTGTCGCTGTCCGCCCCTCCCGCCGAAGAGGTCAAGGTTGGCCTCAAGATTTTGGAATCGTTGAACCTGCGCGAGCGCAAGCTCGAGATTGTGTCGTGCCCGAGTTGTGGGCGGGCCCAAGTCGACGTCTACACGCTTGCCGAAGATGTCACCAAGGGTCTCGAGGGGATGACCGTCCCGCTCCGTGTCGCGGTGATGGGGTGTGTGGTGAACGGTCCTGGAGAAGCTCGGGAAGCCGATTTGGGCGTCGCCAGTGGAAATGGAAAAGGACAGATCTTCGTCAAGGGCGAGGTCATCAAGACTGTCCCAGAGTCTGAAATTGTCCAGACACTCATCGAAGAGGCGAACCGACTTGCAGCCGAAATGCCCGACGCACCTCAGGGTTCGCCCGAGGTCGTGACGGCCTAAGCGCCCGGTAGTCTGGAGCGGTGCCTACACTCCTCTCCCAACTTTTTGTCCGCACGCTTCGGGAAGACCCGAGTGACGCGGATGTGGCCAGCCACAAGTGGCTTGTGCGCGCGGGATATATCCGCCGCCAAGGACCAGGGATTTTCGCGTGGTTGCCCATGGGGCTCCGGGTGCGACAGAACATTGAGCGCATAGTTCACGAAGAAATGCAGGCGGCGGGCGCTCAGCACGTTCATTTCCCTGCTCTCTTGCCCAAAGAGCCCTACGAGATTACGGGTCGGTGGGAGGAATACGGCGACGGGATCTTCCGGCTCAAAGACCGCAAAGGGGCGGACTACCTCCTGGCACCCACGCACGAGGAGGTCTTCACCCTGACGGTGAAGGACCTGTATTCGAGCTACAAAGACCTGCCGCTGATGATTTATCAGATCCAAGACAAGTATCGAGATGAGGCTCGCCCTCGCGCAGGTCTGCTGCGCGGGCGGGAATTCTCGATGAAAGATGCCTACTCGTTCGATTACACCGATGAGGGTTTGGAGAAGTCCTACCAGGCTCAGCGGGATGCCTATGAGCGGATTTTCCAGCGCCTGGGACTGGACTACGTCATCGTCCAAGCGGATGCTGGCGCGATGGGCGGCTCTCGAAGCGAAGAGTTCCTGCACCCCACCGATGTGGGGGAGGACACCTTCGTGCGCACAGCGGGTGGGTATGCCGCGAACGTGGAGGCGTATCGCGTTACGCCGCCACTGGCGGTGCCCTTTGACAACGCCCCCTCACCAGTGGTGTTTGATTCCCCCGACACCCCGACAATCGATACTTTGGTCGCTCTAGCCAACGAGCGCCACCCGAAGCCTGAGGGCTCGTGGAGCGCTGCGGACACGCTGAAAAACGTTGTGCTCAAGCTCACCTCGCCCGATGGTGAGGCTGAACTCGTGATCGTGGGTGTACCGGGAGACCGAGATGTCGATATGAAACGGGCAGAAGCGTTCTTTGGCCCCGCGACTGTTGAACCCGCCGACGATGCTGATTTTGCTCGCCACTCCGCCCTGGTCAAGGGATATATCGGACCGTGGTCCCAGAAGGGGCCGATTCTGGGCGAGAAGTCTGCCAGTGGAATTCGGTTCTTGGTGGATCCCCGTGTTGTGGAGGGAACCTCGTGGGTAACCGGAGCCAACGAGCATGAAAAACACGTTTTCAACCTCATTTGCGGACGTGATTTTGTTCCCGATGGGCCTGCAGATATTGCCACGGTGCGCGAAGGAGACGAAGCTCCCGATGGGTCCGGTCCGCTCCAGGCTGCCCGGGGGATGGAAATTGGGCACGTCTTTCAACTGGGCCGCAAGTATGCCGAAGCATTGGGGCTCCAGGTGCTCGATGAGAATGGTTCTCTCGTCACCGTGACGATGGGCTCTTACGGGATTGGTGTTACCCGCTTGGTCGCTGTGATCGCGGAGGCCAACCATGATGAAAAGGGATTAATCTGGCCAGAAGCAGTCGCACCCTTTGACGTTCACGTGGTTGCTGCGGGCAAAGACGAGGCTGTTTTTGAGGTGGCCTCGGAGCTCGCTGCGACACTCGAAGGCCTGGGTAAAGAGGTTCTCTACGATGATCGACCGAAGCTTTCCCCCGGTGTGAAGTTTGCTGATGCGGAAATCCTCGGCGTTCCCCACATTGTGATCGTGGGACGGGGTGCCGCCAACGGCCTGGTCGAATACTGGAATCGGCGCACCGGTGAGCGCACCGAGATGCCTATTGCAGATGTGCCGGGCGCTCTGCCCCAGTAGCGCTGGGTAGCTGAAATACTCTCTCACTTGTACTCTGGTGAGGCGGGTAGCGTTCATACCTTCACATAATCGAATAGGAGGGCCCTCATGGACATCGACCTGAGTGTGCTCAAGCTCATGGAGTCTGAGCGCGAAATCCCTTTTGATGAGCTCGTCATCATCATCGAGCAAGCAATCCTGACCGCGTACGAAAAGCACACGGGTATTGCTGACTACCGCGGGCAACGGAGCGACCCTGACGCTCCTCGGGCTCGCGTAGAGCTCGATCGAAAGACCGGCCACGTCACGATCTTCATCCCCATTGTCGACGACGAGGGCCTCAAAGTGGGCGAAGAGGTTGACAGCCCTGAAGACTTTGGGCGCATCGCCGCCCACGCGGCGAAGCAGGTCATCAATCAGCGTCTGCGTGACATTGGCGACGACCGAATCCTGGGCGAATATCGCGGAAAAGACGGCGATATCGTCTCAGGAATTGTGCAACAGGGTCCTAATCCCCGCATGATTCACATCAACCTTGGTGAAGTGGAGGCGATTTTGCCTCCAGAAGAGCAGGTTCCGGGCGAAGCGTACGAGCATGGCTCCAGACTTCGCGTCTATGTCACCAAGGTCGAGAAGGGCACGAAGGGCCCCTCTATTACGGTCAGTCGCACCCACCCGGGCCTTGTTCGCAAGCTTTTTGCGATGGAGGTCCCAGAAATTCACCAGGGTTTGGTCGATATCGCGTCTATCGCCCGGGAAGCGGGACACCGCACGAAGATTGCGGTCACCGCGACCGCTCCCGGGATCAACGCGAAGGGCGCATGTATTGGTGAGCTTGGCCAGAGAGTTCGTGCAGTCCAAGCGGAATTGGGGGAGGAGAAGATCGACATTGTCGATTTCTCGGAGGACATCGCGCAGTTTGTAGCAAATGCTCTCTCCCCAGCGAAAGTGTCGAGCGCATTTGTCCTGGATGAAGCCACCAAGCAGGTTCGAGCATTGGTCCCGGACTACCAGCTCTCTCTCGCGATTGGTAAAGAGGGGCAAAACGCCCGCCTCGCGGCCAAGTTGACCGGCGCAAAGATTGACATCCAACCCGATTCCGTGATGGATTCGTAGACCAGAACACCGTTCGAGGCGTGCTTCTGGCCATCAAGGGGGCTAAGATGGGGAATTCCAGGCGATGCTTGGGTTGTCTCGAGTCAGACACCAGAGAAAACCTTCTACGGTGTGTGGCACTGGACAACCGAGTCGTCGTGGATGAGAAAGAGAAAGAAGCCGGTAGAGGTGCCTGGGTGCACCGGAACCTGGAATGTCTCTCTCGCTCTCTCTCACGACGGGCATGGAGTAGGGCTCTGAAAACGGGATCCTCGCTCGATTGCTCCGCATTGGATAACCTCAGTAGGTCACCCGACCTCGCTAAGACAAGGCTGAATGGCTAATGGAATCCTCATGAGTGGCTCGAAATGAGCCTCGTTTGTAGGTAACGGCGCGCCCTGGCTGGGTGTGCCCAGACAGGAGAATTGTGGCTTCAAAAGCTCGCGTGCATGAAATCGCCGCGGAATTGGGTATCGACTCAAAACGCACCTTGGAAAAACTGAAAGAGATCGGCGAATTCGTCAAGGGTCCTTCGTCGACGGTGGAGCCGCCCGTCATTCGCAAGCTCAAAGCCGCTTTTGCCGAAGAAGGCGTCGTTCCTGTCGAGGTAGAGAAGAAGCCTGAGCCGAAGAAACCCGCTGCTCCGCAGCCAGCACCAGCCCCCGAGCCAACTCCTGAGACGCCCGCTGCTCCAGCTGCACCAGCGGCGCCCGCAGAAACTGCGGCCCCCGGTACTCCAGCTCCGGGAACACCCGGTATTCCCCGTCCGGGTAACAATCCTTTTGCGTCTGCTCAGGGTATGGGTCGACCAGCTCCTGGCCGTCCTGGCCAAGGAGCCACACCGAGGCGTCCCGCGGGCGCAGAGGGTGGGCCTCGCGCTCCCTTCCAGGCACGTACCGGTGGCCCTGGTCGCCCCGGCGGTGCAGGATTTAGCGGCGGTCCGGGAGGCCCCGGTGGTCCTGGTGGCCGACCTGGTGGTGGCCCCGGTGGAGGTCGCCCGGGTGCCGGGGGACGCGGACGTGGTCCTGGTGGCGGTACAGCTGGTGCGTTTGGTCGCGGCGGCGGAAAGAGCAAGTCTCGCAAGTCAAAGCGGACGAAGCGTCAAGAGTTCGAAATGCGGGAGGCACCGAGCCTCGGCGGCGTCACGATTCCTCGGGGTGATGGATCCACGGTGATTCGTTTACGCCAAGGAGCCTCGATTAGCGACTTCGCGGACAAGATTGAGAACTTGACAGGTTTCCCGGTTCCTCCCGGAAACCTTGTCACCGTGTTGTTCCAGCTGGGCGAGATGGCCACTGCCACTGAGTCACTTGATGCGGCAACGTTTGAGGTTCTCGGCGCGGAGCTTGGCTACAAGGTCGAGATTGTGTCTCCAGAGGATGAAGATAAAGAACTCTTGGAGAGCTTCGATATTGACCTCGACGAGGAAGAGAACGAAGAAGATTTGGTCATCAGGCCACCTGTTGTGACCGTCATGGGTCACGTCGACCACGGTAAAACGAAGCTTTTGGATGCAATCCGGAGCGCCAACGTGGTTGCCGGAGAAGCCGGTGGAATCACCCAGCACATCGGTGCCTACCAGGTGTGGACCGAGCACGACGGTATAGAGCGTGCCATCACGTTCATCGACACCCCGGGTCACGAAGCGTTTACCGCGATGCGTGCGCGTGGTGCTCAAGTCACCGACATCGCCATTTTGGTTGTCGCTGCGGATGACGGGATCATGCCCCAAACCATCGAGGCCCTGAACCACGCGCAAGCGGCTCACGTTCCGATTGTGGTGGCCATCAACAAGATGGACGCTCCTGGTGCGAAGGCTGACAAGGTGTTGCAACAACTCACCGAGTTCGGGCTCGTTGCCGAGGAATACGGTGGAGACACCCAGGCTGTCAAGGTATCGGCGCTCAAGGGCGAAGGTATTACCGAGTTGCTTGATGCTGTCTTGCTCACGGCAGATGCCGGGTTGGACCTCCGGGCCAACCCGAACCGCACCGCACGTGGTGTGGCAATCGAAGCCCGCCTCGACAAGGGACGCGGTGCTGTTGCGACGGTCCTCATCGAATCCGGAACTCTTCGCGTGGGAGAAGCGATTGTCGCAGGAACCGCCTACGGACGTGTTCGCGCCATGATCGATGAGAACGGTGAATCCGTCGACGAGGCATACCCCTCGCGCCCGGTAGCTGTTCAGGGTCTCTCCAGCGTTCCTCGGGCAGGCGACAGCTTCATCGTGACCGATGATGACCGCACTGCTCGTCAGATCGCTGAGAAGCGCGAAGCCGCCGAGCGCAACGCTCAGCTCGCCAAAGCGCGCAAGCGGATCAGCCTCGAGGACTTCACCAAAGCTCTCGAAGACGGCAAGATCGAAGCGCTCAACCTCATCCTCAAGGGAGACGTGTCCGGTGCTGTTGAGGCTCTGGAGGAGTCGTTGCTCAAGATTGAGGTCGATGATTCGGTGCAGTTGCGGATCATCCACCGCGGTGTTGGTGCGATCACGGAGAGCGATGTAAACCTCGCCACGATTGATAACGCCATCATCGTGGGCTTCAATGTCCGACCTGACTCGAAGGCACGAGAGCGTGCACAGCGAGAAGGCGTGGATGTTCGCTTCTACTCGGTGATTTACAACGCCCTCGAGGAGATTGAGAGCTCTCTCAAGGGGATGCTCAAGCCCGAATTCGAAGAGGTTCAATCCGGTGTTGCCGAGGTTCGCGAGGTCTTCAAGTCCTCGAAGGCCGGGACTATCGCCGGGTGTATCGTCCGCTCCGGAACGATCACCCGGAACGCAAAAGCTCGCATCATTCGCGATGGTGTTGTTCTTGCCGATGGCCTCAGCATCGACTCCCTGCGTCGGTTCAAAGACGATGTCACCGAGGTTAAGACGGACTTCGAGTGTGGAATCGGCCTGGGTAAGCTCAAGGACATCCAAATTGGCGATGAGATCGAGACCATCGAGATGAAAGAAAAGGTCCGTGAGTAGTAACTCGCCTCGCGCGCGAAAAATGGCCGACCTGATTCGGCAAATTCTTGCCGAGCGTCTGCAGCGTGGATTGCGTGACCCCCGAATGGGGTATGTCACGATCACCGACGTCCACGTGACGGGTGATTTGCAGCATGCGTCGGTGTTTTACACCGTCTTGGGTGACGATACGGAGCGGGCAGATACGGAGCGTGCTCTGAAAGCGGCGACCGGAATGCTTCGCAGCGAGGTCGGGAAGAACATCACGGCCAGATTGACGCCGTCCTTGGAGTTCGTTCTCGATGGTGTCCCCGAAAACGCCGCCGCTATCGAAAATCTGCTCCGTGAGGCTCGCGAACGCGACGCCGCTGTGGAGCGCCAGAAAGCCACAGCGGAATACGCTGGTGACGAAGACCCCTACAAAGTTCCCAGGTCCGACGAAGAACCACGAGGCTAAGGAGTTACGACATGTCCATGAAGCGTGAAGACCCCCGCCAGTACCACATTGCCTTGGCTGAGGGAGATGTGGGTCGCTATGTTTTCCTTCCCGGCGACCCCGGTCGATGCGAAATGATTGCGTCGTATTTTGATGAGCCCGCGAAGGTAGCTACCCACCGCGAATACGAAACCTGGTCTGGCTACCTCGATGGGGAAAAAGTCTCCGTGACCTCAACGGGGATCGGTGGACCCTCTGCAGCAATCGCCATGGAGGAGCTCGTTGCAATCGGCGCGGATACTTTCGTCCGGGTGGGGACATCGGGATCGATGCAGGAGAACATCAAGCCGGGGGACATTGCCATCGTCTCGGCAGCTATTCGTGACGAGGGAACCAGCCTCCACTATTTGCCCCTCGAGTTCCCGGCTGTGGCTGACGTTAACCTGACGCAGGCGCTCAGTGACGCCGCTCGGGACATGGGCAAGACGGTCCATGTGGGTGTTTCTCAGTCCAAAGACTCGTTCTATGGCCAACACTCCCCAGAACGAATGCCGATTGCGAGCCGGCTGAAGGAACGCTGGACGGCCTGGATGGCGGGTGGAGCAATTTGTTCGGAGATGGAAGCTGCTCCTCTCTACATTGTTGCCTCGGTTCTTCGCGTTCGCGCCGGCGGTCTGATGATGGTCATGGGTCACCCCGATCAGACCCCGATGACCCCCGCTGAATGGGAGGCGTCAAAGGTGGAAAATCTTTTGCCGGTTGCGATCGAAGGAATGCGAGAGATCATTCGCAGAGACAAGGCCTCTAGCTAGCCAGAGCGATGCCGCCCTCGGTTCGCGCGGCGAGCCCATCTGCGAGAAGTGACTCCAGTGCCCGGTGAAACTGGGTGGCATCGTGCCACAGAGTCGTCAGGAATTCCTCGGGGACGGGGGTGTCGTTGCCGCGCAGTTCCCGAAGAATAATCCCGCGGACTTGCCGATCACTGCCCTCGAACCGGGCCTGAGTTGGCGCTTTTTTGCCCCGGTAGGGCGGATATCCTGCTGCACGCCACGCACAGCTCTCGCGAATCGGGCACACTGCGCACTGCGGAGAACGGGCTGTGCACGTCACGGCACCCAGTTCCATCAGCGCCTTGGCGCCACTCACCTGCGCCTGGGCATCCAGCGGTTTCAGCACTTCCCACACGGTCTCTCGATCAGCCGAAATGCGGGCTGGCCCGGCATCCCCTTCGCCGACGTGTGCTCTCGCCATGACCCGTCTCACATTGATATCAACCACGGGCTCAGGAATCCCGAAAGCAAAGGTTCTGATGGCCCGTGCGGTGTAATCGCCGATGCCAGGAAGGGCAAGCAAGGCTGCCAGTTCACGGGGAACCGCACCCCCATGCTCGGAATGAAGGATGCGAGCGGCCTGATACAGGCGCATCGCGCGCCTCGGGTAGCCCAATCGGCCCCAGGCGCCGACGGCGTCAGCCTGTGAGGAGCGAGCGAGGTCGCTGGGAGTTGGCCACCGGGTTATCCAGTCGTGCCACACCGGTTCCACCCGGGCGACTGGCGTTTGTTGAAGCATCACTTCGGAGACCATCACACCCCAGGGGGAGCAGGAAGGGTCTCGCCAGGGCAGTGGACGCTGGTTGAGGGCGAACCATTCGTTCAGCGCCGGGATATCCACTCCCACACGGTATAGCTAATGAGTAGTGATTTCCCAGACACGAGCCATACCCTGGGGCTATGAAGGTCTTGGTCACGGGAGCTACGGGCTATGTGGGGGGTCGCTTGGTTCCCCGGTTGCTCGAACAGGGTCACACGGTCCGAGTCCTCGCTCGCGAGCCCCATCGCCTCGATGGCGTGCCGTGGCATGACGATGTTGAGATAGTCCAGGGTGATCTGCAGAACCGCGCTGATGTGGCCCGTGCCGCACGGTCGATTGACGTCCTGTACTACCTGGTGCATTCGATGTCGAGTGCTGGAAATTTTGAGGAGATTGAGCGCCAAGTAGCGACGATAGTGGCGGAGGAATCCGCCAAGGCTAAGGTCTCCCGCATCGTCTATCTCGGTGGGCTCCACCCCGATGGGCCCCTCTCGCGACACCTCGGCTCTCGCAAAGAGGTGGGCGATATTCTTTTAGCCTCGGGTGTTCCGACCATTGCCCTTCAGGCGGGGGTCATCATTGGTTCTGGTTCTGCAAGTTTTGAAATGATTCGCAACCTCACCGAGATCCTCCCCGCGATGCCGGCTCCCAAATGGGTGCGAAACCACATTCAGCCCATTGCCGTGAGAGATGTTCTCTACTACCTGGTCAAATCCGCTGAGCTGCCGCCCGCAATTAATCGGGCCTTCGATATTGGCGGACCCGATGTGTTCCGGTACTACCAGCTGATGAATGGGTACGCCGCCGAGGCGGGCCTCAAAGAGAGGCTGATTCTCGCTTTGCCGGTCCTGACACCCTGGCTGGCGTCTCAGTGGGTGAACCTTGTCACCCCGATTCCCAGAAGTCTCGCGGTGCCCATCATTGAGTCGTTGCTGCACGACGCGGTGATGAAAAATCACGACATCGATGCGGTAATTCCTCCACCCGCGGAGGGACTCACCGGCTATCGGCGGGCCGTGCAGTTAGCGCTGGTGCGCATGCGCTCCGGCGAGGTCGAAACGTCATGGCGAAATACGGAGGTCATTGGTGCACCCTCTGACCCACTCCCCAGCGACCCAGAATGGGCCGGACACAAGGTCTACACAGACTCATGCTCGCTGGAGGTCAGTGCCCCGGCAGAAAATCTGTGGACAGTAGTGGAGAGCATCGGCGGCGAAAATGGATGGTATTCGCTCCCGGTTGCGTGGGCCGCACGAGGTTTGCTCGACAAACTAGTAGGTGGTGTCGGGTTGAGGCGCGGACGTCGCGACCCCAACAAACTTGTCACCGGTGATGCCCTGGATTTTTGGAGGGTGGAAAAAATCGAGTCCGGAACCTTCCTCCGCCTGCGCGCCGAGATGAAGCTTCCCGGGTTGGCATGGCTGGAATTCACCGTCACACCCGTGTCTGATGACCAGAGCAGATTGTCCCAGCGGGCCATATTCTTCCCTCAGGGGCTCGGTGGCAGGCTGTATTGGTGGGCCGTGACCCCGCTGCATGGGATTGTTTTTGCAGGCACGGCCAAAGCAATGGGTCGGACCGCGGAGGGACGTTTTGCCGCTCGCGTGAGTAAGGGCGCCTCGTAAGGGTTACACTAGAGGAGCACGCCGGTCACTGACACGGTTCCCGTTCAGGTCTGATTGTGTGTGCCGGTCTCGCATCACGGGCGAGGCACCGTGCGATCACACAAGGTTCTCCCTTTTGGATCCACATATCCCTAGGTTGTTGCAAGGAGAAGAATGGCCCAGTCAGGCCCCTCACGAAACTCTTCGCGCTCGGGTGGCGCAAAGCGTTCGCGAAAGAAGCCGATCGACGATGTCGGCATCATTCCGATCCTTGCGCGCGCCGTCCGAGAGGTTGAGTCCGCCGCGGCCCGAGGCAAAGTAACGGCCCCCAATCGGGTCAAGTTCCAGGTTGCAGCCCTCCTCGTTCGCGAAGAACGTGCGCGGGGCAAAGAAGACCCCACGCTGTCAGTGGCTGAACGACAAGAAACCCTCAAGCGTCTCGATGGACTGGCCTCGATCATGGCGAAGACGGCAGCTCGCGACACAAGCCTGATCCAGCTGTTGGCTCCTGAAGCCAAAATTTCGGAAGCGGCGAAAAAGCTACGGCGCGATTTTCTTCTGTCTTCGGGGCAGGAACTCGCCCCCGATGACCTGATCATTGTCGATGAACCCAGCGAAGTCAGCCCCGAGGTCGCAAAACAGGTCGTTCCTGCGTCGGTTCGTCAAGCGCAACTGGCGAACCCCTTCATGGCTCCAGACTTTGCCGCGTATCAGAAACCGCAGGGGACTGTCGAAGGGCGACTGCTCAACTGGGAACTGATTGAGCCCCTCTTTAGAGCATTCGAACAGGGTTCCGGTGGCGGAGTCGCGACAATGGAACTTCCGCCGGCTGCGAATCTTTCGACACCGGGCGGTTTAGACCTGATGGTTCACCAGTCAGAGTTTGTCGAATCCGTTCGAGCGGGACACCGAAGTTTCCTCCTGGCCGACGAGCCTGGTTTGGGGAAGACGGCGCAGGCATTGATCGCTGCTGAGGTGGCCGGTGCTTTCCCCCTGCTTGTCGTGGTGCCCAACGTGGTGAAAACAAACTGGTTGCGTGAGGTTCACCAGTGGCTTCCGCAACGTCGACCAACTGTTGTGCACGGTGACGGTGCAGAGCTCAACGCGTTTAGCGACGTCTTCATCGTCAATTACGACATCCTCGATCGCCACGTTGGCTGGCTTTCCAAATTCGATTTCCGCGGAATGGTCGTCGACGAGGCCCACTTCATCAAGAACAAAGAGTCCCAGCGTTCCAAACACGTCCAGGCAGTCGCGAAAACTATTCGAGCCCGCCTCCAGCACCCACTGCTGGTGGCCCTCACCGGAACACCGTTGATCAACCAAATCGAAGATTTCCGGATGATTTGGCAGTTCCTCGGCTGGATTGATGAGAAGAAACCCCGAGGCGATCTCATGGCCAAGCTCGAAGCCACGGGCCTGAGCCCTGCGGACCCAGGGTTCTTCCCCGCTGCACGAAAAGCCGTGATATCGATGGGTATTGTCCGTCGTCGCAAACAGGATGTCGCCAAAGACATTCCGGCCCGACGCATCGCCGATATCCCCATCGAGCTCGACACCGAGGCGGCTCGGTCGATCATTGACGCGGAGCGCGCTTTGGTATCTCGACTGGTGGAGCGCTATGACCGCGTGATTGCTGCTCGAGGAGATTCCGACCGCAGTGTTATTGATAGTGATTTGGTGCGATTGGTATGTGCCTCAGAAATTGAGGAAACCAAGCAGGATGACACCGGGGACAACGTCTTTACCCTTGTGCGCAAGATCGGATCTGCCAAGGCCGTCATGGCTGCGGATTACACCGCTCAACTGGCCAGGAACGTGGGCAAGGTGGTGTTCTTCGCCAAGCACATCGACGTGCTCAACCAGGCCGAGAAACACTTTGCTGGAGTGGGCATCACGACCACCTCCATCAGGGGAGACCAGAACACCACGCAACGCCAGGCCGCTATCGACGCCTTCACGCATGACGACGACGTCAAAGTCATTGTGTGTTCGTTGCTTGCCGCCGGTGTGGGAGTGAACCTGCAGGCAGCCTCCAACGTCGTTCTTGCCGAACTCTCCTGGACCAGCGCAGAGCAGACTCAGGCCATCGATCGGGTTCACCGTATTGGTCAAGAACTCCCCGTCACCGCGTGGCGTATTGTTGCCGCGCAAACGGTGGACCAACGCATCGCCGAACTGATTGACCAGAAATCGGGTCTCGCAGCTCGCACGCTGGATGGCGAGGAATCTGACGCTGGGGTTGAGGGAACGATGCAGGCAGCGGCCCTCATTGCACTACTTACCGCGGAGCTCGAGAAGCGCCAGGCCTAGTACCGCGCACCACAGGCACACAGCCACTGCGGGGTATGTCCCTCCCTCGGAACTCCACCAAGAACGATGTCGCCGAGCCGGGCTGCAACAATCATTTCCTCGCTGGGGTCGCCATAAATGATGGCCCGCGCTCCAGGACTGCCGCACTGGGAACAATCGGGTGGTGCATCATCAAAGAGTGTGGTCATGAGGCCTCCGGCCGGGGAACTCCCGTGGGGAGACCATCCCACCCACCACCGACACCCGATAGCCTGAGCCCATGTTTGACGTTTCCGTCGTCTATCTGCTCCGATCGGGGCCCGCAGGAGACCAGGTGCTTCTGGGCGAAAAGCTCACGGGGCTGGGAATTGGCAAGATCGTGGGACCGGGGGGAAAAGCGGAACCGGGGGAGAGCCCACGGGAGACGGCTGTGCGAGAGGTCTGGGAGGAAGTGGGCCTCCGCGTGGATCCTGCAGCGCTAATTTCCCTGGCAAGAATCGAATACCCCTTTCACGACAGGCCCCACTTGTCTCAGCGCTCGCACGCGTTTGCGACCCGCGAGTGGACGGGGGACCCTGTGGGAACTGCCGAACTCGCTCCACGGTGGTGGCCGGTGGGGGAACTTCCGTTGGAGAGAATGTGGTCGGATGCAACGCTGTGGCTACCGAGGGTTCTCGCCGGCGAGCACCTTGAAGCGAGATTTGGTATCGGACTCGAGGATGAAGTGCTCTCGTCCACTATGGAGTGGACCGTGCGGGCTGACCGGGAGACCCCAGCGCCGTCGTGAGCATCCAATCTCGGAGCGCTTGAGTCGAGAAGCAGTCGATGCGGTTGTAGTGCAGGATGCTGTCTTTGATGTCTGCTGCCAGCTGGGTTTTGCCCTCGCTACAAGCCATGAGGTAATCGGCGAAAGCGACGACGGATTCACTACCCCCCGCTATGCCCGTTCTCGTCTCGGGGCTGAAATATAACGCTTCCAGGGATTTCAAGGAGTAACTGGGCAAACCCACGACAAGACCCTTTTTCACTACCGGAAAAAGGTCGATCAGCCGGGTGTTGAGTAGGTCGCTCAGAACTGGAGAGTCAATGGCGTGACGTCTCGCCATCGCTTTCAACCGGGTGCGCTCATACGGTGCGTAGTGATAGACGTGCATGTCCGGGAATTGTTCGATGCGGGCCTCGACGAGATCGAGAAACTCCTGGAAAACACGCTTCTCCTGGGCAAAGGTTTCGGCCCACAGTGGGAGGAACGACGTGTTTGCCCCTGACGGGTTGATGGTGTCAGCCCACATGCCAAAGAGATACTCAATCCCAAAGTCCACAGTGGAATCATCGGGAGACGCCCTCGGCGCTGTGGCGCTCTTTCCCGGGCCCTCCTGATAGGTGGGGTCACCCTCAAAGTCGAAGAAAATGTCGCCAAGGCTTGGTGGGGGCACGTTTTCGAGCATGCGCCGAGACAGAATTTCCCAGGCGGGTCCACTCTCCGGGTGCTCCCTCGTAGCGACTTGGAGAGATGCTTGATGGTGGAGTCCGGCAAGCGTGTCCAAGCCGATTCCAGAAACAGACTCCCGCACGGTATCCCGGGACGCGTGCGCGAAAGCCTCAAGAGTGGCAAAACCGCCCACCATAATTTTTTCCCGCTGAGTTTTCTTAATTCCGGCAACCTGGAACAGGTCATCCTGACTCACGATCTGTTCGCTACACGCTGGACAACCTTTAGAGCCGCAGGGAGCATAGGTGTCATCGCCCCAGGCAAGCGGGTTGGGGTCGGCGCTGCGGTGGGCAATGACGCCCATGACCTGAGAGCGCATCTCTCGATAGGGAGCAAGCAACCCGTCGACCGGATGGATACTGTGTTTGCCATCCCCCAAGATGACCCGAACGGTCGAGGCCACGGGGATCCCTCGACGCTGGAGTTGGTCGACGTAGGCGGCCAATTGGATTAACGCCTGGTCTTTGGCTTTCCTAGCCAGTTTGGAATCCCACACTTCCCAGACGCCCTCGGATTGGACGATGAAATCGGCAAATCCTTGGAAACCAATAGGCAGGGGTGCGTCGGGAAGGCGCTCTTCGTAGAGCGTGGCCTGAAAAATTGCGCCAATGGGAGACGCGAGTGCGTCGAGGGTTTCATCCAGCGCGCTCTCTATGGTCGCTCGCCACCCGGGCGCATCGCGCGGATCGTGGGGGTCGTAGCTCAGCTCGAGGACACTCATCTCGGTCTTGAGTTTGGATAGCTCACGAGCTTCGTGCTCGAGTCCTAATCGAGCGACCAGGTCCATCATGGGGTCGTGCAGGGCGGGGACACTCACGCCCTTGCCGAGCTTCTCATCGACAATTCTTCCCAGACGCCACGGACACGAGGCAAAAACCGCGAGGTCGCTGGCCGAGATAACCCACGAACCATCTCCAAGCCGCTGCATGGGCAGAAGCCTATGTTAGAGCGGTGACACCGCTGCTACAGCATGCCCAGTTCGGTGAGCTTGCTGTTCAACAGCGGGTTACTGGGCTCGGTCAGTACGGAGCCATCGGGGAAGAGTAGGACCGGGATATTGGGTCGACCGCTGAGCTTAATCGCGGCGGCTTTATCCTCGTCGCTGGCGTCGACGTCGTGGTACGTGAATTCCACTCCATAGTGCTCCAGGAGCGCACTGGCGCGCACACAATCGCCGCACCAGGCAGCTCCATAGAATTCGATGGACTGAGTGGTCTCGGTCATGGCACTCCTTTTTCTCGGGCTCTAAGCCTAATGATTCACGAAGTCGGCTGGCACCTCCTACACTCGCTGGTGAAGGGTTTTCTGCCCTCATCACCGAAGGGGGTGTTGGTGTGGTCCACACCACAGGTCCGGGTCCCTCCGTGCACGAGGGTCCCAATGGCGAAGCCCAGTATCGACTCGCTCCAGGGGAAGACCCCGCTGCGCTGACGATGCGCCTCGAGAAGGATTCCCTCGGGGAGCTCGAAGTTCCCGCTGACGCATACTGGGGCATTCACACGGCCCGCGCACTGGTGAACTTTCCCATCACGAGGCGGGCCATTTCGAACTATCCCGACATGATTCGAGGGATTGCCCGGGTCAAGCAGGCTGCCGCCAGGGCAAACAAAGACATTGGCGTCCTTTCTGCCGAGAAAGCCGACGTAATCGATCGCGTCTGTGAAGAGATGTGGGCGGGCGCGCTTCACGACCAATTTGTCTTGGGTGCGGTGCAGGGCGGAGCGGGAACGTCTACAAATATGTGCGCCAACGAGGTCATTGCAAACCGTGGACTCGAAATCATGGGTCACGCCAAAGGGGAGTATGAATTCCTCCACCCCATCGACGATGTCAATCGGTCCCAATCAACCAATGACGTCTACCCCACTGCCATCAAGCTCGGCATGGTGCTGGGTGTCCAGCGCCTGTATGAGGAACACAAACTCTTGGCCACCGCCTTCGCTCAGAAGGGTCGGGAATTCCAGTCGATCTTGAAGGTGGGGCGCACCCAGCTTCAGGATGCCGTCCCGATGACTCTGGGCCAAGAATTCGGCGGGTTTGCGACCACTCTTCGAGAAGACCACGAACGAATCAAAGAAACCATCCCATTCCTCTGTGAAATCAACCTCGGTGCCACAGCTATCGGAACGGGAATCACGGCCGACCCTCGGTATTCAGAATCGGTGCGCGCGCATTTGGCAGAGCTCACCGGTTTGGACATCAGAACTGCACCCGACCTGATTGAAGCGACCAGCGATGCCGGTGTCTTTATGACGCTATCCGGGACTCTCAAGCGTGCGGCAGTGAAGCTGTCCAAAATTTGCAACGACCTTCGATTGCTCTCGAGTGGACCGCAAGCGGGCCTGGGGGAAATTTCCTTGCCGGCGCGTCAAGCGGGATCGTCGATTATGCCGGGCAAGGTCAACCCGGTCATTCCCGAAGTAGTGAACCAGGTGGCCTTCGCCATTATTGGCTCAGACGCCACCGTCACGGCAGCATCCGAGGCTGGTCAGTTGCAGTTGAACGCCTTCGAGCCCATCATTGCGTCATCCATCATGCAGTCAGTGGTGTGGCTGACCAATGCGTGTCGCACGCTTCGCGTGAACTGTGTGGACGGGATCACGGCCAATAAAGGCCGGTTGCACCAGCAGGTGGAAGCCAGCGTGGGTGTGGTGACAGCGTTGACCCCCTACATCGGTTACATGAGAGCGGCGACCATTGCTCACGAAGCGTTGGCCGGGGGAGGGACCGTCCGGGAACTCGTGATTGCTCAGGGACTGATGGACGCCGACGAGCTCGAACGCGTCCTTTCGCCCGAGCGCCTGAGTGGTCTTATTCTGCCCACCGGCGTCATTACCTTGCCTGAGCTACCAGAAGACTCTGATTAAGAACCTCGCCGCCCAGGGCGGGGCTTGGCCTCCGGCACGTCTGAGCGGCGAGTAACTTGTGACAAGGGTGCCAAAGGGCTGCGAATCGGTCAATCCCTGAAAGATTACGGGTTGATAACGGAAAAGTGGGTCGTGATCTGGGGCCCTCGATGCTAGAGTGGGCGGCTGTGCCGTGTAACGGCCGCGGAACGTAGAGCTCCATCACCGGATGAAGCGCCGCGCAGCGAGACGAAGGAGAGCTGACATGGCTATTGCGCCAGATACGAAACAAAGCATCATCGAGACATACGCCACTCACAAAGGTGACACTGGCTCTCCCGAGGTCCAGATTGCGCTGATGTCGCACCGGATTAACGAACTGACCGAGCACCTCAAGGAGCACAAGCACGACCACCACTCACGCCGTGGTCTCTTGCTCATGGTCGGCCGCCGTCGTCGCCTCCTGGGTTACCTCCAGCGCGTCGATATTGCTCGCTACCGTGCGTTGATCGAGAAGCTCGGTTTGCGTCGATAACCCCCTCAGTGTCAGCGATACCCCGCGCCTATGGTGCGGGGTATCGCTTTTGGGCCGTAAGCACGCTACCCTCAAGGAGTAGATGAATCTCATCTGCGCTAACTGAATATGGCTCTCTACGGGAGTAGGTGGGTCAGGAGCTGGTCACCGGTGGTGGTCTACTGTCTCGGACAGTGCACTTCTACTGTTGGCCAGAAACAGCCCCCACATGTGTGGTGGACTCATCCTTTCCTCTCTCGTCGTGGCGTGCCGCCATGCCAGATCTGTTGGTCTGTCATGTTCGAAGAGATAAATAAGGAGATGTGACCTTAATGGAAGGTCCAGAAATCAAATTCGCTGAAGCCGTTTTGGATAACGGCAAGTACGGAAAGCGCACTGTGCGCTTTGAAACGGGCCGTTTGGCCCAGCAAGCCCAGGGTGCGGTTGCTGCATACCTGGATGAAGAAACCATGTTGCTCTCGGCAACGAGTGCGTCAAAGAACCCTCGTGAGGGTTTTGACTTCTTCCCCCTGACCGTTGACGTCGAAGAGCGCGCCTATGCAGCAGGAAAGATCCCCGGATCCTTCTTCCGCCGCGAAGGTCGTCCCTCGACCGAGGCCATCCTCGTCTGCCGTCTGATTGACCGGCCGCTGCGCCCCTCCTTTGTGGATGGACTGCGCAACGAGGTCCAGATAGTAATCACGGTGCTCTCGATTGCACCCGACGAGTTCTATGACGCTCTGGCCATCAACGCCGCAAGTGCGTCAACTCAGATCTCAGGCCTGCCCTTCAGCGGCCCGATTGCTGCTGTTCGCTTGGCGTTGATCGGCGACCAGTGGGTTGCCTTCCCCAAGCACTCTCAGCTCGCTGAGGCCGTGTTCGACATTGTCGTTGCTGGCCGCGTCGTCACCGACGCCAAGGGTAACGAGGACGTCGCCATCATGATGGTGGAGGCAGAAGCAACCGAGGGTAGCTGGGAGCTCATCCAAGCTGGTGCGACCAAGCCCAGTGAAGATGTTGTGTCCGCTGGACTCGAGGCCGCTAAGCCGTTCCTGAAGTCTCTGGTGGAGGCTCAGCAGAAGCTTGCTGACCAGTCCGCCAAGGAAATCGAGAACTACCCGGTCTTCTCTGATTATTCCGATGAGGTTCTGGCCGCTGTCGAGGCAGTCGCTGCGAAGGAACTCGCGACGGTCTACCAGATCGCAGACAAGCAGGAGCGCCAGAGCGCCGATGACGAGCTCAAGGCACGCGTCAAGGACGCTGTTGCGGCACAGGTAGAGGCTGGAGAACTGCCCGAGAACTCGAACTCCATGGTCTCGGCTGCCTATAAGTCGGTCACGAAGCGCGTAATGCGCACCCGTGTGCTGGCCGAAGGCATCCGCATCGATGGTCGTGGAACCTCAGACCTTCGCGTCATTGACGCCGAGGTTGATGTGATTCCTCGCGTTCACGGTTCGGCACTCTTTCAGCGCGGCGAGACCCAGATTATGGGTGTCACCACCTTGAACATGTTGAAGATGGAGCAGCAGATTGACTCACTGAACCCGGTGAAGTCCAAGCGCTACATGCACCACTACAACTTCCCGCCCTACTCGACTGGTGAAACAGGCCGCGTGGGAACTCCCAAGCGTCGTGAAATCGGTCACGGTTTCCTGGCAGAGCGCGCACTCGTGCCCGTCTTGCCCAGCCGCGAGGAATTCCCCTACGCCATTCGCCAGGTCTCCGAGGCTCTGGGATCCAACGGGTCTACCTCAATGGGTTCCGTCTGTGCGTCGACTCTGTCGATGCTGAACGCCGGTGTGCCCCTCAAGGCCCCCGTCGCCGGTATCGCCATGGGCCTCATCTCCGACCAGGTGGACGGTGAGATGCGCTACGCCGCATTGACCGACATCCTCGGTGCAGAAGATGCTCTGGGAGACATGGACTTCAAGGTCGCTGGTACCAGTGAGTTTGTGACGGCTATTCAGCTGGACACGAAGCTCGATGGAATCCCGGCCAGTGTCCTCACCGGTGCTCTCGCCCAGGCTAAAGAGGCTCGCCTCCACATCCTCGGTGTGATGAACCAGGCCATTGACTCTCCCGATGAGATGGCTCCTACCGCTCCTCGGGTGATCACCGTTCAGATTCCTTCCGACAAGATCGGTGAACTGATCGGGCCCAAGGGCAAGACCATCAACTCGATTCAGGACGAGACCGGTGCCGACATCTCCATTGATGATGACGGAACCGTCTACATCGGCGCTGTCGATGGTGAGAGCGCTGAGGCCGCACGGGCTCGCGTGAACGCCATTGCCAACCCCGTGAACCCTGAGGTTGGCGAGCAGTACCTCGGAACTGTGGTGAAGATTGCCGCCTTCGGCGCCTTCATCTCCCTGGTTCCTGGCAAGGACGGTCTGCTGCACATCTCCGAGGTTCGCAAGCTCGCCGGTGGCAAGCGGGTCGAAGATGTCGAGGACGTTCTCTCCGTGGGACAGAAGGTCTTGGTCGAAATTTCCAAGATCGATGACCGCGGCAAGTTGTCTCTGTCTCCCGTTCTCGCCGAAGGCGAAGAGGGAAGCTCATCTGACGACGAGTAAACACTCTGCACAGAGGCCCGGCTACGTAACTGTAGCCGGGCCTCTGTCGTTGCGGAATAAATAAAACGGGTTTAACTAACGCCCTGGGAGCACGGGGGTACAAACCTCACAGAAATAGCTTTTTATCGATACTGAAGTGCTTTCTGATGGGACAAATTCTGGACCCGAAACTCCCCGCTCTCAGGAAACTTCCAGCTTAAATTGAGTGTTTATGTAGCAAGTCTGACCCGACCGGAGTAGCGTGACGGACGCGAGTTGTGGAACCCCCGTGGTGACACAGCTGGTGAGAGGAATCTTCCTCGTCCACCCGCCGACGGGTCCGT
>JABJAO010000005.1 GCA_018666065.1 Microbacteriaceae bacterium | reverse complement strand
CACTGGTCCCTGCCAGGAAGTGGAAGCTAACGTGCACCTCTTGGCCAATGTGGTCTACAACACTGTCCTCGGTGCCGACATGGACACCGCTCTCCGCAATGCCGGGCCCCAGGACTATGACCGCACGGATGCTGCTCTCGACATGATGTTCTCCCCCAATTGGCAAATTGATGAGCGTTTTTGCGAAGACGAATGGGATAACGAAGTGCGATATCAGAATCGTGCGTTCGCACGGTGGGCGGATATCGCAGACCTTTATGGTTGGGAAGCTGTTGGGGATATTCACCACGAGTTTTATTTGCTAGGGACCGATGCCCTGCACGACGAGGACCTCATCGTTTTGGGCTCACAGGCCCTCAACAAGAACCTAGCGCCACTGTTCGAATTCTGGGGGGTTCCAGCGGATCCGGCGACAAAGAGAATCGTTGAGGCGCTGCCCCCGGCCACCGAATTTATTGAACGCCTTGAGTTGTATAAATCGGCTATCCCCGCGAACGAATCAGCGCAAAGATCCGAGATTGAGAGACTCATCGAGAGTTCGGGTAATTCCGAACGCTGGTTCTACTACCTCGACAACTACGACCCAGCTGTCGCCGACTTCATGCACGAGAAGATTGATCGCCTGATTGGCGAAATTCGCTAACGTCCGCCGCAAAACATCACTCGTCAGCGTAATGGTGGTTGGTCACCTCACGGAGTTGAAGAATTCGGAAGCAATGAGAGCAAACTCTTCTGACATTCCAGCATCATGGCCTTGGTCAACAAGCCCGTAGTGGAGGACACGGTGACCATCCACGCACTCGTTGAAAGTCAGTGTCCTGTTCCCGAGCTCGTCGGCTGAATTCATTCCAGCACTGCAACTGCTTACCTTCGCCCACAGCTCGGCACTCTCCTCCGCGGGCACAAATCGCAGCCCGACGGGCGAATCGCCACCGCTGTAGGGGATGACGTCGTCGTTCATTCCATGCACTTGCAACACCGATATGGCTGCTGTTCCTCGAGAGGGTTCGCGGCCATCGATGAGCACACTGCCGAAACCCGCGATCCCGCGGAGTAGCGACGTTTCAGTTGCCAGGACGTGCACCAGACCAGAACCATTCGAGTGGCCGAGAGCAAAAAAGTCTGAGGTAAGGGGGAACCGGGAAGACAGTTCTGCGACGAGGTCGCTGACAAAGGCAACGTCATCTGCGGTGGATTCCTCTACGCCCAGATTCCACGATCGCTTGTATCCCTCGGGTACAACGGCAATGCACTGGGGTTCAAAAGAACATACCCGCTGAGCCATCCATGCAAAATCCTCGGGGGTTTGACCATTGCCATGAAAGCCCAACACGATGGAGTAGGAAGTTGCAGGGTCATAGTCGTCGGGGAGCACCACCAGTGCTCGACGGTCGATTTCTTCGCCATCAACTTCTTGTGCCACAACTAGCTCAGACTCACTGTCGATCCCGTCTCGCGCACCAAGGTCCCTGGAGTCACCTGCGTCCGTCATTTCTCTCTGCACTTCGTCCCCAACACGTGGTTCTTTGCCGTCGTTCGCGCAACCGACAAGCACGAGGCATGCTGCTGCAAGACCTACGAGCGCAACAGGTGCTCGGTTCATCTCTCCCCCTTCAATGCGTACCTAATTTGTCAGAGCCGTACCCATGGGCCTACGTCTCTCCTGCTTACCTTCGTGGATAGGGAACCCCATCAATATCTGGTTGAGCGACATCGTCAATCCACTCACCATCGGGATGCTCCAGCTCCCACACGATAGGAACCCACCCCACTTCTTTTCCTGACGGTGGGGTCAGGATAAGGCCGTGGTCAATCTCGGCGAGTTCCAGAACACTCTGGGAGAAGGGTCTCTCCAGCAAGTTAGTAGACCCATCCCATTCTCTGTGCATTGTCTCGATGGTGGCCTGCAGCTGATCGAGCTTTTCTGGCGTGTAAACCTCGGGGAACTCGTTTTTCAAATTCCAAAAAACGGGCTGGTCTTTGAAGCGGTACCAGCGGTAGCGGACCACACTTCCATCATCCAGGGTCGTTTCATGAATTTCCGGATCACATCCTTCGGGGTTATCGCAGGCCCAGCACTGAGTATTGAAGGTGTCTGTATGGCCGTCGTCAAGTTCTTCAGGCCAGATGAATTCGATTTCGCTCTCATGGTTGCGCAGGTTTGAGGGTGACTCGAGGTTCCCGTACTTCATAAAGGTCAATTTTTCTGGAACATCTGCTTCTTGGGCGGGAACCAGAGCGTCGTTGATGAGCTCGAAATAGGTGGCAATCTCTCTGTCGCCCTGAGGCGTTTGGGACCAGTCAAAAATAATGTTGGTTTCCTCCGCCTCCGTGTAGGCCAGAAGAGGAATGGTGAAGTCGATATTGGAATTGTCGTAGTAATCCTCGCCTCGCTCCTCCAGATTGTTGAAGGAAATAAGAGGTGCCCGTTCGTTATTGCGCTCCACTCGTGAGGGGAAACCTGCTCCCTCAAAGGTTGTCGACCACAGTGAACCGTCAGATTCGGGTGCGAAAGCATCCACAAAACGGTTGTATACCTGGGAGTCAAAAGTCTGAATATTCAGCGCCAGGGGCTCAGCATCCAGTACGGAGGGGGCTTTGGGTGGAAACACCTTCACAAAGGTCCTGCCATCCTCCTCGAGGGCGAAGACAGGAACAGGAGGCATCTCAATTCCCGTGGGAATGTAGGGATGCGCCGGGGCCACACCGAGGGTCTTACTGGGATCGGCCCACCAGTCGATGTACCACTGTTCATTGCGGATCAGGGGTAGAAGGTCCTCTTCCGACATCTCCCCTTCCACATGTTTCACCAACGCTGCACCCGCCGGGTCAGCCAGCGTCTTACCGGGAACCCATCCAAAGACGTCGGCGAGCATTTCCAGCGCGTTCCAACGAGACATTCGTAGGTTCCAGTGCTGAGGTGCGTAGGCGATGACCGGTCCAGAATAGTTATCCGCATCAATGACAAAAGTCCAGGTGAGCAAACCCTCCGTCTCGCCGGTGGCATCGTCGCGAGTGGCCCCGTCAATCAGGGGCAAAGCAACCCACGATGTTCCCACCACGATTCCCCCGGTGTCCTCGTGGGGGTCTTGGTCCTCATCAAAAGAGATGAGCGGCGAGAGTAGCTGGTTGGACAGGGTGATTCGCCCAAGAACATCGCACGATATCCGCCGCTCGTAGAAACCCCACCCGCCACCGGTGTCACTATCCGGCGAGTACAGGTGCGTTGCAGCGCTCGCCATATATTTCGGGTAATAGCTTCGCCCCACTTTGTCCGCAACAAACAAGCCGCCCTCGATCGAATTGAAATGCCCCTGATTATGAGCGTTGTTGCTGCTAATCCACTGCCCCCACTGGCCAAACTGTCCAATCGTGGGAACCGTGTCGAGCAGCCGGTAGACCCTGAGGTACTGCGATACCCCATAAACGCTCTCGCCGGTTGCCTCGGAAGTAACCACCTCAGCACCCATCGAAATGTGGGCGGTGTAGGGGGCTACACACTCAACAGCATCAGCTTCACTGATCAAATCTTCGAACACCGTGGCAGCGCCTGCAAAAACCTCAGCGCAATGCTCGGGCAAATAGACCCCTGGCTCCCAGGCCTTCCCGCTCGTAGGAGTCTCGAAGCT
>JABJAO010000006.1 GCA_018666065.1 Microbacteriaceae bacterium | reverse complement strand
TCCTTGATGTAGTTCGTCATCCGAACTGTGGAGAGCCTGTTTCCCTGCTCGTCTCTGATGGTTATTTGGTGGGTTGCGAGCGTGCGACCCAGTACCAGAGCCTCACATGTCGCCTCGACCCATCCTTCGGTGACGGAGCGTGAGTGAGTCGCGTTTATTTCGATCCCCACGGCAATCCTGTTGGGTCCTGCGTGAATTGCTGAGGACATCGATCCCAACGATTCCGCGAGCACAACGTGCGCGCCGCCGTGCAAAAGTCCGACAACTTGGCGATTTCCCTCTACAGGCATCCGGGCGATGGAGCGTTCTGCACCCAACTCGAGCAGATCGATACCCATCTTTCGCGCCAGCTCGCCGCCTTCGGTGTCAATCAGGCGCGCTATCAGCTCAGGATCCATACCCTCGGGAAACGAGATCACGCTCTCTCCTGACGTTCTAAAGGGGCTTGTAGGCTGTGCCTGTGAGTGCCAAGCCTACCCTGATGGTTATTGACGGCCACTCCCTGGCGTTCCGGGCCTTCTACGCGCTCCCCGTCGACAGCTTTATCTCTCCCACCGGCCAACACACCAATGCAATCCATGGTTTTATCTCGATGTTTCTGGGCCTGCTCAAGAAAGAGGAGCCCACCCACGTTGCGGTTGCCTTCGACATTTCGCGGTATTCCTTTCGCACCCGGGTATACCCCGAGTACAAGGCGACACGGGGTGACACACCCAGTGAGTTCATCGGTCAGGTTCCCCTGCTTCAGGAGGCTCTGGCTGCGATGGGCGTTGTCACCTTGACCAAAGAGGACTACGAGGCTGACGACATCCTTGCAACGCTCTCCTATACCGGCAGCCAACAGGGTTTCGACGTCTTGGTTGTCTCCGGTGACCGCGACACGTTCCAGCTCGTCAACGATCGGGTTACCGTTTTGTACCCCAGCGCCCGAGGTGTGTCAGAACTCAAGCGCTACACGCCTGAGGCAGTGCTGGAGCGCTACGGGGTGCCCCCGGAAAAGTATCCGGATGTGGCAGCGCTCGTGGGGGAAAGCAGTGACAACCTCATTGGGATCGACAAGGTGGGCGAAAAGACCGCGGTGAAGTGGATCACCCAGTACGGGTCCCTCCAGGAACTGCTCGACCACGCGGATGACATCACAGGGGTGGTCGGTGGAAACCTGCGGGACCAGGCTGACCGCGCCCTCCGTAATCGGCAACTCAATCGACTTCTCACCGATGTCGAGTTGCCGGTAACTCTGGCGGATCTTGAGCGGGGGAGTATCAACCAGGCAGCGGTTACCGAGGTTTTCGGGAAACTGGGCTTCAAATCCCTCACGAGTCGTGTCCTTGGGCTCTCGGGAGACGCCCCCCTCGAGGAGAGCGCGCCAGCGAAGGCACCTTTGGTGCAGGATTTGCCCACCGAAACGTCCCTCGTAGACGAAGAGCTTGAGGCCTGGCTTACCCGGCATGAGGGCGAAGCATTGGGCCTATCGGTGCGCCACACCGCAACCGACATCGTCGAAGTGGGAGTCGCCAGTGCACAGGAGGCCATCAGAGTGCCCTGGACTCGAGGGAGTGCCGACCAGGACCCGCTGATTGGGGCCCTGCGCAACCCAGCTTTTTCCTGGGTCTCTCGAGACGCCAAAGACACTGTGAAATTGCTCCATTCCCTGCAGATAAGCCCCGTAATGGCGGGGGATCCAATCCTCGCGTCCTGGATGCTAGCGCCCTCGGGTAAACCCCGGTCGTTCGCCGACCTCAGCCGTGAGTTCTTGGGTCTTGACGTCCCCTCACCCGACCCCAACCAGCTCGTGCCCGAAGAAGCCAACCTCGCAGTCGGTGTAGACGCGTGGGTGAGTCTGGCGTTGTGGGGGAGGCTCATCGAGGGGTTGAGTGAAGATGCGGTGAAAGTCCTCACCGACATAGAAGTCCCTCTCATCGCTGTTCTTGCGGATATGGAGCTTCTCGGTATTGAGAGCAATAGAGAAGCGCTCGTGGCGATCGGTGCGAAGCTCGCATTGGAGAGTGCGGGACATCAGGCTGCCGCGTATGCAGCCATTGGTCGCGAGGTTAACCTGGGCTCGCCCAAACAACTTCAGACGGTCCTCTTTGACGAGCTTGGTATGCCCACCACGCGCGCGACCAAGACGGGGTACACCACCGATGCTAAAGCGCTCCAGGAACTCCAACAGAGCAACCCCCACCCCTTCCTAGACGCTCTGCTATCACACCGGGACACGACGAAGTTGCTCCAGATTGTCGAGGGACTCATCGCCTCGGTCAGCGAGGATGGCCGCATTCGAACCACGTTCGACCAGACCGGAACGAGCACTGGGCGATTGTCGTCGTCCGATCCCAACTTGCAGAACATCCCTATTCGCACGGACGTCGGTCACACAATCCGGTCTACGTTCATCGCGACGGCCACTGCGGAGGGCCTGCTCACCGCGGACTACTCCCAAATCGAGATGCGGATTATGGCCCACCTGTCCAAGGACGCGGGGCTCATTGAAGCTTTTGCGGAGGGCGAGGACCTGCACCGGTTTGTGGGTGCTCGAATCTTCGATGTGTCGCCAGACAAGGTCACGGCGGTGATGCGGGCCAAAGTCAAAGCCATGAGCTATGGCCTTGCCTATGGTCTCTCCGCCTACGGGCTTGCTCAGCAGCTCGCGATCAGTCCGAGTGAGGCCAAGGACTTGATGTCCGAGTATTTCCGGCGGTTTGGCAACGTCAGAGACTATCTGCGCACCGTTGTGGAGAAGGCGAAATCTGACGGCTTCACCGAAACGCTGTTTGGCCGTCGCAGACCTTTTCCCGACCTCGCCTCGCCCAACCGCATCGTGCGTGAAGCCGCTGAACGTCAGGCGTTAAACGCTCCCATTCAGGGCACCGCGGCGGACATCATCAAGATTGCAATGCGCGATATTGCGCGCGATATTGCCTCCTCACAGCTGGCTTCGCGCATGGTACTCCAAGTTCACGACGAGCTCGTCTTCGAGGTTTTCCCGGGCGAAAGAGAGCGCATCGAGGAGATCGTGGTGTCCCGAATGGGTGGGGCTGCCGACCTTCTCGTACCCCTCGACGTCCAACTCGGGTGGGGCAACAATTGGGATGAGGCTGCCCATTAGCGTTTGTGCTTTGGAGACCTGCCTGGGTACACTGGGGGGTCGTCCATCCGGGCGATTCGTTATGTCCGAACGCAAACCGCACAGTGCGGGGCGCCCGAGTAGAAAACCATTGTCCGTATCTCTATGACATCTAAGACGACCGCTGGTCCGAAGCAAATCGCAATCAACGACATCGGCAGCGCCGATGATTTCTTGGCAGAAGTCGAGAAAACACTCAAATTCTTCAACGATGGAGACCTCATCGAGGGTACCGTCGTAAAAATTGACCGCGACGAGGTTCTCCTCGACGTTGGGTACAAAACCGAGGGCGTTATCCCCTCCCGTGAGCTCTCCATCAAGCACGACATTGACCCCAGCGAGGTTGTCAGCGTCGGAGACGCCGTCGAAGCGCTCGTGCTGCAGAAGGAAGACAAAGAAGGCCGACTGATTCTCTCCAAGAAGCGTGCTCAGTACGAGCGTGCGTGGGGCGACGTCGAGAAGATCAAGGAAGACGACGGAGTCGTCACCGGAATGGTCATTGAGGTTGTCAAGGGTGGTCTGATCGTAGACATCGGACTGCGTGGATTCCTTCCCGCGTCGCTGATCGAACTGCGCCGCGTTCGGGACCTCACCCCCTACTTGGGTCAAGAAGTCGAGGCCAAGATTCTGGAGCTCGACAAGAACCGCAACAACGTGGTTCTCTCGCGTCGTGCCCTCCTCGAGGCGAGCCAGAGCGAAAACCGCTCCTCCTTCTTGGAGAACCTCACCAAGGGTCAGGTTCGCAAGGGTGTTGTTTCCTCCATCGTCAACTTCGGTGCATTCGTCGACCTCGGTGGGGTCGATGGTCTCGTGCACGTTTCGGAGCTCAGCTGGAAGCACATCGAACACGCCAGCGAGGTCGTGGAAGTGGGCCAGGAGGTCACCGTCGAGGTTCTCGAGGTTGACATGGACCGTGAGCGCGTCTCACTGTCTCTCAAGGCCACCCAAGAAGACCCATGGCAGGTATTCGCCCGCACCCACGCGATCGGTCAAATCGCCCCCGGTGCGGTCACGAAGCTCGTTCCCTTCGGCGCGTTTGTGCGTGTCGCAGATGGAATCGAAGGACTCGTTCACATCTCTGAGCTCTCCGACAAGCACATCGAGCTCGCCGAGCAGGTTGTCTCGACGAGCGACCAGGTCTTCGTCAAGATCATTGATATCGATCTCGAACGCCGTCGCATCTCGTTGTCAATCAAGCAGGCCAACGAGGGAGTCGACCCCGAAGGCACCGAGTTTGACCCCGCTCTCTATGGCATGCCCACGGAGTATGACGCGAAGGGCAACTACGCCTACCCCGAGGGCTTCAACGTCGAGACCGGCGAGTGGCTTGAAGGCTTCGACGACCAGCGCAAGGTATGGGAAGGCCAGTACGCCGACGCTCAGGCCCGTTGGGAGTCGCACAAGGCACAGGTGGCTCACATGGCCTCGATTGTTATCGAGCCCATCGAACGAGCCGAGGATGAGGGCGATGCCCCCACCAGTGCGCCTGTCGTTGAAGAGCAGGCCGGAACCCTCGCCGACGATGAAGCTTTGACCGCATTGCGCGACAAGCTTGTCGGTTCTGACGAGTAAAACTCTATGGATAACGCGGGCCTGCCGGTGGTGGGCCCGCGTTTTTCTTTTCGCTAGGGTGACCCCATGACTGTTGTTGCCCTCACCGGTGGTGTTGCGGCGGGGAAATCCACGGTCAGCAACGTGCTCGCCCGCCACGGTGTCATCGTGATTGACGCTGATATTTTGGCTCGCGAGGCTGTCGCCCCCGGGACACCGGGGTTCGAGGCCGTTATCGCTCGATTCGGCGATGGTGTGCTCGATAGCGAGGGAAGTCTCAATCGAGCTGCCCTGGGTGGCATCGTGTTCCACGATGACACTGCACGAGCAGCCCTCAATGCCATCGTTCACCCCCGTGTTCGCGAACTCTATGCCGCCGCTGTTGCTGCAGCGGAAAGCACACACCCCTCCACCGCGATTGTGTACGCAGTTCCACTCCTCGCGGAGGCTCGCCAAGCGGACGAGTTTGCCGCAGTTGTCGTGGTGGATGCCCCGGCTGCCCAACGCACCAGCCGATTGGTTGAATTTCGGGGAATGAGTGCGGACGATGCAGCCGCCCGGGTCCTTTCCCAGGCCAGTGACGACGAACGTCGCGCGATGGCCGATTCCGTGGTGGACGCCTCGGGGACCGTGGAGAGGACGGAACGAGCGGCAGCGCAACTCGCGGAGCAGTTGATAGCCCTCTGGCCGGACCGGCTCAGGGAGCTCTCTAAGCGCTTTCCTTTGGACGAGGCCTAAGCTCGAAGAGTGGAGCCAACACGAGCACTCAGACCCTTCGAGGTGGTCTCTGAGTACACACCCAGTGGTGACCAACCCAAGGCACTCGATCAGCTCGAAGCACGGATTAGGGCGGGGGAATCTGATGTTGTGCTCCTGGGCGCCACGGGTACGGGAAAATCAGCGACGACGGCCTGGCTTATCGAGCGGCTCCAGCGGCCAGCACTGGTGCTTGCCCATAACAAGACTCTCGCGGCGCAACTCGCCAACGAGTTGCGGGATATGTTGCCCCACAACGCCGTGGAGTATTTCGTCTCGTACTACGACTACTACCAACCTGAGGCATACGTCCCTCAGACGGACACGTTCATCGAAAAAGATAGTTCAGTCAACGCCGAAGTTGAAAGGCTCCGCCACTCCACGACGAATTCACTCCTGAGCCGGCGAGACGTGGTCGTGGTCTCCACGGTGTCCTGTATCTACGGCCTCGGCGCCCCCGAGGACTACTTTGAAGCGATGGTTGCCTTGCAGACCGGGCAGCGTATTTCCCGCGAAGAGCTGGTGAAAGCTTTTGTTCAGATGCAGTACGAGCGCAATGACATTGCCTTCGAGCGGGGAACGTTCCGGGTCCGCGGGGACACCATCGAAATTATTCCGGTCTATGAGGAGTTGGCAATCCGGATCGAGATGTTTGGCGACGAGATTGAGACCCTGAGCTACCTCCACCCCATTACTGGAGACACCCTTTCCAGCGAGGAGACCATCAGCGTTTTCCCGGCAACCCACTACGCGGCGTCTCCGGAGACGATGAAGCGCGCTGTCGAGGCTATCCGAGCAGAGTTGGAGATCAGGGTCGCGGAGTTAGAAGACCAGGGGAAACTTCTCGAAGCTCAACGAATTCGTATGCGCACCACCTACGACCTCGAAATGATGGAACAGCTGGGATTCTGCTCCGGCATTGAGAACTACTCCCGCCATATTGACGGTCGAGCACCGGGAGAAGCGCCCAGTTGTTTGCTGGATTACTTTCCCGAGGATTTCCTCACGGTAATCGATGAGTCCCACGTCACGGTGCCGCAAATCGGTGGAATGTATGAAGGTGATGCATCGCGCAAGCGAACACTGGTGGAGCACGGGTTCCGTCTACCCAGCGCGATGGACAACAGACCTCTGCGATTTGACGAGTTCCTGACGCGGACCGGCCAAAAGCTGTATTTGTCGGCGACACCTGGTTCCTACGAGCTCGGCGTTTCCGATGGAGTAGTCGAGCAGATCATCCGACCGACCGGCCTTGTGGATCCCCAGATTGTGATCAAACCTGTTGAGGGACAGATTGACGATCTGCTCGAATCCATTCGTCTGCGGGTAGAGCGCAACGAGAGGGTTCTGGTGACGACACTGACCAAGAAGATGTCTGAGGACCTCACCGACTATCTGGATGACGCAGGCGTCAAAGTTCGCTATTTGCATTCGGACGTGGACACCCTGCGACGAGTGGAATTGCTCACCGAGCTGCGGGCAGGCGTGTATGACGTCCTCGTCGGTATCAACCTGCTCCGGGAAGGACTTGACCTTCCCGAGGTATCGCTGGTGGCGATCCTCGATGCCGACAAGGAGGGTTTCTTACGGTCAGGAACCTCACTTATTCAGACCATCGGTCGTGCCGCCCGGAACGTGTCCGGAGAGGTCCATATGTACGCCTCCAGGGTCACGAAGTCTATGGCGCACGCCATTGGTGAGACCGAGCGCCGTCGAGAGAAGCAACTCGCCTACAACGCCGAGCACGGAATCGACCCCACCCCGCTGCGAAAGAAGATCGCCGACATTACCTCCGTATTGGCCCGGGAAAAGGCCGACTCCGATGAGTTGGTACGAAACGCGCCCGGCAGCGCGGGGGAGGGCTTCGTCCGTTCTGAGGCAATCAAAG
>JABJAO010000124.1 GCA_018666065.1 Microbacteriaceae bacterium | reverse complement strand
CCGGCAACCCAGTAAATTCTGCGGTTGATCGCTGATTCGTCACTGAGGGAGCGATGCCGGAAAGAGAACCTCACCTGATTGCCACTGATCGACATCGTTTGTTCGCTATAAATCTGGTTGTTGGGATTAGCGCTGAGATAGCCCGGCGTGCTCCACGATGACTCGCCGCCGGGGTTGGGGCTCTGGCTTCCTGGATCTGGTGAGACGCCTCGGCGCGTTTCGGTCCCCGTGGGAGAAGTCCACTCGATCCCGAGTGCGCCCAGCGCCGAAAATGCGGGGGCTTGCCAGCCGGTAACCCCCGTGGCGAAATCCCGTTGCACTCCGCCGGAGAGGACCCCGAGGCTTTCGTCAATGCTCGCCCATTCAACGCTCGCAGTTTGCGGACCCGGGGCGCTGGCGTGGGTGGGTGATACGAAAGCTGAGGAGAGACCAGCGCCGAGAAGCAGGATGCCCACCCATGAGGTTGTCGCAGAAAAAGGGGACGTTGTGTGCCGAGTTTTCTCTGTCATGGTCGAAGGCTAAAAGTGGCCTCGCAGCACCTGCCGAAGTTATCCACATCAGCCCGCTGACGCGGTCGACTAGGCTGGCATCGTGACGGAGCGCTCCCCCTACCAGTCCAGCGGAGTCGATACGGGCGCAGGAGATCGCGCGGTTGAGTTGATGAAAGCCGCGGTCCAGGCGAGTCACTCGCCCCGAGTTATCGGGGGTGTGGGAGGGTTCGCTGGCCTGTACGACGCGTCATTTATGACCTCGTACCGAAAGCCTATTCTGGCGACATCCACCGATGGCGTGGGGACAAAGGTCGCCATTGCCCAGGCCATGGATGTTCACGACACGATCGGGTATGACCTCGTGGGCATGGTGGTGGACGACATTGTGGTCGTCGGAGCTACGCCTCTCTTTATGACCGACTACATTGCCTGCGGGTCTGTTGTGCCCGAGCGCATTGCGGCGATTGTCCGCGGAATTGCTGGGGCATGCGCGGAGACTGGAGTCTCTCTTGTGGGTGGTGAAACAGCGGAACACCCCGGGCTGCTTGGCGTTGACGACTACGACGTCGCCGGCGCAGCGACGGGGGTTGTCGAGGCTGACGAGATGCTCGATCCCAGCAAAGTTCGCGACGGCGATGTGGTGCTGGCCCTTGCCTCCAGTGGATTACACAGCAACGGATTTTCTCTCGTGCGAAAAATTGTGGCTGATAACGGATGGGATATTCGTCAGCAGCGCCCCGAGTTTTCTCGCGAATTAGGGCTTGAGCTCTTGGAGCCCACCATGCTCTACACGCGGTCGTTGCTCAGCGTGATGGCTTCGCATCCTGGAGCACTCCACATGCTGAGCCATGTCACCGGCGGTGGCATCGCGCAGAACCTGTCGAGGGTTATCCCGCCTGAGCTGGCTGTTGATGTGGATCGCTCGACGTGGTCGCCCCCTGCGGTGATGAGAGTCCTGGCTGATGCTGGAGGTTTTGCGTTGGGGCAGGTTGAAGACACCTGGAACATGGGAATGGGAATGGTGGCTCTCGTTGACCCCGCCAGCTCTGAGGCCGTGCTGGACTCACTCCGGAGCGCGGGCCACAGCGCCTGGCAGGTAGGCGTGGTCCGAACGCGAGTAACGGCGGACTCCGAGGGCGCTACCACCAGCGCCAAGGGTGTCGAGGGTGGAGCAATCCGCCTGGTCGGAACCTACGCGGACTCTTCCTCAGCCTCGTCGTAGTCAGCCCACTTGTCCACGTACTGATCGTCAGCGCTGGGCGAGGCAAGTTCCTTCTCCAGCTGAGACAGGTCGGTGTCGGGGGAGAAATACTTTAATTCGCGCGCAACTTTGGTGTGTTTTGCTTTTTGCCGACCGCGACCCATCGGTCACCCCTTTGCTTCTGTGGACGAGGGCTTTTCGGGCCCGTAACGTTCCGTGTCAGGGATAGAGAATGGGGGGAGTTTATCACGCACATCCGTGAGCTGTGCGGACTACACAAGCGCTGTGGTCACCAGAAAAGCACCCGCACAGCTCGCTATTCCCAAAGCCAGATGCAGTGCAAGCGCAGCGAGTAACGGGCCCACCCGGATGGATGCTCGCTGGGGCACCATCATGATTGCCAATGTGGAGAACGTAGTTAGGCCTCCGGCCAGACCGACCATGAGGGGGTAGGTCCAGAAGGATTCGGGTAGAGCGGCGATTATCCCGACAATTGCTGAACCCACCGTGTTGACCACCCCGAGCGACCACCAGGGTGTGTGGGGTAGCGCACGCGTGATGAGCCAGCGCAGAGTCGCACCGAGTGCCCCTGCGAGGACCGTGGCCGCCAACACCAGAGGAGTCATGGCGCGAGCCCCCTGCCCGCTCTCGCGCCAAGGCTGCGACCGGCGAGAACCGCGAGGGCACCGGTAGCAAGTGTGAGTGCGAGGTAGCCGATCGCCCAGACAAAGGGAGTCGTGACCGTGATCAAGGCGATGGCAGAGAACGTCGTGTAGGAGCCAAAGAAACCGATTGTGATTCCCGAGCGAACCCACTCAGGGAATTCCGGCAGTCCTCTGCCCAGGACGAAAGCAAGCCCGAAGGCCCCCACAAGGTTGGCCGCAAGGGTCGCGATGAGTGAACCGTGCGCGTAGTGCTCGGTAGCTTCGAGCGCTCCCACGCGTGCCAGTGTGCCCAGTGCACCCCCGATCGAGACGGTCAGAAGTTCGCGGGTACGCACACAGCGAGGCTACTCCTGTGCCTCAATAGACTGAGCCAATGGCTGCTTCTCGACGTTCCCTCGTGCGCGGTGTGGCCTGGTTTCTTGGGGTCACACTCGTGCTTGGCTTGGGCATTACTGCCTGGATTGTCGTGCCGATCCTGACCAGCACACCTCAGGGATCATCGGGCCAAGAGCGTGTGGTCGAGGGGTTCCCGCAGAGTGTCAGCGCGACGGGTGACGATGGCCGCACCAGAACATTGGCAGCTCAGCACGATGGGGAGCCCGCGCGCGATCTTTCCGCACTTCGGGTGGGTGATCGCATTGTCGTCTCGGGTTCTGGGTATAACCCTGCGCAGGGCATCTATGTCGCAGTCTGCAAAGTCCCCGATTCACGACGGATTAAACCTGGCCCCTGCTTGGGCGGGGTGCCGAGCACCGAAGAAGAGGGCCTCTCCTCGGTAGGAGCTATCGACTATGCGGCGTCGAACTGGGTCAATGACGAGTGGGCATGGCGACTTTTTGGCGCGAGAAGTTTTGACGATCGAGACGCTGGATCCTTCACCGCGTACATCGAGATTCCGGCCGTGGCTGATGAGAATGTGGATTGCTCGCGCGTTACGTGTGGGCTGTACACCCGCAACGATCACACGGCCCTGGAAGACCGGGTTCAGGACCTTTACGTACCGGTCGCTTTTGCCGAGTAGTCAGGAACTCGAAAGACTCTGATCGCGCGCTGGGCAAGGGGCCCGATGGCTATCGCGAAAAGTATCGTCCCGACCCCAAAAGTTCCGCCCAGCGTCCAGCCAATAACAAGGACTGTGGCTTCGACGACCGTGCGCACTGCCCACATGGGGTACCCGAACCGGGCGTTGAAACCGACCATGAGACCATCTCTGGGTCCTGGCCCAAAACGCGCACCAATATAGAGACCACTGGCAATTCCCATCATCAGGAGCCCCGCAGCAAAGAGAACGATGCGCTGCGCCAGAAGCTCGGGTGTCTCGATGAGATACAGCCCCACCTCCATGCTGGGGCCAACGAGAAGGGCGTTGAGCAGAGTTCCAATTCCGGGTCGTTGGCGCAGGGGAATCCAAATCAAGAGAACGGCCAGGCCGCTGATGACGATGACCCAGCCAATCCCAAATCCCCACGTCACATGGAACCCCTCGGCGAAGACGGTCCACGGGTCCACGCCCAGTCCGGCGCGCAACATCATGGCTGCAGCAAAACCAAAGAGAAACAGCCCGGAAAGAAGTTGGCTCCAGCGTCGGAGGTAGTGGAGTCCAAGAGGCACGGGCTTACTCTACGCCCGAGATTGGCGAAGAAATTTCCTTCCCAACGGCCAT
>JABJAO010000118.1 GCA_018666065.1 Microbacteriaceae bacterium | reverse complement strand
CGAGGGTGGATCGTCTCGTCATCGGGGGAGGCATGGTTTTCACTGTTCTGGCCGCCGCGGGGCACGCTGTGGGCAAGAGCCTCCTTGAGTCGGATTACATCGATACCGTGCAGGGTTTCCTGGCCCAGGCCGAAGCGCTTGGGGTTGAGATTGTCCTTCCGGTCGATATCGTCATGGCGGCCGAGTTTAGCCCCACGGCGGACCACACAACCCTGCCCGTCGGGCAGCTGGAATCTGGTCCTCTCGGGGCAGACGCCATGGGGCTTGATATTGGAGCGGAGTCTTCAGCGCTGTTTGCGAAAGCCATCGAAAGCTCTCAAACAGTCTTCTGGAATGGCCCGATGGGAGTGTTTGAGTTCGCCACGTTCGCCGCGGGCACGAAAGCCGTAGCCGCCGCGCTGAGCTCCGTCAACGGGTTGTCTGTTGTGGGCGGTGGAGACTCCGCTGCTGCGGTGCGGGCTCTGGGTTTCGCGGATTCAGACTTTGGCCATATTTCAACCGGCGGGGGAGCAAGCTTGGAATTCCTCGAAGGAAAGCACCTACCTGGATTGGAGATCCTCGGATGGCAACCACACGTCGCCCCCTAATCGCTGGCAACTGGAAGATGAACCTCGATCATCTCCAGTCAATTGCCTTCGTCCAGAAACTGGCCTGGGCTCTCAAGGACAAAAAGTTTCATGAGCAAGAGGTCGAAGTGACCGTCTTCCCGCCGTTTACCGATCTCCGCTCTGTTCAAACCCTGATTAACGCGGACAATCTTCCTGTGGGGCTTGGGGCCCAGGATCTCTCACCCCATGACGAGGGCGCCCACACCGGTGATATTCCGGGCGTATTCCTCAAAGCCCTGGACTGCAGCTATGTCGTGGTTGGACATTCCGAAAGACGGGCCGACCACCACGAAGATGATTCTCACGTAGCAGCCAAAGTAGTCGCGGCGCTGCGCCATGGGCTCATCCCGATCGTCTGTGTAGGGGAGACCTCCGAGGACTTGGAACGCTACGGCGCCAGCAAAATCCCCGTAGACCAATTGGCCGCGGTATTGGCAGAAATCCCCCAGGGCAGTGAGTTTGTCGTCGCCTACGAGCCGGTGTGGGCCATTGGGAGTGGTCAGGCCGCAACGCCGGACCAGGCAGAGGACGTCTGCAAAGCTCTGCGCGAGACCATCCGAGAGCACCACGGCGACGAGGCAGCGGATTCCACGCGGGTGCTTTATGGGGGCTCGGTGAAGTCAACCAACATCGCCGGCTTCATGAAGCGGGACAACATCGATGGCGCCCTGGTAGGCGGGGCAAGTCTCGATGTTGACGAGTTTGTCGCGATTGCCCGCTTCCCTCATCACGTCAGCCTCGACTAAGAACGCCGCAGCACCGTCTATAGTGGTGAAGGCTTAGGGAGAAAAAATGGAAATTCTGCGCGTCGTATTCTTGGTCCTGCTGGCGGTGACCAGTATTTTGCTCACCCTGATGATTTTGCTTCACCGTGGACGTGGGGGAGGACTGTCGGACATGTTCGGCGGCGGCGTAACATCCAACCTGGGTTCGTCCGGAGTCGCGGAGCGCAACCTCAACCGCATCACCGTCGTTGTTGCGCTGGTGTGGGTATCGAGCATCGTCATTCTTGGCCTGTTTACACGTTTTGACATTTAGAGGAGATATCGGTGGCATCTGGCGGTAGCGCAATTCGAGGTACTCGTGTCGGTTCTGGCCCCATGGGGGAGCAGGACCGCGGTATTCAGGCTGACCGGATTGCGGTGTCCTACTGGGATGTCATGGGAAACGAGACGGTCCGCTACTTCTCCGCACACATCGAGCCCGATGAGATTCCCGAGACCATTGATTCCCCTACCACGGGACTCCCTGCTGGACGCGACAAAGACAATCCACCAGAACTCGCAAGCAATGAGCCCTACAAGACCCACCTGGCGTACGTCAAAGAACGACGCACGGACAAAGAGGCCAAGCAGATCCTCGAAGACGCTCTGACCCGGCTACGCCAAAAAAAGGGTCGGCTCTAAGAGCACAGGGCGCTGCGCACAAGATCCATAGCCGCAGCGGTCCCGGTAATACTGACAACGGGTTGTCCGGTTTCGCTGAGTACCTGGGCGTCTCCGTGGGCTTGGGACATCAGAAGATCTCCGAAGTCAAAGTCGCGGCCAGGTATGGCGACGGCGTTCTCGGGTTGCTGGATGAGCTGAAGAAACACCCCTTCTGGGGCTGCGCCCTTATGCAACTGGCCCGTCGAGTGTAGGAATCGTGGCCCAAACCCCAAGGTCACTGGACGAGAGAGCTTCTTTTCGAGAGCGTCGGCGCATCGTCTCCAGGCGTTGTGGTCTGCAGAGGGCCCAAAGACGCACAAAGCGAGATAGCCTCTTTCCCCCAACAGCTGCGCCACCAATGGTGAAATCTCGGTCATGTCGCTGACGCTCACTCCCGTGTTCGCGGTGAAGACCGAGACACCCGCTACCGCAGTTTCCTTCCGAGCCTGGGGCTCATTCGTCCCCAATAGCTCACGGGCGGCGACTTTGGCGCTTTCCACATTGGGCTGATCAAAGGGATTGACGCCGATCACGGCGCAGGCCACAGCGGTTGCGTATTCCCACAGCACTATCTGCTCGGCAAGACCACCGGAGATCTCGATATCGCACCCAGAGCTGCCTGGACCAATGGTGAGGCTGTCGGGGGGGCGCTCCAGGGATGACTTGACAACAGGGAGAAGGCCGCTGCCATCCTTACCCGTGGATTCTGCGACCAGCTGTTCAATCCAGTCCCCGAAGCCCGGGAGGGACGAATCTCCGCGATAGAGGAGTTTGTTGACGTCGGGGTGACCTGAGGACAGGCTGACTCCCAAAAGGAGCGCTGGGTTGGTCTCATCCGTCAGTGAACACGCGGTGAAACCTGCGAGGGCGTCATCCAGGAAAGCATTGACATCGAGGCCGGCTAATCCCAGGGGAACAAGGCCAAATGGCGAGAGAGCAGAAAATCGGCCCCCAATAGTGGCATCGCCGGTGAACACGCGGAGTCCAGCGGCTCTGGCGGTGGTTTCCAGTGGTGATCCGGGATCGGTCACGACGACCATGTGTCTGCGGACATCCAGCGATTGTGCACTCAGTGCAGCCTCAAATGCCCGCTTCTGCGAGTCTGTCTCCACAGTCCCGCCCGACTTTGAGGACACGACGACAACAGTGTGGGACAAATCCTGGGCGAGTTCGGGGGCAATCTGATCCGGGTGTGTGGAATCGACGACGACGAGAGGCAGACCTGCCCACGCAGCCATGACCTCGGGACCTAGCGACGAGCCGCCCATCCCACAGAGGACAACGCGCACGATGCCCCCCGCCGCCAACTCCTCCCGGAGTTGAGCCAATTCCGCGCCAAGGCCGCGCCGAACGTCGGGAGAAGATGTCCAGCCCAATCGAATTGACGCCTCGTCTTCGGCTTCGGGCCCCCACAACGTGGGGTCCTGGCGCAGGAGAGCTGAGATGAAACCCGATGTCACCAAGCGCGAGAGGTGGGACTCACCCGCAGAGCGCAGCCTGGCGCTCACCTCCACCGACAGCGTCACTCAGAGTCCTTCATCGCCTCAGCGACACTCTCCAGCAGCTCCCGCCAGGATTGCACAAATTTCTCAACGCCCTCGGACTCAAGATCGTCCGTGACCTGATCGAGCGAGATGCCAAGCTCCTGCAGTGCGCGGAGTGTTTCGCGGGCGCTGTCGTAGTGTCCACGCACGCGATCACCGTCCACCCCGCCCTGCTCTGCGAGAGCAATCAGGGTCTTTTCTGGCATGGTGTTCACCACATTGTCTGCGGCCAACTCGGTCACGTAATATGCATCCGGCAAGCTCGGGTCTTTAACCCCGGTAGAGGCCCACAGTGGTCGCTGAGGGTGCATGCCACTGCCGGCAAGTGTCTTAGCATCATTGCTGGAGTGACGCTCGTCCCAGAGCTCGTATGCCAGCCTGGCGTTAGCGATTGCAGCCTGTGAGCGGAGCGATGTCGCCGCTGGAGTCCCCAGCGCGTCCAGCTGAGAATCATTGGCACTGTCAACTCGGGAGACAAAGAATGACGCGACAGAGCGAATCTGGGAAATGTCCAGCCCGGCGCCGAGTGCCTTCTGCACTCCAGCGAAATATGCGTCGATAACCTCCGAATAGCGAGCAAGGCTGAAGATCAGAGTCACATTGACGCTGATACCAGCGGCCAACACCTCGGTGATTGCCGGAAGGCCTGCGAGTGTCGCGGGAATCTTAATCATCAAGTTGGGCCGATCAACCCGTGCCCACAGTTCTTTCGCCTGAGCGATAGTGCCCGCAGTGTCGTGAGCCAACAGAGGGGAGACCTCCAGGGAAACGCGTCCGTCGAGTCCTGAGGTCTCCTCGAACACACCGCGCATCAGATCACACGCTCCCTGGACGTCAGAGATCATGATCTCGAAGACGGCCTCTTCAGCCGCGACCCCCGCAGAGGCCATCTCTGTGATTCCCTGCCTGTAAGAATCGCTGCCGGTCACCGCGCTGGCGAAGATTGTCGGATTACTGGTCACCCCGACCACATTGTGGGTGTCCATCAGTGATTTGAGGGATCCGGTAGCGAGACGGTCCTTGGACAAGTCATCGAGCCAAATGCTGACGCCGACGGTGCTCAACTGCTCTGTAGGGGAGTTACTCATGAAGCACTACTTTCCTTGAAGGGCCAGAGATTGTTCCGCAGCGGCGACGGTTGCCGCGGTCGTAATGCCGAATTCGTCATAGAGGCGTTGATAGGCGGCAGAGGCGCCGAAATGCTCGAGAGAGACGCATCTCCCGCGGTCACCGACGTAGAGGCGCCAGCACTGGCTGATACCCGCCTCAATGGAGACGCGCGCTGTCGCAGCGGAGGGCAACACACTCTCTCGATAGTCGCTGTCTTGTTCCTCGAACCACTCCATGCAGGGCATCGAAACCACGCGTGTCCCAATGCCGCGCTCCTGCAGAGCCGCACGTGCTTCTAGGGCAATCGACACTTCCGAACCCGTCGCCATGAGAATGACCTGGAGCTCGCCATTCGCTTCGGCCAGCACATAGGCACCTCTCGCGACGTGCCGGGCGTGCGCGAAGTTTTCGCCCTCTGCGTGTCCATCACCTCGAGACAGCACTGGGATGGCTTGGCGAGTCAGTACGATTCCGGCGGGATTCTTCCGCTCGAGAATGGTCTTCCAGGCAAAGGCGGTCTCATGGGCGTCAGCGGGCCGGACGATGTCCAACCCTGGAATCGCCCGGAGGGCAGAAAGTTGCTCGACCGGCTGATGGGTGGGCCCATCCTCACCCAGACCGATGGAATCGTGCGTCCACACATACGTGACAGGTACCTGCATCAGCGCTGCTAACCGCAGCGCGGGGCGCATGTAGTCGCTAAAGATGAGGAATGTCCCACCAAAGGGCCGTGTCGGTCCGTGCAGGGCGATGCCATTGAGGATTGCCCCCATGGCGTGTTCGCGGATTCCAAAATGCAACACGCGACCATACGCGTCAGCCGTCCACTCCTTGGTGGAATGGCGTGAGGGTGCGAACGAGGACGCCCCCTTGATGGTGGTTAGGTTGGACTCTGCGAGATCCGCCGAGCCTCCCCAGAACTCCGGGAGGGCCGGTGCCAGAGCATTGATTACCTGCCCGGATGCGGCCCGCGTGGCCAGCGACTCCACTCCCTCGAATGTTGGCAGGAGTGGTTCGAGGTCGGGGATATCCCCAGCCACCAAGCGCGTCAGCACCGAATGTCTCTCGGGATTCTGCTTCGCCCAGGTCGCGAACTGTGCGTCCCACGCGGACCGAGTCTCCTGCGCGCGAGCACGCAGACCTCGAGTGTGGGCAAGAATCTCTTCTGGGACAACGAAGCTCTGGTCAGGATCCATACCCAGGTGGGTCTTCAGAGCACGAAGCTCATCCTGGCCCAACGCAGATCCGTGAATCTTTCCGGTGTTTTGCTTCGTCGGTGACGGCCAACCGATGATTGTTTTCATGACGATTAGCGACGGGCGCGTCGTGTCCTTCTGCGCGATGGTGATGGCATCCATCAGCGCGTCGACGTCTTCTGTATATGTCTCGGCTGGACCGAAATCTACTGTTTGGACCTGCCACCCATAGGACTCATAACGTGCAGCTACGTCCTCACTGAAGGCAATGTCCACGTCATCTTCGATGGAAATTTGGTTCGCGTCATACAAGACGACCAGGTTCCCCAATTCCTGATGCCCCGCGAGCGACGCGGCTTCCGCAGAAACGCCCTCCTGCAGGTCACCATCACCGGCAATCACGTAGGTGAAGTGGTCAAAGGGGGACTCACCGGCCGGAGTATCCGGGTCAAAAAGCCCCCGTTCGAAACGTTGCGCGTACGCAAAGCCGGTTGCGGAGGCAAGCCCTTGACCCAGAGGGCCGGTCGTGATCTCCACGTGGTCTGTGTGCCCATATTCGGGATGACCGGGGGTGAGCGAGCCCCACGTTCTCAAGGACTTGATGTCCTCGAGCTCAAGACCCATTCCACCCAAAAACAACTGAACGTATTGAGTTAATGACGAGTGACCGGCGGAAAGAATGAACCGGTCACGTCCCAGCCACGCAGGGTCGGCGGGGTCACACCGCATGACCTTTTGATACAGCAGGTACGCGACGGGGGCGAGGCTGATTGCAGTCCCTGGATGCCCATGACCTGCGTTCTCGACCGCATCAGCGGCGAGAACTTTGGCTACATGTACTGCTTCTCTGTCAACGTCACTAAAAACTGATCCCATGGGGGACGGCCATCCTTTTGACACTTCGGCTAAGGGGACACCGTATGAGGCCCACCACGACACAGTATATCGAGGCGACTTAACGGCACTTTTACGTGGCGCGCTCAGCTTATTGATGGACTTGCTCCCTAGACTGAAGGCGCTTCCCTCACCCCAAAGGACCTCCTCGATGACTGCCACTTCTGTCGCGCCAGAGCGCACGCGGAGCATCCAGGGAGTGCTGAAGGGGTACATAGCGCTGACAAAACCCCGTGTGATTGAGCTGCTTTTGGTCACAACGGTGCCGGTCATGGTGCTGGCCCAGCGTGGGCTGCCAAGCCTGTGGCTTGTCCTTGCCACGGTTGTCGGTGGAGCGT
>JABJAO010000007.1 GCA_018666065.1 Microbacteriaceae bacterium | reverse complement strand
CCTCGACACCCCATGGTCGGATCTCCCAGAGGAAATTCAGCTCGCGGTGCTCCGGGGAAACAACTTTGAGCTCGTCGTTCGATATCGCAACCGCTTTGGCAGGGACGTCAAATACTCCTCCGGATTTGAAGGCGTGATTCCCTACATCGAGCGCAAATATCACGAGACCGACAGCGAATGGAGCAAACAGCGATTTGTGGACTATCTGCGGGAGGTCCAGTGCGGGTCCTGCAAGGGCAAGCGGCTTCGTCCGGAAATCCTCGCGGTGCTCGTGGGAGGTTTATCCATCTCGGATCTCGCCGATATGAGCCTGACGGAAGCACACGCGTTCATGTCCTCGCTCGAACTTTCTGAACGAGACGAATCGATTGCGGCGCCTATTCTGCGCGAGATTCAGGCTCGCCTCGATTTCCTCCTCGAGGTGGGGCTGAGTTACCTCAGTATGTCCCGCAATGCTGGGTCCCTTTCAGGAGGTGAAGCCCAACGTATTCGCCTCGCGACCCAGATTGGCTCGGGACTCACGGGCGTGCTCTACGTGCTCGATGAGCCCAGCATTGGGCTGCATCAACGGGACAACCGGCGGCTCATCGACACCCTGGTGAAGTTACGCGACCTCGGCAACACACTCATCGTCGTCGAGCACGACGAGGAAACCATTGAAATGGCCGACTGGATTGTGGATATTGGACCAGGCGCGGGGGAGTTCGGGGGAGAGGTGGTCCACCAGGGGACTCTGAAGAGCCTGCTGACGGAGAAAAAGTCTGTCACGGCGGACTATCTGTCCGGCCGCCTCAAGGTCTACGAGGAGAGGGAGAGACGTCCGGTTGACACCTCTCGACAATTGCGTGTGGAGGGCGCTCGCGCCAATAACTTGCGCGATATTTCCGTGGATATCCCGCTGGGCGTGATGGTCGCCGTTACGGGTGTCAGTGGTTCTGGCAAATCCACCCTCGTCAACGACATCGTCTATCGGTCCCTTGCGAACACGCTCAATGGAGCCCGTCATGTTCCCGGTCTGCACACCAGAATCAAAGGCGTCGAGCACCTCGACAAGATCGTGCACGTCGACCAGGCTCCCATTGGCCGCACCCCCCGAAGCAACCCCGCGACGTACACGGGAGTGTTCGACAAGATCAGAGCCCTCTTCGCCGAGACTCAGGAAGCAAAAATGCGCGGTTACCAACCTGGGCGCTTTAGCTTCAATGTGAAGGGCGGGCGGTGTGAGAACTGCTCCGGCGACGGGACCATCACCATCGAGATGAACTTTTTGCCCGACGTGTACGTGGACTGCGAAGTCTGTCACGGGGCCCGCTATAACCGCGAAACTCTCCAGGTCCACTACAAAGGCAAAACAATTGCCGATGTGCTGAACATGCCCATTGCCGAAGCTGCGGAATTCTTTGAACCCATTAGCTCCATCCATCGCTATTTGCAGACTCTCGTCGATGTTGGGCTGGGCTACGTGCGCCTGGGGCAATCGGCAACGACACTCTCCGGTGGCGAGGCGCAACGGGTGAAACTGTCCACGGAGCTGCAAAAGCGCTCCACCGGTCGGACCATCTACGTCTTGGATGAACCCACGACGGGTCTGCATTTTCACGACGTCAAGAAGTTGCTTGACGTCCTTCAAGGTCTGGCAGACAAAGGCAACACCGTGGTAGTCATTGAACACAACCTGGACGTGATTGGTGCGTCTGACTGGGTCATTGACCTGGGTCCCGAGGGTGGCGCTGGTGGTGGGAAAATCGTCGTTGCGGGCACCCCGGAACACGTTGCCGGCTTCTCAGGCTCACACACGGGCTCCTTCCTCAAGGAAACGTTGGGGTAAACGGTGGCCCAGCGCTACTCGTGGCAACCCGCAACAGGGGACATTCCTACGACCCCGGGTGTCTATCGCTTTTTCGATTCCAGGCAGCGGGTCATCTACGTGGGCAAAGCGAAGAATCTCCGTAGCCGTCTCCAGAGCTACTTTGCCGAACCTGCAACCCTCCATGAGCGGACCAGGCGGATGGTGGAGACCGCGGTCACGGTGGATTGGACTCTCGTCCCAACGGAGCGTCAGGCGTTACAACTCGAGTATTTATGGATCAAAGAGTTTGCTCCGGAGTTCAACGTGCGCTTCCGAGACGACAAGTCCTACCCCTACCTCGTTGTCACCATGACCGAGGATGTTCCGCGGGTTTTTCTCGCGAGGAAGAAGGGAATCAAGGGTGCCAAGTATTTCGGCCCGTTCCCGACTACCGGGGCCCTTCGGGACACGCTGTCCACCATTCTGAAAGCTTTTCCCGTGCGCTCCTGCTCCCAGACCACCTACCTCAAGGCGCAAAGAGACCAACGCCCCTGTCTCCTGGGCGATATTGGGAAATGCGCCGCTCCCTGCGTGGGGCGGGTTACGCAACCAGAGCACAAAGCACTCGCGGTGTCGCTGGCCAGTTTCATGGCCGGAAACGACAGCGGGGTGGTGGAGGAACTCACCCGCGGGATGGCCGCCGCCGCAGCGGACCTCGATTTCGAAAGAGCCGCGAAGCTGCGCGACCGCATTGAGGCCATCGATGCGATTTTGGTCAAAAACACCATGGTTCTTGACGAACGAATCGACGCGGACGTGTTCGGTGTGGCCGCAGATGGTCTTGTCGGCGCTGCGCATGTTTTCCGTGTCCGCGGTGGAAGGATTCGGGCAGCGAAGGGATTCATTGTCGAAACGCCCGCGAGCGAGACAGGCGAAAGCCTCGTCGAGATGATCCTCCGGGACGGCTTTGATGACCAGCCACCGGCCCGTGTCGTTGTCGTTCCTGAGCTTCCCGCGAACGCGAACTGGTGGGAGCAACAGCTCAGCGAAGTCCGACGGGCTGGTGGTGAGGGGGGTGCTGTGACGCTGAAGGTCGCCCGACGCGGTGAACTCGCTCAGTTGGGCGAATCGGTGGGACTCAATGCCCGCCATACCCTGCACAGTCACCTCTCTCACCGCACGAGTGACCCTGTCGCGCGCTCGCACGCGCTCTCCGAGCTGCAAACTGCCCTGTCTCTTGCGGAAGCCCCGCTGCGGATCGAATGCTTCGATGTCTCTCATTTGGGTGGCGAGAATCAGGTCGCGTCCATGGTGGTTTTCGAGGATGGGCTTCCTCGGCGTGAGCACTATCGAAAGTTTGCGATCGAGGGCGCACGGGACGATACCGAAGCCATCCACCAGGTGGTGAGTCGTCGCGTCGCGCGCTTGGCGGGCTCAGGAGGCGAGGGCGGAGACGGCAACCAGGGGTTCCGGTACCCGCCGGGCTTACTCGTCGTCGACGGTGGTCTTCCGCAGGTCAACGCTGCTCGTCGGGCGCTCGATGAAGCGGGGATTAATCTCCCCGTCTGCGGCGTCGCGAAAAAGCTCGAGGAAATATGGCTACCCGGCGCCGCTTTTCCTCTCATTCTTCCCCGATCCTCAGAGGGTTTGTTTCTCATCCAACGCATCCGTGATGAGGCCCACCGGGTCGCAATTAGTTATCAACGGGGGACACGCAAGAAGACACTGAGCAGTGAACTCACCGCAATTCCTGGAGTGGGAGAGAAAACCGCGCGATTGTTGCTCAGGCGTTTCAAGTCAGTTGCCCAAGTGCGCCTGGCAACGCTGGATGATCTGACACAGGTAGACGGGGTGGGGCCCGCCCTCGCACAAACAGTGCACGAAGCCCTCAAACGCGACTAGGGGGCGCACTACGATGGTCACACAAGAGAAGGGAAACGTGGTGCCAGCACGACCGGATGGAACTTCTGTGCTCATTGTGACCGGCATGTCGGGAGCGGGTCGGTCTACTGCCGCGAATGCCCTGGAGGACCGGGGGTGGTACGTGGTCGACAACCTTCCCGCGCAAATGCTGGAACCCCTGGTCGCCCTCGCCCATGAGCCTGAAAGTCATTTATCCAAGCTTGCGGCGGTCATGGACGTGCGCAGTAGCGCCCTGTTCGAGGGCGCGAGTGAAGTCATTCAGACACTCTCCGAGCACGCCAACGTTCAAGTCCTCTTCCTCGATGCGACCGACGACTCTCTCGTTCGCCGATTCGAACAGGTGCGCCGTCCCCACCCACTTCAGGGTGATGGAACCATACTCGAGGGAATCGGCACCGAGCGCAGACTTCTACAACCGATTAGGGAGCGCAGCGACCTCGTCATAGACACCTCGGACTTGAATATCCACCAGCTCTCTACCGCAGTCGCCACGGCATATGGGGAGCCGGGAGAAGCCCGGACCAAACTGACCATCATGAGCTTTGGCTACAAATATGGGTTGCCCTCCGACGTGGACATGGTCGCTGACATGCGCTTCCTGCCTAACCCCTACTGGGAAGAACCCCTGCGGGAGGGCACAGGACAGGACGCCGCTGTCCGCGACTATGTCCTTGCTAATCCGCTGGCCGCAGATTTTCTCGACCAGTTCGAGCGGACCCTCCACACGGTGCTCTCGGGCTACGTTTCCGAGAACAAGAGCTACGCAACCGTTGCGATAGGCTGTACGGGAGGCAAGCACCGTTCTGTAGCGATGGCCGAAGAATTAGGCGCACGACTCTCCACCAGATCTGATGTTCAGGTCACGATTCGGCATCGTGACCTCGGGCGTGAATAGGTAGCCACGAGAATGCATTCACTGACCGTTGCGGTAAAAGATGAGCTCGTTGCTTATCATTCTGACCTCACCAGTCACCGTGTCGCCGAATTGTCGACAATTTTGCGCTTTGCTGGGGGACTCCACGTCATTGGAGGCCACATCGCCGTCGAGGTCGAGCTCGACCACCTCGAGGCGGCTAAGCGTGTCCGCAAGGACATTCGGGACATTTTTGGAATGGCTACCGATGCCGCTGTGATGCAGCCCGCCGGAAATCGAAGCCACCCGCTCTATGTCGTTCGTGTTCGTCAGGGTGGTGAGACTCTGGCGCGTCAGACCGGTCTTTTGGACGCGAGAAAGCGCCCTGTGAGGGGCCTGCCGAACAAGCTCACCACGTCCCCAGTAGGGGACCTAGCTGCTATTTGGCGCGGTGCCTTTCTTGCCGGCGGGAGTATTTCTGAGCCGGGGCGCTCGGCCGCAATCGAGATTGTTGCTCCCACGGGGGAAGCGGCTATGGCAATGGTGGGAATCGGAGCCCGTCTCGGTGTCGCCTCCAAAGCGCGGGAAGTCCGTATGGCACATCGGGTAATGGTGCGCGATGGCGAGGCAATCTCTGACCTGCTGACCCTCATGGGGGCTCCGGGCGCGGTTGCGGAGTGGGAAAAGCTGCGAGAGCGCAGGGAGGTCCGTGCGACGGCCAACCGGCTGGTTAATTTTGATGATGCAAACCTCAGGAGGTCTGCCCAAGCGGCTGTTTCCGCGTGTGCGAGGGTTGAGCGGGCACTGGAGATTCTCGGCTCGGATATCCCCGATCACCTGCTCTATGCCGGGAACCTGCGCCTCTCGCACAGGGACGCCAGTCTTGACGAACTCGGGCACCACGCCGATCCACCACTGACCAAGGACGCCGTCGCCGGTCGGATACGACGGCTTCTGGCTATGGCAGACAAACGGGCAGAGGACTTGGGCATCCCGAACACTGCCGATGCGGTTCCAGCAGAAATCGACTAGCGCCTGGCTCTCAGGGGTGAACGCATAGACTTGGGGCGTTCGTTCAATTCTCTGGAGGTAGCAATGACTTATTCACTCCCTGAACTTCCCTACGACTACTCGGCTCTCGAGCCTCACATCAGTGCTCGCATCATGGAGCTGCACCACTCGAAGCACCACAAGGCCTATGTCGATGGCGCCAATAACGCCCTCGCCGGCATGGCCGAAGCGAGGGAGACCGGTAACTTCGCGAACATCAACAGGCTCGAAAAAGACCTCGCATTCCACCTCGGCGGACACGTCAACCACTCAATTTTTTGGACAAACCTTGCACCGGGTGCTGGTGGAACCCCTGAGGGTGACGTAGCGGCAGCCATCGATGAGTTTTTTGGGTCCTTTGACGCCTTCAAGGCGCATTTTCAGGCCGCGTCATTGGGAATCCAGGGCTCCGGTTGGGGAATATTGTCCTGGGACCCCGTTGGTTCCCGGTTGATTGTTCAACAACTCTTCGATCAGCAGGCCAACACGGCACAGGGGACGGTGCCCATCCTGCAGCTCGATATGTGGGAACACGCGTTCTATCTGGACTATCAGAACGTCAAGGCTGACTACGTCACCGCCTTCTGGAACATCGTCAACTGGGAGAATGTTGCGAAACGTTTCGAGGCAGCGCGCGCCAACGCGGGGGCATCACTGCTAGTCTGAGAGCTCATGGACTTCTGGAATGACCCGGGTTTCCCGGGTTTTTCCATTTATACACTCTGCTGAAGGGACACTTGTGGTTAACGTAGCCATCAACGGGTTTGGACGTATCGGTCGCAGTTTTTTCCGCGCAGCTCTGGCGAGCTCGCAGGACATCACCATCGTCGCGGTGAACGATCTCACGGACCCCAAAGCTCTTGCACACCTGTTCAAATACGACTCGGTCGGAGGACGGCTTCCCGTGTCCGTGGAGGCGGCCGAGGGCGCCATTGTCGTCGACGGTAAGACGATCACGGTCTACGCAGAGCGGGACCCCGGGAATCTCCCATGGGGAAAGCTCGATGTTGACATTGTGATTGAGTCCACGGGGTTCTTCACCGATGCTGACAAGGCCAAAGCCCACCTGTCCGCCGGCGCTAAGAAGGTCATCATCTCGGCTCCCGCCAACGGTGAAGACATCACTGTGGTGATGGGTGTCAACCACGAGAACTATGACAGCGCACAACACCACATCGTCTCCAATGCCTCCTGCACGACGAACTGTCTCGCTCCCATGGCGAAGGTCCTCAACGATTCCTTCGGGATTGAAAAAGGTCTTATGACCACGGTGCACGCCTACACGGCCGACCAAAATCTCCAGGATGGCCCCCACAGCGACCTGCGCCGCGCACGAGCCGCAGCTGTCAACATTGTTCCGACCTCCACCGGAGCTGCGAAGGCTATCGGGCTGGTCTTGCCCGAGCTCAAGGGTAAATTGGATGGTTTTGCGCTCCGCGTGCCCGTCCCCACCGGTTCAATTACCGACCTCACGATCGAGACCTCGCGCGAGGTGACCCTCGAGGAGGTTCAGAAGGCTTTCCGGGAGGCCTCAGACAAGGGACCATACAAGGGTGTGCTTCGGTATACCGAGGAACCCATCGTCTCGAGTGACATCGTGGGTGACCCCTACTCCTCGATTGTGGACGCGGGACTCATCCGCGTAATCGGTAACCAGGTCAAAATCAGCTCGTGGTACGACAACGAGTGGGGCTACTCCAACCGCCTCGTAGACCTCGCTGCCTACATGTCGTCCAAGCTCTAACGCGTGTCGCTGAGATCTCTGCACGACGCCGGCGACCTTTACGGTCGGGTGGTGTTCCTCCGGGTTGACGCCAACGTTCCCCTGGATGATGGTGTCATTACAGACGATGGCCGGATCCGAGCGTTTTTGCCCACTCTCGAGTGGCTCTCGGGCAAGGGAGCGTCCATTGTGGTTGCCAGCCACCTCGGACGCCCACGGGGGCCAGAGGATGCGCATCTCTCCATGGCGCCGATCGCCCAGCGCACAGCAGCGCTGTGGGCGAAACCTGTAGCGTTCGTGCCCGAAGTGACCGGGCAGGCTGTCTGGTCTGCTATTGAGGCTCTGAAGCCTGGTGAGGCGTGTTTCCTGGAGAATCTCCGGTTTGATTCCCGCGAAACCTCGTCGGATGCAGCCCACCGCCTCGAACTCGCAGACGAATGGGCTGCACACGTCGATGTCACCGTCGTGGACGGCTTTGGCGTGGTGCATCGCAAACAAGCAAGTGTCTACGAACTCCCCAGTGCAACCGACTCCTACGCTGGTTTCCTCGTGGAGAAGGAAGTCGAAGTGCTCGAACGGTTGAGCTCGCGTCCCGTTGAGCCCTACGCCGTCGTCTTGGGTGGGTCGAAAGTCTCAGACAAGCTCTCCGT
>JABJAO010000125.1 GCA_018666065.1 Microbacteriaceae bacterium | reverse complement strand
CGAGGTCCACCCAAACGACCACGTGAATGCCTCCCAATCATCCAATGACGTGTTTCCCACGTCTGTTCACGTCGCGGTCACGGAGGCTCTGCTGAACTCTTTGATCCCAGCGCTCGAATACCTCGCGAAAGCTCTGGAGGACAAGGCAACGCTGTGGAAGACCATGGTCAAAGCCGGTCGCACCCACCTGATGGATGCAACCCCGGTAACGCTGGGTCAAGAATTTGCCGGCTATGCCCGCCAGGTGAGACTGGGCATTGAGCGCATCGAGAGCGCCATCCCCCGCGTCGCCGAGGTTCCCCTGGGTGGAACAGCAACAGGAACCGGAATCAACACTCCTCTGGGCTTTTCCGAAAAAGTCATCGCCGAGTTGGCGCGGGCAACGTCGTTGCCGATCGCCGAAGCACTCGACCACTTCGAAGCCCAGGGTGCCAGAGACGGCCTCGTCGAAGCGTCTGGAGCGCTCCGCATCATCGCGGTGTCACTGACAAAGATCTGCAACGACATCCGCTGGATGGGCTCTGGACCCAACACCGGGCTTGCTGAGCTTCACATCCCCGATTTGCAGCCGGGAAGCTCCATCATGCCTGGGAAGGTCAACCCGGTTGTTCCGGAGGCGGTGTTGATGGTGTGCGCCAAAGTCATCGGTAATGACCACACGGTCGCGTGGGCTGGAGCGTCAGGAAACTTTGAGCTCAATGTGGCCATCCCCGTCATGGGAACCTCCGTTTTGGAATCCATCCGATTGCTCGCCAACTCGTCACGAGTCTTGACGGATAAGACAATCGTGGGGCTCGAGGCCAACGAGGAGCGCGCTCGCGCGCTCGCGGAGTCATCTCCCTCGATTGTCACACCGTTGAATCGAGTCATTGGCTACGAGGCAGCCGCAAAGGTGGCGAAGTACTCCGTGGCACATAAGAAGACCGTGCGGGAATCGGTTATCGAGATGGGTTTTGTCGAGCGCGGCGAGATTACCGAAGCTGACCTCGATAAAGCCCTCGATGTGCTGAAAATGACCTCACCGGGTCTCTAGGCGGCCTGGTTCCCATCCTCTAAGAGCTCCGTCACCAACGCAGCAATTGCACTGCGCTCTGAACGCATCAGCGTGAGGTGGGCAAAAAGCGGCTGATCCTTGAGAGCCTCGATAACGCTGGCGACACCATCGTGTCGTCCCACTCGCAAGTTATCGCGCTGGGCCACATCATGCGTGAGCACCACCCGCGAATTCTGTCCAATACGAGAGAGCATCGTCAGGAGAACATTGCGCTCCAGTGATTGCGCCTCGTCCACGATGACGAAGGCATCGTGGAGGGAGCGGCCCCGAATGTGAGTCAACGGGAGAACCTCAAGCAGCCCTCGTTCCATGACTTCCTCGACAACGTTGTGAGAGACCACAGAGCTGAGTGTGTCGAACGTTGCCTCCGCCCAGGGGTTCATCTTTTCCCCGGCGTCTCCCGGGAGATATCCGAGGTCTTGACCGCCCACGGCATAGAGGGGACGGAAAACCATAATTTTGCGGTGAAGCTGACGCTCGAGCACTGCCTCAAGGCCAGCACAGAGCGCGAGGGCTGATTTTCCGGTTCCCGCCCGTCCACCCAATGACACGATGCCAATGGTGGGGTCGAGCAAAACATCGATGGCGAGTCGCTGTTCTGCGGAGCGGCCATTGAGGCCAAAGAGATCGCGGTCACCTCTGACCAGGGAAATGGTTCCTGGGGACGTCACTCGTCCCAGGGCTGAGCCTCGTTCCGACGAGATCACCAGGGAGGTATTCACCGGCATGTCCGCGGCCGCGCTTGACCTGATGACTTCTGCGTCATAGAGCTCCGCCATTTCCTCAGCGCCGATGCCAATTTCTGCGATACCGGTCCAACCCGAATCTGGTGCAAGTTCAGCGCGATACTCCTCAGCAGCCACACCAATGGATGCAGCCTTGACGCGCATGGGGAGGTCTTTGGACACGACCGTGACGGCAAGGCCTTCATTGGCGAGGTTGAGTGCGACCGAGAGAATCCGGGAGTCGTTGTCCCCCACCTGCAAACCACTGGGCAAGACCGACTGGTTGGAGTGGTTGAGCTCTACGCGGAGAGAACCACCCTCTCCCACTGCAATGGGGAAGTCGAGTCGTTCGTGGCTGGCGCGAAGTTCATCGAGGTTGCGCAGGGCCTGACGGGCAAAGTATCCGATCTCTGGATCGTGGCGCTTCTTCTCAAGTTCCGAGATCACCACAACGGGAAGCACGACCTGGTGTTCTGCGAAGCGGAATATCGCTCGGGGATCAGAGAGGAGGACTGAGGTGTCGAGGACGTACGTCCGCTCCCCCGTCTTCTTTTTCGTGCGTGTAGATGTCGACGTTGTAGGGGTAGCGGAAGATTCCACGAACGCTCCTTAGCCAAGTTGAGAACCGTTGTGATGAAACTACGGGAGCAGACCAAAAGGCCTGGTGAGTGACACGCCTCAACTCGCCAAGCCGAGGTTAACTTTCGGTGACGAGAGCCATGAGGCTCACGTTAGATAGCTGAGCGAGACAACTGCGGCGCAACCGAGTGCGATTACTGCCCGTAGCGACGTTGTCTGGTGCCAAAGTCTCGAAGAGCTCGAAGGAAGTCGATTTCTCGAAGGTCAGGACCTAGTGCTTCCACGAAATAGAACTCGGAGTGGGCGCTTTGCCACAGCATGAAATCACTCAGGCGCTGCTCTCCTGAGGTACGAATAACGAGGTCTGGATCGGGTTGACCTTGGGTATAGAGGTGGTCTGCAATCGCCTGCACGCTGATCGACTCGGGAAGGTTCGCGAGCGTCCCCCCGGAATCTTTGTGTTGCTCCACGAGCCGTGCAACTGCTTGGGTGATCTCTTCTCGACCCCCGTAGCCCACAGCCAGGTTCACGTGCAGACCAGAGTTCTTCGAGGTGCGCTCTGTCGCACCCTCGAGTGTTTGCCGCAAGTGAGGTGGGAGGGCGTGAGCTTGACCCACGTGTTTCACTCTCCAATTGGAGAAACGAGACAACTGATCGGCGAGGTTCTCGATGATGACGGTCAGGTCATCAAGCTCTTTGGGGTCTCTCTCGGAGATGTTGTCGTTCGAGAGTAAATACAAGGTCACCACCGTGACACCTTGCTCTTCACACCAACTCAGGAACTCCTGAATCTTGTCAGCCCCTGCTTTGTGTCCTTGGGCGCTTGATTCCAGGGCTCGGAGCTTGGCCCAGCGTCGATTGCCATCGAGAATCATGGCGACGTGCTGGGGAGTTGCGAGCCCCTCTATTTCTTTGAGGATGCGACGGCGATAGAGGCGATAGAGCAGACCCTCGCCCATGAGATACCGAAGCCACTTCACACAACAAAGTTAGTACTTTCCTGGCGCCTTGGTTACTGCATACAACGCCAACCCGTTTTCCTAGGGTTTCGCCCTATGGTGAGGGAATGAGTGACCCCGAGAGCACCGACACCTCCCCGCACCTTCCCCTGCTCGAGGAATCGATGGAGTTTCACCAGGGCGAGCCCACACCATCCTGGCGAGGAGTAATCCATCTCGCGATTCTTCCCGTCGCGATCATCGCCGGAATTGTGTTAATCGTTCTTGCTGACGGAGTGGCAGCAACAATTACGAGCGCAATTTTTGCGGTGTCATCCTGGTTGCTCTTTGGCATCTCCGGCACGTACCACCGATTCACCTGGGGCCCGAAAGCCAAAGTGATCCTCAAGCGCCTCGATCACGCCAACATCTTCTTGCTGATCGCTGGAACCTACACACCCATTGCCTGGTTGGCGCTCCCGCACGACAAAGCTATGTTTCTGTTGAGCCTTATCTGGGGTGGAGCGCTGCTCGGAATTGGGTTCCGGGTGTTCTGGATTCATGCACCTAGGTGGCTCTATGTGCCAATTTACTTGGGGCTCGGGTGGGCAGCCGTTCTCTACATCGACGACCTTTTTGCGGCCAACCTCGCCACCATGATCCTCGTCATTGTCGGAGGACTCGCCTACTCACTGGGTGCCATTGTGTATGGCCTCAAGAGACCCAACCCGATCCCGGCGCACTTTGGCTTCCACGAAATCTTTCACGTGCTCACCGTCGTCGCGTTTCTTTCCCACTGGACGGCTGTGCTGCTGATGGCTATTGATCCTCCGCTGGTGGTGTAATCCCATCCAGCTTCTCGGAGATCTCTGCGCGGTAGCGGACTCTGCGAACCCGACGCACCATATCCAACACCAGGACCAAGACCAGCATCATCACGACGAACGTCACCACAAAACCGAGCCAGCCAGGGGTCACCGAATTGGGATCCACCTCGATGGCAGGAATCAGCGGGTCTTGCATGAGTGCAATGTCTCTCAGAATCCCCATGATCTCTCTCTCCCCGCTTCTTCTCACGCTGGCTTACTAGTCTTGTTCTAGCGTACTGAGAGAAGACCCAGAGATGACCGAGACCCCCACCCGCTTGGACGAGCGCTATGGCAGGACACCTCGCGCGGCCCGGACCACCACAGCCATCGGCATCATCACTGCTCTGGGCTTCACGGTTGTTTTGGGCGCATGGCTCTGGTGGGGCGGCGTTTTGGAAACTCCCTCTCAGCTCCAATACCGCGATGTGGCACACACCATCGTGGATGAGACAGAGGTCTCGGTAACCTACGAGATCACTGCAGCTCCCGGCACCCAGGTGGCCTGCGCTGTTCAGGCCCTCAATGGGTCCTATGGCATTGTCGGCTGGCGCGTTGTCGATATTCCAGCCAGTGATCGGTGGACTCGGGTGTTTGACACGACTTTGCGAACCAGTGAACCCGCTGTGACCGGGTTGCTCTACGAGTGCTGGTTGCCGTAATCTTCCCAGGAATACGAACCGGCCCTCCGGGAGGCCGGTTTCTCTTATTACGAGGAGCACACGATGGCGCAGAACCAGTCGGAGAACATGGTCTGGCTCACCCAAGAGGCCTATGACCGACTCGCCCTCGAGCTCGAACAACTCACCACTGTTGGCCGCGCGGAGGTCGCCAAGCGCATTGAGGTCGCCCGGGAAGAGGGCGACCTGAAAGAAAATGGCGGCTACCACGCTGCCAAAGACGACCAGGCGAAAATGGAGGGTCGGATTCGAAACCTCACCGACATGCTCAAGCACGCCATTGTCGGCGATCACCCCGCAAGCTCTGGAGTTGTCGAACCGGGCACTGTCGTGACCGCTCACATCCACGGTGATGAAGAGAAATTCCTGTTGGGTTCGCGCGAACTCGCCGGCGATACCGACCTAGATGTCTATTCCGAGCAAAGCCCGCTCGGACAAGCCATCACGGGTCTCAAGATTGGCGAGAGCAGCACCTACACAGCTCCCAACGGCGCGGAAATCGCTGTCGAGATCCTCAACGTCGAAACGTTTATTCCCTAAAAGTCTGTCCGGGGTTCATACCCCTCATCGCGCAGGGCTTTGAGGACCTGCTCCGCGTGCTCGGGGCCGCGGGTTTCAATATGGAGCTCCAGCTCCACCTGACTAATCTGCAAACCGGTGCCATGCCGGGTGTGCAGCACCTCCACCACGTTGGCGTTTTGGTCAGAGACAATCTTCGAGGTGATCGCCAGCTGGCCGGGGCGATCAGGGAGCGGAATGCGCATCTTCATGTAACGACCCGCACCAGCGAGACCACGCGAGATCACGCGCTCCATGATCATCGGGTCGATGTTTCCGCCACTGAGGATGACCGCCGTGGGCCCCTCGGGTGTGATTTTGCCCGCCAATATGGCGGCAACACCGGTTGCCCCGGAGGGCTCCACCACCATCTTGGCGCGCTCGAGCAGCACCAGCATCGCCCGCGCAGTTTCATCATCACTCACGGTGACAACCTCGTCGACGCTGTCTTTGATGATCTCAAAGTTCAAGACGCCGGGCTTCCCCACGGCAATACCATCGGAGATCGTCGGCTTTACCTGAACTTCAATCGGGTGCCCCTCTTTCAACGACTGTGGGTAGGGGGACGCATTTTCTGCCTGAACACCAATGACTCGAATGGTGTGGCCAAGCCGTGCCGCTTGTTGCTTCATGGCACTGGCAACACCGGCCATCAGTCCGCCGCCGCCAATGGGAACGATGACGGTGCGGACGTTGGGTTGTTGCTCGAGAATCTCTAAACCTACGGTTCCCTGCCCGGCAATGATGTCGGGGTGGTCAAAGGGGGGAATGCGCACAGCCCCAGTGGTCTCGGCGAACTCTTTGGCTTTTTCGAACGGCTCCAACATGTTGTCCCCGCCCAACACCACGTCGGCTCCGTACGCCTTAGTGGCCTGCAACTTGGGAAGAGCCACACCCATGGGGGTGAAGATCGTCGCCTTGATGCCCTGTTCTTTGGCGGCAAAGGCAACCCCTTGGGCGTGGTTGCCGGCACTCGCCGCCACCACGCCTCGGGCTTTCTCTTCGTCGCTGAGTTTGGAGATGCAGTAGTAGGCGCCACGAATCTTGTACGCGCCCGTGCGCTGGAGGTTCTCGCACTTGAGGTAGACCGGCACACCTAAGAGCTCCTCGAGGTAGCGCGAATACTCAATGGGAGTGGTCTGCGCAACCCCTTCGAGGACACGTTTCGCGTCATAAAAGTCGTCAAGAGTGGGACCAGGCAGTGATGCCGGCGTGGTCGTGGCAGGGCTCATCGTTGCACCGCAGTTTCCTGAGTGGGAAGGGCGTCAGGGTCCCCGCGCCACTCTCCAGCGGCCAGGTATTGAATAGCGACATTGGCAAAGGCCACCACAGGAACAGCGAAGAGCACACCCGCGATCCCTGCGAGGTAACCACCTGCAGCAATAGAGAGCACAACGGCCAGCGGGTGAATACGCAGGGCTGGGCCCATGATGAGGGGTTGGAGCACTTGACCCTCGAGCTGTTGCACGGCCAACACGATAATCAGCATGATCAGCGCAGCCAGCGGGCCCTGGTACACCAGGGCGACCAACACAGCGAGCGCAGCGGCGACCGTGGCACCCACAATCGGAACGAAAGCACCCAGGAATACCGCTACCGCAATGGGAATCACCAGTGGAAGGCCCAAGAAGAATGCTCCCAGCCCAATACCCAGAGCGTCAACAAAGGCGACCAGGATTTGAACCTTCACAAACTCGATCAGTGTTGACCATCCCGAGCGCGATGCGCCGAGAATTGCGGGACGAGCAAGCTTGGGGAACCACGACACGACGTATTCCCATATCCGGGCTCCATCGTGGATGAAGAAGATCAGCGCAAAGAGCGCGATACCGGCTCCAACCAACCAGGACCCCACCGAAGAGCCCACCGAGAGGGCGCCGTTGACCAACCAGAGTGAGTCAATGTTGAGCTCGGCAGACAGTGCAGAAACCCACTCATTGAGCTGACCCTCGGTCACGTGCAGAGGTGACTCCAGGAGATATTGAACGAATTCACCGTAGGCGACGACGCTGCGCTCCTGGAGTGATTCCCATCCGCGGATGAGTTCGTTGACCACCAAATAGACAAGACCCCCGACGACAGCCAGGAACACAATGATGGTGGTCAGCGTGGCGAGCCACTTCGGGAATCGCAAGGCACGCAATCCCATAGACACGGGTGCAGCGAGCGCCGCCAAAAGGACGGCGATAAAGAGCGGAATGATCAGGAAGCTCAGTTGAGCGATGACAAACAACCCCAGCCCGATGGCAGCCGCAATCAAGAGAATGCGCCACGACCATTGCGTGGCACGCTCGAGCGCCGCGGGAATCACAACGCGCGGGGCCTGCGTTTTCGCGCTCTTGCGTGGGGTCAACATGGATTTAGTCTAGGCGCGATGCTCCAGACACACACCTAAAAGCGTGCTTTGTTCTCGAGAAGCCTCGCGACGCGATCGGGAATCGGGGGGTGGGTTTGGAACATCCTGTCGATCACACCGGGCTGAATGGGATCCGCCATCCACAGGTGCGCCATGGAGGCTTGCTGTTTCTTCAGCGGCCTGCCGTACTGGCCCAGTTTTTCCAGTGCACTGGCCAGCGCTTCGGGGTGACGGGTGGTGAGCGCACCCGTCGCATCCGCCAAATATTCGCGCTGGCGCGAGATGGCAGCCTGGATGAGAGCTGCCAGAAGTGGAGCAAGAATCATCGCGAGGATTCCCACAACCAGCATGAGCGGATGGCCGCCTCCATTGTCGCGGCGGCCTCCCCCAAAGAACGCCATGCGGGCCAACACATCCGCCAAAATTCCCACGACAACGACAAGGCCAAAGACGATGGTGGTGACGCGGATGTCGAAATTTTTCACGTGGGCCAACTCGTGGGCCATCACGCCTTCAAGCTCCGAGTCATCCATGATCTCGAGCAGCCCCGTGGTCGCAGCGACCGCGGCGTGCTCCGGGTCACGGCCCGAAGCAAACGCGTTGGGAGCTGGATCCTCGACGATGTAGACCTTGGGCATCGGCAGTCCGGTCGTGATGGCTAGGTTTTCCACGATGCGATAGAGCCTGGGATTATCGGCCTTGGTGATCTGCTTCGCACCAGCCATCGACAGGGCTTGAGATCCTGCGGAGTAGTACTGGATGGCGACATAAATCAGGGCACCGATAAGGACCCCGAAGAAGACCACCCCTGTTCCCCCGCCAGAGAGATACAGGTCAAAGACGTACCCCAGTGCCGCGACAAGCGCCACAAAGAACACCATGATGACCACGGTGTTGCGTTTATTGGCCGCTATCGCCCGATACACAGCAGTGACTGCCTAGGGGTTAGAACTGGACGCGGGGAGCTTCAGCAATGGCGGCTGAATCTTCTACCTCAAAGAAGTCGCGCTGCCCAAAGCCCAAACTCTGGGCAAAGAGCGTGTTGGGGAACAACAGCACGCGGGTGTTGAGTTCACGAACTCCACCGTTGTAAAAGCGACGAGAGGCCTGAATCTTGTCTTCGGTGTCGACCAGTTCCGCTTGCAACTGCAGAAAGTTCTGGCTTGCCTGAAGCTGAGGGTAGGCCTCTGCCACAGCAAAAATGCTCTTGAGGGCACTTTGCATCATGTTCTCGGCCTCCGCAGCTGCGGCGGGATCGCCAGCGCCGAGCGTTGCCGCTCGCGCTTTGGTGACGTCTTCAAAGACTTTGCTTTCGTGCGCGGCGTACCCCTTGACTGTCTCAATCAAGTTGGGGATCAAATCCGCACGGCGCTTGAGCTGGACGGTGATGTCACTCCACGCTTCATCCACGCGAACGTTCAAGGTGACCAGGCCGTTATAGGTGACCCAGAGGTAAATTCCGACAATAGCTGCCAGTCCGAGAACCACGGCCACAATAATGAGTAATTCCATATCCTCAGAGTAGAGCGGTTATCTGTGGAATGGGTGAGGGTGCCCCGGCAGGGACTCGAACCCTGACTGGGACGATTTTAAGTCGTCTGCCTCTGCCAATTGGGCTACCGGGGCGGTGGCCCCAATACTAGCGAGCGCCAACTTTCTGCTTCGTCGCCTTTTTCGGCGCCTCGGCAGGTCTGGTGGCAAACTCCTCAAAGAATGCTCTGGGTCGCTGCACCTTGCGAACACTCGAGAAGTCACGCCCCCAGACGAAGTGCAAAATCCAGTTGGTGAACACCCGTGCTTTTCTCTCCCACGTGGGGATAGCGAAGCCGTGGTAAAACCGGTGGGCAAACCAGGCCAGTACACCGGTCAGGGCGAGGTCACCGCTCTGGAAAACTCCGTAGCCCACACCCAGACCTGCAACAGCTCCGAGATTCTTGTGGACGTAATCCTTGGGCTCTTCCCCGCGAATCACCGCAACGAGGTTCTTCGCCAGAATCTTCCCCTGGCGAACAGCGTGCTGGGCGTTGGGAACACAGTACCCTCCAACACCTCCACCGCTGAGGTCAGGAACGCGCGCCACGTCTCCCGCGGTCCACATACCCTCGAGAATCACACCATTGTCTTCGACCCTCAGGTCCGCGCGAGCACAAATCCGCTCGCGCTCGTCCAGGGGAATACCCGTGCCACCGAGCATCGACTGCGCTTTGACACCCGCAGTCCAGATGACGATGTCGGTCTCCAGCGTCATGCCGTTGGAGAGCAGCAACTTGCCATCGAGCGCGCTGGTGAGCTGGGTGTTGAGGTGGATAAAGCCTTGGCGCTGCTCGAGGTTTTTGATCACCCATTGTGAACTCTTGAGCGAGACCTCCGGCATGATCCGATCCATGGCCTCGATGAGGTGGAAATGGGTGTCGTCAATGCTGAGAGTGGGGAACTGTTTCAGCATCGCAGAAACCATGCTGCGAAGCTCGGCGAACGCTTCGATGCCGGCGAATCCGCCACCCACCACCACCACGGTGAGGAGTCGATCACGAGCGGGACCGGCGGGCATGTCTGCTGCCAGGTGGAGGTTGTCGATGAGGCGGTCGCGAACAGACACTGCCTCTTCGATGGTCTTCATTCCGATGGCGCAGTCGGCAACTCCCGGAATCGGGAACGTCCTGGATACCGCGCCGGCGGTGAAGACGATGTGGTCGTAATCCAGCGAGAAATCTGCCTGGCCCTCAGGGGTGACGGTGACGGACTTCTTCTGGTGGTCAATACCGGTCACCCGAGCGGTGATCACGCGACACTTGTTGAGGTGACGGCGCAAGGGCACAATCGCGTGGCGGGCTTCGATCGATCCAGCTGCCACCTCGGGGAGGAAGGGCTGGTAGGTCATATAGGGAAGCGGGTCGATGACGACCACTTCCGCTTCTCCGCGAGCGAGAAGCTTTTGAAGCTTGAAAGCTGTGTAAAAACCGGCGTATCCGCCGCCCACAATCACAATTCGAGTCACAAGGCACCTAAGAATGTTGAAACAACAAGACTTTGTCTAATCTATCGCTTCCGCACGCGCCACAGAACCAGCACGCCACCGGAGAGAAGAATCACGACGAGTGCTGTGGCAAACCCAATTGTCACCACGTAGGGCAGCACGCCCAGAGATTCGTCCTCACGCGCAGGAATTCGCGGAGGCAGGGCTTGATCGTTCTCCACCACGGGTGATTGAGGACCCAGCGGAACCACGGTCGGGTTCCCCTCGAGCTTGCGATGCAGGACAACCCACTCATCAATCGACCCCAGGGGGTTCGCGCCGACGTAGGGGACATCCGCAGTGAGTGCGCCGTAGGCATCCACCAGTCCATAGCCATAGATCGGATCGGGGATGGTGTCTGTCACCCGATTAGCGGTCACAAGCACCCGGTTGATCACATTGGCCGCATCCATGCTGGGGTAGGCAGAGCGCACCAGTGCCACAATGCCCGCGACGATGGGGGTCGCTCCGCTGGTTCCCGACCAGGACACATAACCCCCACCAGGTGTCGCGCCGACGAGCCCCTCACTGGGTGCCATCACACCAATTGTGATTCCCTGCGAGGACGCGGTGTCACTGGCCAGGCCATCTTGGTCAACTCCGCCCACGGTCAAGACCCCGGGCATAGTTGCCGGCGCTCCCACCGCCACCGTTCCCGATCCCCGGTTACCAGCTGCTGCAATCACCACAACGTCATTGGCTGCTGCGTAGCTAAACGCTCGATCCCACGACTCAGGCCAATCTCGGGTGTTTCTGGTCAACGACAGAGAAATAATGTCCGCACCGTTGTCGACAGCAAAGCGCACAGCGCTCGCCACCTGCTCATCCGGTGACACCGATCCGCCACCAAAACTCATCGACACACTCAACAACTCGGCTTCGGGAGCGCTGCCAATCACGCCCTCCACTCCGGCATTTCCTCGTCCTGCGGCCAACGAGGCGACCATCGTGCCGTGTCGACGCTCAGGGCCCACCGGGGTGAGCCCATCGGCAGTCCCCAACCCCGAAAAATCAGCTCCCCCCACGACTGCGCCCACCAGATCCGGATGGGTGGCATCGATACCGGTATCGATAATGGCAATCCGAACTCCCGCTCCGCGGGTAATGTCCCACGCCTGCTCAATGCGGTAATCCTGCAGCCAGTACTGACGCTCCCGCACTTGGTCAGCCGCTGCGGGGCTAGCGCTGATTGTTGCGCTAGGAATCGCGAGCAGTGCCGCAACGAGCGCGAGTGCCGACGCCCTGCTGGCGCGAAAGCTCAACACGCGCACACGTCTTTGCTCCAGGTGGTCTCAGCAAGCGCCCAATCCCCCACGGGGTTCACTCCCGGACCCACCGACAGCGCATGCGCCATGAGTGAGTGCAGGCACTTGACCCGGGTGGGCATACCGCCGGCAGAAATGCCCTCGATTTCCTCGACATGGCCCAGCGCTTCGCGCGTAGCGAGGAAAGATTCGTGAGCTGCCTCATAGGCCTCACGCGCTTCATCGTCCTCAGCCAAGCGCTCCTGGTATTCCACCATTTTTCCCTGCGCTTCGAGCCGGGACGCGGCTTGCGTGGCAGCGGTTTGGGTGAGGTAGTAGAGGGTGGGAAAGGGGGTGCCATCCTCAAGCCGAGGGCTGGTCGCGACCACGAGGGGTCGTGTACACACGCAGCGGGCTGTGATGGCGACAATGTCGCGGGCTGGCCTGCCCAACTGTGCGCTCACTGCCTCGATATCCGCGAGGCTGGGTGTGTCCCCCACGCTCATGGAGTGGTCTCCTGGGTCGGAGCCGGAATCCTCTCGAGTTCTTGCTCGAGCTGCCGCTCATAGGATCGCGAGGTTGTTGCGGCCACCAGGTAGGACGATAGGAGGGCGCGCCTCCAGTCCGTGCCGGTTTCGACAATTCCGGTGGAAATCTCGATGTCGAGACCATCGTCGTCGAGCGCACCGTCATCAATTACCAAATACGTGATGTCTCCGGGATAGACGAACAACAAACGCTCTCTCGCCTGAGTTTCGACAAAAGCGGGATCCTTCCATCGCTCACGCTGCTCTTCCAGCGCGACAACCTCTTGCTGGCTCTCCGCGAGAGCAGATTCCAGCGTCGCAATCTCTTGCTGCTGTTCCGCGAGCACCCGCAGCGTGGGAGAAAGGATCACGACTCCGGCCACAATCAATATCAATACGGTGACGACAAAGCCTGACGCCTGCATGGAGAGCAACACAGACGCCGCAGACGCAGCACTCCGCGGAGTGCTGGTCTTGGCATTCTTTTTCTTTGCCTTCACCACGCCATCAGTGTAGACAGCGCTCGCTGGTGTGAACCGTGGGCGCGCAGAGCTTAGGCAAAGCGCGGGTACGCACTGGCTCCCGCGTAGCGCGCAGCGGTGTCGAGTTCCTCTTCGATGCGCAACAGCTGGTTGTATTTGGCCACTCGCTCACTCCGGGCAGGAGCACCGGTCTTGATCTGGCCACAGTTTGTTGCCACAGCGAGATCCGCAATGGTGGTGTCCTCTGTCTCGCCGGAGCGGTGCGAGAGCACTGCGGTGTACCCGTGGGTGTGCGCCATCGCGACGGCGTCCATGGTCTCCGTGAGGGTTCCAATCTGGTTGACCTTCACCAGCAACGAGTTGGCAGCACCCTTGGTGATGCCCTCCTCGAGTCGTGCCGGGTTGGTCACAAACAGGTCATCGCCGACCAGTTGCACCTTGGAACCAATGGCCTGCGTCAAGGCAACCCAGCCGTCCCAGTCGTTTTCATCCAGGGGGTCCTCGATGGTAACCAAGGGGTAGCTATCGACCAGCTCGCCATAGTAGGAGGCCATGAATGCCGCATCGCGCTTCTGGCCCTCGAACTGGTAGCTGCCGCCTTCGAACATTTCGGTTGCGGCCACATCGAGCCCCAAGGCGATGTCGCTGCCGGGCTTGAAGCCTGCCGAGGCGATCGCCGTCATCAAAAAGTCCAGTGCTGCGCGGTTACTGGCAAGCTCCGGGGCGAAACCACCCTCATCGCCGAGACCGGTCTGCATTCCGGCTTTCTTGAGCTCTGCTTTCAGCGCGTGATAGACCTCAGCGCCCATTTGGAGGGCTTCGCGGAAAGTACCAGCACCCAGGGGCAAGACCATGAACTCTTGAATATCCACAGCGGTGTCGGCGTGTGCTCCACCGTTGATGACGTTCATCATCGGAACGGGGAGGATGTGGGCGTTTGAGCCGCCCACATACTGAAACAGTGCCAAGTCGGCGGACTCAGCGGCAGCTTTTGCCACTGCCAGCGAGACGCCGAGGATTGCATTAGCACCGAGCTTTTCTTTGTTCGCCGTGCCATCCAGGTCCCGCATCAACTGGTCGATGGCGCGCTGCTCGGTGGCGTCCATGCCCTCGAGCGCTGGCGCCAACACGTCCACAACAGACGCCACGGCGCGCTGAACACCTTTGCCGAGGTAGCGACCCTTGTCGCCATCGCGAAGTTCGAATGCCTCGAACGCCCCGGTGGACGCACCGGAGGGAACAGCGGCCCGTGAGGCAGTACCGTCTTCGAGCAAAACCTCGACCTCAATCGTGGGGTTTCCCCTCGAGTCAAGAATTTCACGAGCGTTGAGGGCATCAATTGCGGCCACGAGGGGTCCTCTTCCTGGTTGAGATGGTCATGCTGGCGGGGTCTCGCCAGAACAATCCTAGTAATCGATGGGGGACGGTGGTACGGAAATTACGTCAGATCTCGCCAGGACAGGTCATCGGAGGACAGCGCCGGCGCAGACACCGTGGCAACCCGGGAGAACCCGTCGGCGACGAGTTGCTCGTAGACAACCCGCATGTTTTTGTGCTCCCGGACCAGGCGCACAGTGTGCCCGGTGTCCACCAGGTGCTTCTTGAGAGCAATGACATGGCCGGTGTCACTGTCTGCGGAGAACACCAACGCCACGCGATCGACGTGGGACACCGCGGGAGTGTCCAGAATGTCGACCAGGCGCTCGAACCCGAGCGACACACCAAAAGCAGGGACATCGGTGCCGAGGAACCGACCGATCATGCCGTCATAGCGCCCACCACCACCCAGTGAAATACCCAGGTCGGGGTGTGCGATCTCGACGATGGAGCCGGTGTAGTAGCCCATCCCTCGAACCAGGGTCGGGTCGAAAACCATCATGCCCTCACCGATGACGGAAACAACCTGCGAGACCCAGCCCACCAGCTCTGCAGCCACTGCCTGGGAGGTAGGGGTGTTTCCCATCAGTGCGCCAATGGCTTGGGCATCAAAAGCTCCGTGTCCACCGGTCAGCACTGCGTGCAGGATGGCCTGGTCAAACCCTTCAGGAAGTCGCTCCCGCAATTCGGTCATCACGCCCTCGGCGCCAATCTTGTCGAGCTTGTCCACCGTAATCAGCGCCGAGGCGTGGTGGTCCTGGGCAATTCCTGCGCTGGTGAGTAACTCACCAAGCAGTCGTCGATCCCCCACTCGGAAGGTGAAGCCCTCCACTCCCACGCGGATCAACGCATCCGCTGTGGCAATCATGACCTCGACTTCTGCCAGCATCCCCGCTTCGCCCAGGATGTCGATATCGCACTGCACGAACTGGCGATAGCGACCCTTTTGCGGGCGCTCAGCCCGCCACACCGGTCCCGTGTGGAACGAACGAAACACGGGAGGTAATTGGGCGTGATGGGTGGCATAAAACCTGGCTAAGGGAACCGTGAGGTCAAAGCGCAAACCCAAATCACTCAGATCTGAGGACTCCTGCGCCGAGGCGAAATCATCGGGCCCCAGCCCCCGCTTCATCACCTGGAAACTGAGCTTTTCGTTATCTCCCCCCATACCCGAGTGCAAAACGCTCGAATCTTCGAGGGCGGGGGTCTCCAGTGCCTCAAAACCGTGTCGCTGATAGGTCTCGCCAATCAGGGCAAGAATGGCGTCTCTGCGCTCTTTGTCACGGGGTGGAAAATCGCGCATGCCCCGAGCGGAAGTGACAGCCATTGTTTGATTCTGCCCTAAGACTCTTCCGGGTCTTGGATACCATTCCGGGCGGCCATTTCTGTGGCCCTAACCTGGTTCTCGAATTCTCTCGTCGCACCGCGCAGTGCTCGCTCCGCATCTAAGCCCCTGGCTCGAGCGCCGGCGACAATGCCCAGGAGCAGAGCGCCCAGGTCATCTTCGTTCTCCGGTAGTGCCACCGGGGACTCTGGGGCGTGGACAACGTCACGCGAACGCTTGAGCACACTGGCAGCCCGGGCGAGAGCGGAAAGTTTTTCGGGAATCCCCTCGAGCACACTCTCGCGGTGCTGTTTTTGTTCCTTCTTGATCTCATCCCAGCGCGCGACGACCTCGTCCACGCTGGTGGCCTCACCATCGGCGAACACGTGGGGGTGGCGCTGGCGCATTTTGTCATCCACCGCTGCGGCCACATCGTCGATGGTGAAGGGTGACCCTGCGGCGTGAGCGGCGATATCGGCGTGAAAGAGGATCTGGTAGAGAACGTCGCCGAGCTCTTCCTTGATGTCCTCGGTGCTGCCTGACTCCAGTGCTTCGACGAGCTCATAGACCTCTTCGACCAGATACGGCACGAGAGACTCGTGGGATTGCTCTGCGTCCCAGGGGCAGCCTCCCGGTCCGCGCAACACGGCCATGGTTTCCACCACGCGCTCGAGGGCTTCGCGGGCGGACATGGCTCTAGTCTGCCGTCTTGGGTTCGAGATAGAGGGCTTCGATGATGCCCTCGACCCACGTAATCAGCGCCTGGTCGGTGTACTCCGGTGGGAGAGGAACCAAGAGAACCCGGGCTGGAGCCATGTAGGTGGCCTTGGGGTAGAGGCGCTGGATGCGCACCTGGAGGGAATCGGGCAGGGGTGGCCCGACAATGCGCAGCTTGTTCCCCATCACAATGGCTTCGCCCAAGCCTCGAGACATCGCCAGTCGTCGAAGCCTCGTCACCATCACCAGCGTCTTAACTGCCATCGGCAGATCGCCGTAGCGATCAGCCATCTCCTCCACGAGTTCGTCAATGGCTTCCCCTGCAGCACTGGGGGCTGCCGCTCCCGAGAGCTTTTGATACATCTCCAGTCGCAAGCGCTCCGAGTCGATGTAATCGGTGGGAATTCTGGCATCGACGGGCAACTCCAACCTCAGTTCGGTTTGACCCGGCGCAACGTCGTCGCGAAACAGTGCGATTGCTTCGCCAACCATGCGCAAATACAGATCAAAACCCACACCTTGGATGTGGCCGGCTTGTTCAGCGCCCAACATGTTTCCAGCGCCTCGCATCTCCAGGTCTTTCATCGCAATCCTGGTTCCGCCACCCAGATCCGTGGTGGAGGCCAGCGTGGCGAGGCGGTCGTGAGCGTTTTCCCCCATGGGTAGATCGTCGTCATAGAGCAGGTAGGCGTATCCGCGCTCACGACCTCGTCCCACGCGACCCCGGAGTTGGTGAAGTTGGGACAGGCCATAGCGCTCCGCCCGATCCACGATCAGTGTGTTGGCGTTTGTCACATCCAGCCCGGTTTCGATGATGGTGGTCGAGACCAACACATCGAATCGTCGCTCCCAGAAATCGACCATGACGCGTTCCAAGTCAGATTCACTCATCTGACCGTGCGCAATGGCCACGCGAGCTTCGGGGACCAATTCTTGAACCCTCGCTGCCACCCCGTTGATACTCGAGACCCGGTTGTGAACGAAAAACACTTGGCCTTCTCGCAACAGCTCGCGCCGAATCGCTGCGACCACCTGGGTCTCGTTGTAGGGGCCTACAAAGGTCAGGATCGGGTGACGCGCCTCCGGGGGTGTGGCGAGTGTCGACATTTCTCGAATGCCGGTCACCGCCATCTCCAACGTCCGAGGTATTGGTGTAGCTGACATCGCCAACACATCCACGTTGGTTTTCAACGCTTTGAGCGAGTCTTTGTGCTCCACGCCAAAGCGTTGCTCTTCGTCGATGATCACAAGACCTAAGTCTTTGAACGCCATTCCTTTGGCGAGCAGCCGGTGGGTTCCGATCACAATGTCGACGCTGCCATCGGCCAGACCTGCCAGGACCGCTTTGGCCTCCGCGTCGGATTGGAAACGCGACAGCGCACGAAGGTTGATGGGGAAGGGCGCATAGCGCTCCTGGAATGTCTCCATGTGCTGCTTGACCAGCAGCGTGGTGGGCGCAATCAGCGCCACCTGCTTCCGGTCTTGGATGGCTTTGAACGCAGCCCGAACCGCAATCTCGGTTTTCCCAAATCCCACGTCGCCGGCGATGAGACGATCCATCGGGATCGGGCGTTCCATATCGGCTTTGACCTCGTCAATGGTGGTGAGTTGGTCGGGGGTCTCCACGAAGGAGAATGCCTCCTCCAGCTCTCGCTGCCAGGGAGTGTCGGGAGAAAAAGCAAAACCAGGCGCCGCCATTCGAGCGGAGTAGAGCTTGACCAAGTCAACAGCGAGTTCTCGCACAGCCTTGCGGGCTTTGCCTTTGGTGGCGGCCCAGTCAGAGCCCCCCATTTTGGACAGTGCTGGAGAATCGCTTCCCACATAGTGACTGAGCTGGTCGAGCTGATCCGTGGGGACATAGAGACGATCGGGTGGTCCCCCGCGTTTGCTCGGTGCGTATTCCAAGACCACGAACTCACGCTGACTTTTCATCGCGTCCCTGCCGCCGGTGGAAATCTCTCTCGAGACCAACTCCACAAAACGTCCCACGCCGTGAGTGTCGTGGACCACATAGTCGCCAGCCGAGAGTTGCAGAGGATCCACGACGCGGGTTCGTTTGGTGGCAAGCGTTCTGCCGCTGCGCGGCGACGCGCTGACTGCCTTGCCATAGAGCTCTTTCTCGGTGAGCACCACCAGTTTCGACTCTGGAGCCCAGAAACCCTCGTGCATCAACCCCTGGGCGACACTGACTACTCCGGGGCTTGGCGCAGTGGCTAATTGCTCATCGATGCGGTGAGGAATGTCTCGCTCTCCCAGAACCTGTGCACTTCGCTCCACCAGACCGTGCCCGCCAGCCACGACGATGACAGAATCTCGCTCGCTAATGCGGGTTGCAATAAAGTCCCAGACTTCATCGCCTCCAATCCCTGTCAATGGAAGCCCCTGGAGAGGGGGGCGGATATTGGTGACATCACCGGTGTCCAACGAATCCAGTGACACCCACGGCCTCGGCGACACCGACGCTGTGAGCTCCGCGTAGGTGAGAAATTGTCCCGCCTGGAGGTCCACAGGAGCTTCTGACCCATCCAGTGCGGCCACTTCCCACGCGGCTTGCAAGAACTCACGGTTGGTCTCGAGCAGAATCTCCGCACGAGCCTGGACTTTCTGGGCTGCAACCTCGACCACGAGTGCGTCCTCGGGGAGCAGGCTCAAGGGCGGCACCAGGTGCCCCACGAGTAACGGCTGGAGGGATTCCATGCCCTCCGTGGGAATGCCCTCGGCAACTTTTGCCAACAGCGGCCCCAGTCCCGGATATTCGAGACTCAGTTGTGACGCGCGAGAGCGAACATCGGAACCCAGCAGCATTTCTCGGACCGGCTCCAGAACCGCAGAGTCAACCACCTCCGCGATAGATCGCTGGTCAGAGACCTGGAAGTAGGACATCTGCTCGATTTCGGAGCCGAAAAAGTCCAACCGAACCGGGTGCTCAGCGAGGGGAGGGAACACGTCCACGATGCCGCCTCGCACGGCAAATTCTCCGCGCCGGGTCACCAAGTCCACTCGGGTGTAGGCGGCTTCGACGAGATACTCCACCCAACTCTCCAGGGTTCGGGACGAATCCCCCGGAGTGGCCACCCACGGCTCAAAAGTCGCAATATCGGGGTTCACCGACTGGACCAGGGCCCGCACGGAGGCGACGACGACCAGTTCTCCCGGTGTCTGTGAGGCGTGGGCAATCTGGCGCAGTGCACTGCGTCGCCTCGCTACCGTCTCCGCATGAGGACTGAGCCTCTCGTGCGGGAGCGTCTCCCAGGCAGGAAAATCAAGCACCGTGGTCGAGGGGGGAACTACGGAGCGCAGTTCATCGCGAAGCTGATCGGACTCACGACCCGTTGCACAGACCACCACGGTGACCGAGGGACGCGGAGACGCCATCGCTAGAGCGGCGACGATCGCGGTTGTCGCTCCCGCGGGGACGACGAGAAGTCCGCCATCGCGGGACTTCTCGAGGCTTTCACGAACGCCGGAATCCTCGGCCAGAACAGCGGGAAGATTCCAGAGACTCACTCGGTGCAGTCTATTAGTGTCGCCTCTGCCGCCTGCGCGGAATGTCTAAAGCTTGGGCGGATGAATCTGCTGTTGGGCAGCGGTCAGCCCCTCACCGACGAGAACATCGATGGCATCACACGCGTGCCGAAGAACACCGGGGAGGCCTGCTTCCTGCTCAGCGCTAAAACGCTGCAGCACGTAATCGGCCATGGGGCGGGGATCATCGGGACGCCCGATGCCCACCCGAACGCGGTAGAAATCGAGCGTGCCGAGCGCGCGGGCGATGTCTTTGAGCCCGTTGTGTCCCCCGTGACCGCCACCGAACTTGAGCCGAACCGTGCCATGGGGCAGGTCAAGATCATCGTGCACAACTATCAACTGGGTCGGAGGAATCTTGTGAAAAGCAAGCATGGCCTGCACACCACCACCCGAGCGGTTCATAAAGCTCGACAGCGCAGCGAGCCGCAGAGTGAATCCTCCGGGATGAGGCACCGACGCGATCACACCGTGGCTTTTGAACTTCTGAAAGCTGACACTGGCAGATTCTGCGCAGCCCGCAACCACCATGTGGCCAATGTTGTGGCGCGTTCGCTCGTACTGGGAGCCGGGATTACCCAGCCCTACAATCAGCCACTCCGTGCTGGAGGAGCTTTTCTTACGTCCAAGACCCCAGGGCAGGGTTATTCGCCACCTGCATCATCGCCACCAGAGTCTCCACCCTCAGCAGGTGCGCTCCCCTCGGAGCCTCCGCCGCCAGCTTCACCCTCTGCAACAGCTCCGGGCTCAGGCTCGGCAACCTTCGCGGGAAGGTGAATGGAGAGGACAAGCATCTCGGGGTCAGCGATCAGGACTACGCCCTCAGGAAGAACAAGCTCGCCCGCGTGGATCTGAGCTCCCTCTTCGAGGCCATCAACGTTGACCGTCACGAACTCGGGAATGTGGGTGGCTTCTGCCTCAACACTGACAGTGTTGTGCTCAAGCTGGACCATGGTGCCAGCGAAGGGCTCACCCTCGACGTGCACAGCAATGTCGACGGTCACTTTCTCACCCTTACGGATAATGACCAGGTCAAGGTGCTCAATGATCTGACGCACGGGATCGCGCTGAATGTCCTTGATCAAAACGAGCTGCTCGCCATCGGCCATCTTGAGCTCGATCAGCGCGTTGGCGCGACGAGCAATCAGCGTGGTTTCGTGGGCGGGGATTGCTACGTGCACGGGTGCAGCGCCGTGTCCATAGACAACGGCAGGAATCTGGCCAGCTGCACGCAGCTTGCGCGCAGCGCCCTTTCCAAAGGTGGTGCGGATGTCCGCAGCGACGTGGTTATCTACCATGGGGTGTGCTCCTAATTTCTACTTTTTCTCGAACTCGTACGCTGTGCGTGAGGAGAGACATAGGAGCCTGCTCCACCGCGTCGATTACGAAGGGTTGCATGTACAACTCTTCCTCGCCGAAGTACCCCGTAATGCTAGCTGAGGAAGGGGGCCTTCGTCTAATGGTTGAGAGTTGGTTTGTGGCGAATTCTCCAGATCACCAATCCACAGACAAACACCACGCCGCCAGTGGCCAGAGACTGCCAGGGCAGCGTCACCACGAGCGCAAGACACATCATGAGCCCAACCCAGGGCGTGATCACCGGGAGAATCCTTTCTGCGGCGGGCGCTCGGAGCGCGCATGCGTGCGCAATCGCGTAGTAACTCAGCACAGCGCTGGACGAGGCTCCCACCAACCAGACGGTGTCGACAAGAGCAACGGCGATCATGGCGCCCACTGCCATCGTGATTTCCGCGATGGCCGGAGACGAGGTCCGAGTCCACACGCGGCCCAGCCGAGCTGGGAGGTCGCCACTGTCTGCCATGGCCATCGAGGTTCGACTCAGCCCTGCCAACACTGCCGCGAGGGAGCCCAGGCTGGCTAGGCCCGCCACCGCAACCACCCAGGGAACCATTCCCTGTGGAGCGATCTGTGCCAGTGGCACGGGGCTCTGCGCTAATTCCGCAGGCCCCAGGGTGCTCAGGAGAACCACCACGAGCGCGCCATAGAGAGCGAGCACACCGAGCAAAGTCACCACAATCACCCGGGGAAGAACGCGGGATGGGTTCTTCACCTCGTCACCCAGTGTGGCCATCCGGGCGTATCCCGCAAACGCGAAGAAGATCAGGCCGGCTGCGTTCATCACCCCCCACGTTTCTGGGGTTCCACCCTCTGCGATGAACGAACCATCACCGCGTGCGCCAACAAGAACCACCACGAGCGTTCCCACCACAACGAGCGCGCTCAGGATGCTGATGATGGCGGTGGTACGAATCCCCGACAGGTTCGCCGCAGCGAACACGGCCAAGAGGCCCACCGCGATGAGCGTCGAGTTCTCTGGCCAGAGATATCGCCCTGCGATGGCCGCAATTGCAGCAGCTGAGGCCGTCTTTCCCACCAGGAAGAACCATCCCGCGAGGAACCCTGCCTGGTCGCCGAGGTACTTCTGCCCATAGCGGTAGACACCGCCGGACACGGGGTTGTGCATCGCCAGTTGTGCCACGACCAGAGCGTTCAGCAGTGCCACGGTTCCAGCAATGATCACGGAAACCCAGAGAAGAGAACCGGCCAGTGCGGCGCCTGGTGCCCACACGTAGAAGGCGCCAGCCCCCACCATGGAGGCAACACCAATGCCGGCGGCGCCCAGAGGGCCCAGTGTCCGTCGCAAACCAGCCACGTCTCACACCATAGAGGGCGTGGGAGACTAGAGGGTGAACATGAGCATGGACGAAGATTTCGAGCCGCCGCTATATTCCCCGAGGCGCCGCGGGGTGATGCGCTTTGGTGTCCTCCTTGCGATCCTCGCGCTGGTGTTGCCCGGTCTCGTCGTTACCTGGGCCACCCAGGTGCGCACCGCGAACTACGCCTGTCAGATTGCAACCAACTACTACGCGCCGGGAGCGACCTCATCGCGGGCGACGTTTAGCGTGCTTCCACTCGAGTTGGGTGGATGGAACTGTCACGCGGTGATGTTCGATGACACCGAGATTTTTGTGGCCCACTTGGGCTTTATTCCGGGCGCCCCACGCTTAGTTCCCTTGACCGGTTCCTAAGCTGCGCCATCAAACATTGAAGTAACCGAGCCGTCCTCAAACACTTCCCGAATCGCGCGAGCCAGTAGCGGCGCAATCGGCAGAACCGTCAGGCGGTCCCAGCGCTTGTCCTCTCCCAGGGGAAGGGTGTCCGTCACGACGACCTGGTCGATGAAGTCGGATTGGAGGACCTCGACCGCGGGGTCGGAGAACACCACGTGGGTGGCAGCCACGACAACACGTGTGGCACCCGCGTCTTTGAGCGCTTCGGCTGCTTTGGCGATGGTGCGTCCAGTGTCGATGAGGTCGTCAACCAGGAGGCAGACCCGCCCCTCTACTTCGCCGACGATCTCGTGGACGGACACCTGGTTGGGAACCTTGGGGTCACGGCGCTTGTGGATGATGGCCAGTGGCGCACCCAACTTGTCACTCCAAATATCCGCCACGCGAACTCGTCCCATATCCGGACTCACGACTGTCAACGTCGAGGGGTCAAGCTGCTTCTGGAAGTGCTCGAGCAAAACCGGCATCGCGAACAGGTGATCGACCGGGCCATCAAAGAAACCTTGGATTTGAGCGGCGTGCAAATCCACACTCATGATGCGATCTGCTCCCGCTGCTTTGAAAAGGTCGGCAACCAGTCGCGCCGAAATGGGCTCGCGCCCCCGGCCCTTCTTGTCTTGGCGCGCGTAGGGGTAAAAGGGAGCCACGACGGTGATGCGCTTCGCACTGGCGCGCTTGAGCGCGTCGACCATGATGAGTTGCTCCATCAACCATTCGTTGATGGGGCTGGTGTGGGACTGGATGACGAAGGCATCGCAACCGCGAACGCTCTCGCCATAGCGGGCATAAATTTCCCCGTTGGCAAAGGTTCTCGTTTCCGCAGGAACCAACTCGGTCCCAAGCTCTGTGGCAACCGCATCGGCAAGAGCCGGATGAGCACGACCGCTCACCAAAACGAGGTTCTTCTTTGTGGTGGCGGTGATCGTGGTCACAGGTTCACTTACCTCTTCACGTCGATGGGCGGATCGAACAACGTCATTGTTTACTTTGTACCCTTTGTTGCCGCGGCAGCGGCGTCGGCCGACGGCGTGCCCTGCCGGTTCGCCTCAACCCAGCCTTCAAGGTTGCGCTGTGTGGTGACACTCATGGCGAGCGCACCGGGGGGAACGGAGCGTCTGATGACCGCTCCCGCCGCCCCATACGCGCCATCTCCCACCTCGACAGGTGCGACAAAGACAGTGTGCGACCCGGTCTTGACATGGGCCCCAATGGTGGTGCGGTGCTTGCTGCGCCCGTCGTAGTTGGCAGTGATTGCTCCGGCACCAATATTGGTCCCCTCGCCGATCTCCGCGTCACCAATGTAGGACAGGTGCGGAACTTTGGCACCCCGGTGCAACGTCGAGTTCTTGATTTCAACAAACGCTCCGACTTTGCCCTCCTGGCCAACGCTGGTGCCCGGACGCAGGAACGAAAAAGGCCCCACTGTCGCGCCTGCTTTGATCTCCGCCCCCTCGGCATGGGTGCGAAGAACCTGGGCACCTGGCCCCACCACGGTGTCTCTCAGGGTGGTGTCCGGCCCGATGGTGGCGCCCGAGGCGATACTGGTGGCTCCGTGAAGTTGAACGCCCTGCAAAATAGTGACATCGTCAGCGAGCTCGACACCCACGTCGATAAAGCAGCTCGCGGGGTCCACCACCGTTACACCGGCGAGTTGCCATCCCCTGACGATCATGCGGTTCAGGCGAGCCTGCACGTCACCCAGTTGGGCCCTGTCATTGATTCCCTTCAGTAACCAGGAATCCTCTACCCGCACAGCCTGCACAGCGTTGCCGGCGCGAGCCAGCTGCTCGATGACGTCGGTGAGATATTTCTCACCCTGCGCGTTGTGGGTGTCGACCTTCGCGAGGGCTTTGGTCGCGGCGTCCCGAGCGAAAACATAGGCGCCAGCATTCACTTCCGTGATTGCTGTCTCCTCCTCGCCTGCATCGCTCTGCTCGACCACACGCTGAACCAGACCGGCATCATCGCGGATGATCCGGCCATACCCGGTGGGGTCCTCCAGGACTGTGGTGATCACTGTGGCGATGGCGTCCTGCTCGCGGTGGTGGGCAATCACAGCTCGGAGGGTGTCGGAATCCAGCAGGGGAACATCCCCGCTGATGACCACGACGTCGCCCGTGAAGGACGCGGGCAGTGCCGCAAGCGCGACCTCGAGAGCGCGGCCTGTTCCGGGAACCTCGTCCTGGTCGATAATCACCGCTGCGGGAGCGTGTTCGGCGATGACCGCTGCGACGTCGTCGCGCTGGTGGCGCACCACAACCGCCACGTGGTCGGGCTCGAGCGCCTGGGCGGTAGCGAGAACGTGGCCTATCAGGGGAACACCGGAGAGCTCGTGAAGAACTTTGGCCCGCGTCGACTTCATGCGTGTTCCTTGGCCTGCGGCCAAGACAACGACTGCCAGCGAGTGCGCGCTCATACCCTCATTTAAGCCCATCTGGGGCCTTTGCGCGACGAGACTGGCGGAAGGATGCTGGCTCCGCCCCCAGGATTCGAACCTAGACCTAACAGCTCCAAAGGCTGTCGTGCTGCCGTTACACCAAGGCGGAAGAGGCCCTAAGGCCTCCCCTAGTCTGCCAGAGGACGGATAATGGTGTGATGACCACGCCCGCTGACGATGTTGACCGCATTGTCGAGGCATGGACTCGCGAGAGACCCGATCTGGACATCACCCCGTTGGAGGTGCTCTCTCGCGTGGCGCGAATCGCTAAGCGCGTGGACAAGTTCCGCAAGGAGGCTTTCAAAGCCTCGCACCTGGAGTCGTGGGAGTTTGATGTCTTGGCTGCTCTCCGGCGTGCGGGGGCGCCCTATCAGTTGAGCCCCAAAAGCCTGATGGCAGAAACCTTGGTCAGCTCTGGAGCGATGACCCATCGGTTACGCGGACTGGAATCACGCGGGTTTGTGACACGCTCGTCTGACCCCGACGATGGGCGGGGAGTTGTCGTGCGGCTCACCTCGTCCGGCCAAGCCGCCGTGGACTTAGCGTTTTCCACGCTCATCGAGGCAGAACACTCCCTGATAACCGCTCTTGCCCCGGGCGAGCAGGCAACCGTTGCCCGGGCACTGCGCTCGCTCAGCCTCAACGTAGAGAATCGATAGGGCTCGCGCCCATCCCGGCATGGAATACTGCTGGGAGCCAACCCCTCCCAGGAGACACTGTGACCACCCCGAGCACTTCAAGCCCCGCCCTTCGCTGGTGGATCGGTATCTCCGCACTCGTCATCGTCGCGGTCGACCAACTCACCAAGTGGTGGGCGGAGACCTCACTGGAGCTCTTTGAGTATTACCCGGTTCTGGGAAACATCCTCGGATGGCGGCTGGTCTATAACCCAGGAGCAGCCTTTGGGCTCGGCTCAGATTTCACCTGGGTGCTCACCCTTCTCGCCGGTGCTGCAGTTATTGGTCTGATTATTTTTGCCCTCCGGGTTCCCGGCCCCTGGTGGGGGGTGGGAGTCGCAGCGCTGCTGGGCGGAGCGATTAGCCACCTGGGCGATCGACTCTTTCGCGACCCAGGTTTTGGTGAGGGACACATCGTGGACTTCATCGACTACGCAGGATTTTTTGTGGGAAATGTCGCCGACATCTTCCTCGTCGGCGGAGCGCTCTTCCTGGTCCTCGTCAGCCTGTTCAGTAAGGAACCTCACGATCACTTCGATGAGCTCCCCGCACAGGAGAACTAGCGCGCACAGCAGTGTGTCCCTCGGCGAGGAACTTCTCCAGGAGATGGGTTTGGTGATCGGGATCCTCGGTGAGGAACACGCAGGTGGGTCCCGAACCTGAAATCATGCCCGCCACGGCGCCGCACTGCTGGCCGTAGTCAAGAACGCCCTGAAGTTGTGGCGCGAGTGACAGCGCTGGGGCTGCGAGGTCGTTGACTAACTCCCCCGCGAGCGCCCCGGCATCACCTGCGACGAGGGCGTCGAGCAAACCCTGGGAGGGATCCGCGGGAAGGGCGGGAGCGAGCTCCCCTCGGAGATTATCGAGCGTCTGATACACCAGGGGTGTCGAGAGGTGGAGCGGTTGAGGCACCGCCACCCAGAAGAAGGGTTCGGATTCCACGCGCTCGAGTAGGTGGCCTCGGCCCCGACCAACCTGGGTGTACCCCTCAAGACAGAAGGGGACATCCGAACCCAGGGTGGCAGCAATCGAGCGCATCTGATCGTGGGAAAGATTCGTCTGCCAGAGTGCATCCACCGCGACGAGCGCCGCAGCCGCATCGGCCGAACCGCCGGCCATGCCACCGCCAACGGGGACCTTTTTGTCGATGTGCAGGCGGGCTGATCCTGTGTGTCCGGTGGCGCTCGCAACAGCCCGTGCGGCCTGGAGAACCAAATTGTTTCCATCCACGGGAATCTCGTCCAAGACAACGTCGCCTGCCACTGTGAGTGAGAATTCGAGGGCATCCTCCGCGGTGACGGTTTCCCACACATCAACGGCCTGAAATACCGTCACGAGGTCGTGATAGCCGGAGGCTTCGGGAGGTCCCACGTGCAGGACCAGGTTGATTTTTCCCGGTGCCCTCACTCTCACGCGTGCCATGGCTCGAGGGTACCGCCCCCCGGTGCGCTGGGATAGTTAGCGCGAGCCGGAGGGGATGATCTCGGGAACAATCGTGCGATAGACCATCATCCCTATGACCTCCATCGCGAGCTGGGTGATCACCACCAGGGGAACTAACCCCCACACGTCTTGATCCAGCGCAAGGCTGATCGGCAACATGATCACCCCACCTCGCCCAGCGCCCACAATCATGATCGCGCGTTTTTCCGCGACGGTGAGGCTTGCCAGGATGCCGGCTAGAAGCCCCAAAGGCGCCAGCAATACAAAGAACGAGAAGAACAGCGGGACAACTCGGAGGAGCTCCTCGAGCTCTTCGAGGTGAGCGGGGACCTGGTTCCACACCACCACCCCCACCGTGAGAGCAATCACGGGGACCCTGATCATCGTCAACCATCGCCGTGAGGCCGCCACTGACGCGGAGCGTGCCATGGCCCACTGGAGGGCGAGGGCAACCAGAGAGGGAGCGATGATGACTAATCCGATGACAATGAACGTCGGCGGAAGGTCATCAAATCCCAGCACTCCACCCGAGAGAAAGACGGTGTAGAGGGGGACAACCACCAGTTGGCCGACAAACAACAGTGGCTTTGACCCCAGGACACTCTCCACATCACCGCCAGCTTCATAGGCGGTCGTGAGCGAGAGCGCGACCCCCGGGGCCAACAGGACCAAGAGCAACCCCACCTGAAGGGCGGGAACTTGGAAGAGCACGCGGGAGAACACAAACGCCACCAGGGGAACCACGATCAGGTTCAGCGCAAACAGCGCCGCCAACACCCGCGGTTTGGCAATGGCTCGCCCGATGGAGAGCAACGGCAACGACACCACCACCAGAAACACCATCAGCGTGAGCAAACCCCACTGCCCCCAGATCAGCGCAGGACTGATGATCGGGAGGTAAAGACCCAGTAGTCCACCACTGAGTACTCCGAGCAGAATCCAGGCCGTGGAGGGGCCACTCACCCTGGTCATGAGGCCATCACAACCCGGGCCAGGGACACAAAATCATCCAGCGTCCATTGCTCTCCGCGAGCCTCGGGGCGCAGCCCCGCCTGCGTAATCAGATCGCTTGCGCGATCTGAGCCGAGATAGTTCGCGAGTGCCCCTCGGACCATTTTCCGTCTCGTGGCAAAAGCGTGTTCCACCAGCTCAAAGACCACTCGGCGCAGGACGTCATCACCGGGCGGCTGGGTTCGCTCCATCTTCACCAAGAGGGAATCGACATTGGGAACTGGCCAAAAGACCTGCCTCGGCACAGACCCTGCAACGCTCCAGCGGCCATACCACCGGGCTTTCACACTGGGTGCGCCATAGGCCTTGGATCCAGGTGACGCGGCAAGCCGCTCGGCGACTTCGGCTTGGACCATCACCAGCACAGTGGCGATAGAGGGCAGATGCTCCAACAGGTGGAGAGTGATCGGTACTGACGTGTTGTAGGGGAGGTTGGCCACCACAGCGTTCGGGTCACCGGGAACTTCTCTCACGGTGAGGGCGTCCGCTGTCATCACCGTCACAGGGCTTCCGGGAAATCGGCTCTCCAGGGTGCCAGGAAGAGCCTCGGCCAACCGTGGATCAATTTCAATAACGCTCACCCTCGCACCCGATTCGACGAGTCCCAGGGTGAGCGATCCCAGTCCTGGACCAACTTCCAGCACATGATCACCGGGGCCCACTCCGGCGATCTGGACAATGCGCCGAATCGTGTTCGCATCGTGCACAAAGTTCTGGCCAAGTTTCTTAGTCGGAACGACCCCGAGGCTCTCGGCAAGCCGGCGAATCTGGGTCGCCCCGAGCAGGCCGCCCGGTGACTTATCGTCCACGAAGAACCGACCCCAGCTGGGTTGGTGGGTGGTCATCAAAGCGCCCATAGACGTCCGTGGTGTTGTCCGTGAGTTGCGCAGCCAACAGGTTCTCATCCATCTCGAGTGTCTCGGCCATGCTCCGGAGCGTGTAGGGGATCATGTAGGGCGAGTTGGGTCTTCCCCGGTAGGGAATCGGGGTCAAAAACGGCGTGTCTGTCTCGATCAAAATCTGGGAGCGAGGCATCGCCCGGAGTGCGTCTCTCAGTCCATCGGAATTCTTGAAAGACACGGTTCCCGCGAATGACGCATACCAGCCGTGTTCTGCCAGAACCTCGGCGAGAGCGGCGTCACCACTGAAGCAGTGGAAGACCGTGCGCTCGGGTGCTCCGACCTCGAGCAAGACCCCCACGACCGCATCGTGCGCGTCCCGATCATGGATTTGCAGGGCAATACCGTGCTTCTTCGCAATCTCGATGTGCGCGCGAAATGCGTCCTTTTGTGCGTCGTGGAGCTCGGGTGGCGTGCGGAAAAAATCAAGACCTGTCTCCCCCACGGCGACCACGCGCGGCAAACCGGCAAGCTCGTCAATCACGCCCAATGCTGCGTCCAGTTCGCCCGCTTGGTGTAACACCGGTGCTTCGTTGGGGTGGATGGCCACTGCCGCAAGGACACGGGGTTCTGTGTGGGCTAACTGCGCCGACCAGCGGGATGTCTCGACATCGGTGCCAACTTGGATGACACCCAGAACGCCCACAGATCCCGCCATATCGAGGTGCTCTCGGTAGTCCATGGGGTTATCGCCATCGGCAAATTCCAGGTGGGCGTGGTTGTCATAGGCCCCTACCGCGAGTGGTGCCGGGGCTGGAGGGTAGGACACCGCACGGTCTCCCGCTTCGAGGTCCCCCCGCGCTCTGATGTGCGCAGGAAGGTTACTCTCGGCGGCAGCCATGGGACGTTAGTCCTGTTCGATCCTGGGGAACAGCGGAGGCAATTCGCCCACGGTGGTTCCAGGAATCATGCCACCGGGGACTGCCGCCTCGAGCAAAATCTGATCACCAGGCTCTCCGCTCTGGCCCAGCGCACTCCACAGAGCGCTCATAGAGGTGGGCATGAACGGGTGCAGCGCGAGCGCAAGGGTGCGCAGTGCATCAGCAGACTGATACAGCACGGCGTCTAACCGCTCAGCGTTGGCGTCATCTTTGGCCAAACTCCAGGGCTCCTGCTCGGTCAAGTAGCCGTTGGTGTCTTCCACAATGCGCCAAATCTGGCTCAGCGCTTCGTGAATGGCGAACCCGTGCATCGCTGTATTGGCCCGTGTGATCGCATCGGCCATCACGGAACGCAGTGATTCTTCTGCCGGGGTCATGCCAGCTTGAGGATCGGGGATGACTCCCCCGCGATAGCGATGAAGCATGGCGATGACGCGAGATGCGAGGTTACCCAGCCCGTTGGCCAGTTCCGCCTCATACCGGGCTGAGAGGTCTTCCCAACTAAAGGAGCCATCCGAGCCGAACGTAATGGCGCGCAGGAAGTAATAGCGAAACGCATCCGAACCAAATACCTCGGTGATGTCGGAGGGGGCAATGCCGGTCAGTTTCGACTTGGACATTTTCTCGCCGCCGACCAACAGCCAGCCGTGGGCAAAGACGTTCTTCGGGGGCTCGAGTCCGGCTGCCATCAACATCGCAGGCCAAATCACGGCGTGGAAACGAGCAATGTCTTTCCCGACTAACTGAACAGCGGGCCAGCGCCTCTCGAACTCGTCGGCGTCGGAGCCCCATCCTGTGGCGGTGATGTAGTTCAGGAGCGCTTCAAACCACACATAGGTGACGTGGGTTTTATCAAAGGGCAGCTCGATACCCCAGTCGAGATTGGATCGAGAAATTGAGAGGTCATCGAGTCCTCGGGAGACAAAGGCCACGATTTCGTTTTTGACGCTGGCGGGTTGAATGAAGTCGGGGCGTTCGCGATAGAGCTCAAGGAGGCGCTCCTGGAAGTCGCTCATTTTGAAGAAGTAGTTGTCTTCTTTCAACACCTCAATGGGGCGCCCGTGGATTTGGCAGACTTTCTGACCCTCGAATTCGCCAGCGCCTTCGGCTAAGTCGGCGGGGGTTTTGTATTCCTCACACCCCACGCAATAGAACCCCTCGTATTCACCCTGATAGATGAAACCCTTGTCGTGGAGGAGGGTGAGAAACTTCTTTACCGCGCTCTCGTGGCGCTCCTCGGTGGTGCGAATAAAGTCATCGTTGGCCAGGTTCAAGGTGCTCAGCAACGGCTTCCACGCCTGCTCTACCAAGCGATCTGCCCATTCTTTGGGCTCCACACCATTGGCAAGCGCAGTGCGCATGATCTTCTGGCCGTGCTCGTCTGTTCCGGTCAAAAACCAGGTGTCAATGCCGGAGTTTCGCATCCACCGGGACAGCGCATCCGCGGCGACCTCGGTGTAGGCATGCCCAATGTGCGGCACGTCATTCACATAGAAAATCGGTGTCGCGATAAAGAAAGAATCGGACGGAGTCTTAGGCATCGAGGCTTAATCCTACGCGGAGTCCTCGACACTTTCCTTATAGAGCGTGCTCTTCGGGATACCCGTCTCCTTAGCCACCAGAGCGCAGGCCTCCGCTCGACGCATTCCCAGCCTCACCAACTCCCTCACGCTCGCTATCGCATCGGGAACTCCCCCAGCCCCGGCTGGCGCCCCTGCGACCACAACCACAATCTCGCCTTTGACGACTCCAGAAAAATGTCGGGCGAGCTCGGACAGTGTTCCCCGGGCAATCTCTTCAAACATTTTCGTAATTTCTCGCGCCACACACGCCTCTCGCTGGCTACCAAATACGGCGGCGGCATCCTGGAGCATGTCGTGAAGTCGATGGGGGGATTCGAAGAAAATCATCGTGCGAGGCTCCCCCTGCAGGGTCTCGAAGTATCCCGTCCGGCCTTTTTTGGGCACAAAACCCTCATGGATAAAACGGTCAGTGGGCAAACCACTGACGGCAAGCGCCGACAGGCCAGCGCTGGGTCCAGGAATAACACTGATGGGGATTCCGCGTTCTCTGGCTCCTCGCGAGAGAACAAACCCGGGATCGCTAATTGCGGGCATTCCTGCATCGGAGACAACAACAACGGTTCCGCCTACCGCTGTGCTCCACACGTCCTCCGCCACGGAGCCTTCTGTGTGTTCATTCGCCGCCACGACTCGTGCATCACTGGTCACCCCGAGTGCGCCCATGAGTTTGCGCAGCACCCGGGTGTCTTCGGCGACAAGAAGATCAGCGCTCACCAGAGCCTCTCTCAGGCGGGCAGAAGCATCGCCGAGGTTCCCAATCGGTGTCGCGGCAAGAATCAGCACAGAATCATTGTCTCAGCTGATCACGGAGCTCTTTGGTGGTGTGAACCGGTAGCTGACATACACCCCGATGGCACACATACGCCGTCGGTGTCGACCCGGCGGTCCTGCCCTCAAGAGCCGTCACCCCAACCTCGAGGAGTTGCTCGGCCTGAGCCCCCGTCACCGAGATCACGACAGTTCCAGGAGATCGATGACCACGCGCCACATCCGTCATCTCTGTGGGCTGATCCGACACGATGATGATCTCTCGAGTCTCAGCTGCCAGCGTTGCTAGCGCCTGAATAACGCCGCCTGCCCCCATGGGAGTGGTCATCGCCTGGGAAACATGAGGCGCAAGAATCCCTCGCGCCCTCTCCACGAGGCCGTAGTCTCCGCGCAAGGTCGCTGCCAGGAGCAGCGCCTGCGATACCAGGGCAACCCCGGAGGGTGATGCCCCCTCCTGAACATCCGGTCGCACCGCGAAACCTTTCTCGAGCATCACCTCGTCCTGCCCCAGTGTGTGTTCCCGACCGGCGATGAAATCCAGTAGCGCGTAGCCTTTCGCCACATACCGTGCTTCCCCGAGCGCTATACCCAGCTCCATAAGTCCCAGACTGAGTGCCCCGTAATCTTCGAGGGTTGCCGGAGCAACACCGGGGACGCCGTGGCGTGAGAGTCGAATGAGCGACCCATCCTCCTGGACGTGATGAGCGAGCAACCAGGTCGCAACCTGCTCAGCTAAACCGCCGGGATCGCCCGGCACTCCGGCATAGTGGGCATCGGCAAGCCCTCGAAGGGCGAGCCCATTCCACCCGGTGATGACCTTGTCATCCACTGCCGGAGGGGCAAGCTCCACACGCCGCTGCGCATCTGCCAGGTAGTAGCCGCCCTCACTGGGCTGGCCATCGATGATGCTTTCACTATCTTGGGCGGACCCAAACCCACCCTCCACGAGGAGCGTCGATCGCAGAAACTCCACGATGCCGCCCGCAGTCTGGAGGTCACCCTCCCGGGAATACAGAGACAGCAGCCCAGCGTTGTCATAGAGCATCCGCTCGTAGTGGGGCTCGCTGAAATCCCGCATCGTGGAGTAGCGAAAGAATCCACCCTCGACGGGATCGCGCAGGTCAGAGCGTGCATAGGTCGCGAGCGTCCTCGCAACGAACTGTTGCGCCGACTCAGCGCCTGCCGCCCCCTCCCCTTGGAGAAACGACAGCGCCGGGGTCACGGGAAATTTCGGAGCGCCGCCAAAGCCTCCGAACTCCGTGTCTTCCTGGGCGATCAGAACCTCCGCAACCAGGGAGAGCTGTTCGGTTCCGGGGAATGCACGCTGTGTCGTGTCCTCAGCGATGGCCTGGGTGGCATCAGCGAGAGCGCCAACAAGAGCTCGGGAGCTTTCCAGAACCTCATCGCGTTTCTCGCTCCAGGCTTGGGACACGGCGTCGACCACCTGGGTGAGGGAGGGCTGGCCACCACGAGGCTCGGGGGGCAGGTAGGTCTGCGCATAAAACGCAGCACCCTCAGGAGTTGCGAACACGGTCAAGGGCCAGCCGAGGTTCTCCGAGAAAGCCTGGGCTTGGGCCATATAGAGCGCATCCACTTCGGGATGCTCCTCCCGATCAACTTTGATGGCGACCACACGCTCATTCACCAGCGCAGCGATTGTGGGATCGTCGAAGCTTTCCCTGGACATCACGTGACACCAGTGGCACGTGGAGTAGCCAATCGAGATCATGACCGGGCAATCCCTGGCAGTGGCCTCTGCAAAGGCCTCGCTTCCCCAGGGGAACCAGTCCACACTCTGATGAGCGTGGGAGAGCAAATACGGGCTTAGTGCGCCATCAAGGCGACTCATCCGACCTACCAGTTGCCGTCGTCGGGGTGTGTCCCCACTCGCTTGTTGATGTCCATCGCAGCCACGATATCCATCTCCTCAGCCGTGAGGTCAAAATCGAACACCGACAGGTTTTCGACGAGGCGCTCTTTGCGCGCTGTCTTGGGGAACACCACGACACCTTCTTGCAGGTGCCACCGGAGCACAATTTGCTGAATGCTCCTGCCTTTGGCCTTGGCCAGTTCCACCAGACCGGGCAGCTCGGAGAGTTCATACTTGCCCTGACCCAGTGGGCCCCAGGCTTCGGTGATGATTCCCAAGGGTTCCTGGAATGCCCGAGGCGTGCGCTGCTGGAACGCCGGGTGCAGCTCGACCTGGTTGATTGCGGGAGTGATACTGCCCGCCTCCATGATTTTCTCGAGATGCTCGGGCTCAAAGTTCGACACCCCAATAGCTTTGGCAAGTCCCTGTGCGTGCAGTTCTTCGAGAGCGAGCCACGTCGCCACGTAGTCATCCCGCAGTGGGGCGGGCCAGTGGATGAGGTAGAGGTCCACGTAATCCAGGCCCAGAAGCTCAAGGCTCGTCTGCAGTGCCACAGGCGTGTTCTCGGTTCCCTGATCGGAGTTCCACAGTTTTGTGGTGACAAAAATCTCATCGCGAGCAATGCCACTTGCGGCGAGCGCGCGGCCGACAGCTGCTTCGTTGCGATAAATCATCGCAGTGTCGATGTGGCGGTAGCCGACCTCGAGAGCGTCGAGGACGAGTTGTTCACACACGTCATCGTCGACTTTGAAAACACCCAGACCCAGCTGAGGAATGGTGTCACCGGTGTTGAGCGTCAGCGAAAGCTGTCCATCAGGAATCTTCATATCTTCATCCTCACACGTCTCGGAGGTTGCCCACAAAAAAAGCAGTGGGAGGAGACTCCGTCGCTGTCTCCTCCCACTGCACTTCTTAGTTTAGTGGTCGCTATACCCCTACTTAGAGGATGTTGCGTTGACCTCGTAGGACGTGTTGGTGGACTCGAAGAAGTTCACCAACTGCAGGGTGTCGTTCGCGGTGGCCATCCACTTGGCGGGGTTCGAGACGTTGTACTCCGTCTCAAAACCGAGCTCCTCGAGGCGACGGTCAGCCAAGTACTTCACGTACTGGTTGATGTAGTTCGCGTTGAGGCCGAGGATGCCGTTGGGGAGCAGGTCGTGGTTGTAGGCCTCTTCCATTTCCACTGCATCGAGAATCATCTGACGGATTTCGGTCGCAAACTCGGGAGTCTGCAGGTCGGGGTTCTCTTCGAGCACCGTGAGAATCAAGTTGATTCCGAACTTCAGGTGCAGGCTCTCGTCGCGCACGATCCAGTCCACGAGGGATCCGAAGTTGCGCAGCAGGTTGCGCTGGCGGAAGCTCAGAGCGACCATGAAGCCCGAGTAGAACCAGATGCCCTCGAGGATGACGTTGTAGGCAACCAGGTTGCGCACGAAGTCTTGCTTACCCTCGGTGGTGCTGATGTCGATGGTGTCCTCAGTCATGCGACGGATGAACTTCACTTCGAAGTCTTCCTTGCGTGCCATGGAGGGGACATCAACGTGGGAGGCATAGGCCTGCTCACGGTCGATGGGGAAGGTCTCCAGCACATACTCGAAGCTCATGCAGTGGTTGGCTTCTTCCCACATCTGCTTGGCCAGGTAGAGGTGAGCTTCTGGTGCGTTGATGTAGGGGTACACGCCAAAGGCCAGTGCCTTGTTGACGAGCAGCTCGCTGGGGTTGAAGTAGCTCATCAAGAAGGTGATGGCGTGACGCTCTTCGTCCGTCATCTTCTTGAAGTCGGCGATGTCTTCACCGAGCTGGATTTCGTTGGGGAACCAGGTGTTTGCCACAGCCTGGTCGTAGAGGTCCATGGCCCACTTGTACTTAACAGGTTTGAGCAGCAGACCTTCTTGCACGCCTTGTCCGAGAATTCCCATGATGGTGTCCTTATCTATAGATCGTTGTTGTGTGGTGAGGTGGAGCTACTGGCAGCTATCGCACTGCAGAAGATCCATGGGGTCAGTAGGGACGGCATAGCCGTCGATCGTGGTGGAATCGAAGTTCATGGTGATTACTCACCCGCCTTCGGTGCACCGCTGAAACCGAAGCCCTTTTTGGGGGCAGACGATCCTGCAGCAACAGGCTCAGCTGAGGTTGGTGCTGCTGCGCCAAAGCCCTTCTTGGGCGCAGATCCTCCCGAGCTGTTGATCTGCTCGGCCTTGTTCACCTTGACGGTGGACTGCTCCGCCGTGTGGCGAGGCTTCATGTGCAAGTAGTACGTGGTCTTCACGCCACGCTTCCATGCAGCGGAGTAAATCGACATCAGATCGTCCATGTCCCGGGTGTCGAGGTACATGTTGCGGCTGATTGCCTGGTCGATCCACTTCTGTGCTCGAGCCGCGACCTCCAAGAAGGACATGGGCGAGAGCTGGAAGCTGGTCTTGAAGGTGTCCTTGATGTCCTGAGGAATCGAGGGGATGCTCTGGATGTCACCCTGGCTTCGCAGAATGTCTTCGCGGGTGGACTCCCACAGGCCGTGCTCGCGAAGAGCGGCGACCAGGTTGCGGTTGACCTCGAGGAACTTTCCAGAGCTGGTCGAGCGGCTGAAGATCTGCGAGAACTGTGGGTCAAGACCCGGAGTGGTTCCTGCGACCAACCCAATCGACGCGGTCGGAGCGATAGCCATGAGGGTTGCGTTACGCATTCCGCCCTTGACCTTTTCGCGCAGAGCATCCCAGTCAAGACGCGTGGTGCGGTTGACCTCGACGGGAACTCCACGGTCAGCCTCCATGAGGTCTACCGTGTCCAGTGGCACGAGACCCTGCGACCACCGAGAGCCCTCGAAGTTGTTGTAGGAGCCGCGCTCGCGAGCGAGGTTGGCGGACTCATCGATGGCGGCATAGGAGACGTGCTCCATGATTTCGTCGATGAGGTCGTAGGCCTCTTCACTCTCGTAGCTGTAGCCAAAGCGCTCCACGACGTCGGTGAAGCCCATGACGCCAAGCCCCACGGCACGGTTTTGCTCGTTGGAGTAGTCGGCCTCTTTCACACTCGAGCGCGTGATGTCGATGAGGTTGTCGAGCTGGCGCACAGCAATACGCGCGCTCTCGTCGATCTTTGCCCAGTCCATGGCGCCGTCGGTGACGTGCTGAGACAGGTTGATCGAGGCGAGGTTACACACCGACACGTTGTCAACATCCTGCGGCAAGCAAATCTCGGTGCAGAGGTTGGAGAGGTGAATCGTGCCGGTGTTGTTGTTGATGGCACGGTTGTTGATCGTGTCCTTCCAGGTCAGCCACGGGTGGCTGGTGGCCTGGAGAGAAATCAAGATGGCCTTGAATTGCTCCCTGGCGCCGATTTTCTTGAACATGTTCAGCGAGCCAGCTTCCGCCATCGCGACATACTCGGCGTAACGCTTGGAGAACTCAGCACCGTAAAGCTCGTTGAGGTCAGCGACCTCGAGCGGGTCAAAGAGGTACCAGGGCTCGTCGTTCTCCACGCGCTTCATGAATTCGTCAGAAATCCACACTGCGGTGTTGGCGGTGCGGGTACGGCGGTAGGGGTCACCAGAGTTCTGGCGAAGGTCGAGGAACTCGGGGAAGTCCAGGTGCCAGTTCTCCATGTAGAAGCACAGTGCTCCAAACTTCTTGCCACCGCGGCTCACTGCCCGCAGCACCGAGTCGATCGTGTGCATGAAGGGGATCGGACCCGTCGAGGTGGTGTTGTTCGAGCGAATCGGGGATCCCTGAGCGCGGAGCTTTGTCACGGCAAGGCCGATGCCACCGGTTCCCTTGGTCAGCCACATCACGTCACGCGTTGTCTTCGCGATGTGCTCGATGTCGTCTTGCATCTCCATGACGAAGCAGTTTGCGAGCTGGGGGTAGCTCGTTCCACCGTTGACCAGCGTGGAGCCGGCAGCGAGGTACTCAAGCTTTGACATCTTGTCGTAGAACTTCAATGCGTGGTCGGTGGGGTTTTCCTCGTTCAGCGAGAGGCCCATGGCGATACGCATCCAGAAGTACTGGGGAACCTCGAGTGGGTCTCCGTTGCGGCCCTTGATGCCGTAGCGGTTGTTGAGTGTGACAACACCGATGTACTTGAGCAGCTCATCGCGGCTGGGCTCGAGTGCGGCGGCCAGGCGGTCAAAGTCGAACATCTGGGTGAGGCGCTCGTCGAGCAGGCCCTCGTCAACGCCGCGGCGCACGTTCTCTTCAAAGTGCTGGACGTGCAGCTGCTTGAGCTCTTCGGAGGATTCGTAGTCACCCAGCACGCGCTTGTAAATGGTCTTCACGAGCAAACGAGATGCTAGAACGTCGAATGCAGGGTCGTCCTTCACGTTCTGCAGGGCGACCTGGATGACAGCTTCGTCGAGCTGCTGGGTCGTAATGCCATCAAACAGGGTGAGTTCGAGCTCACTGGCAATCTGTGTCACCCAGGTAATCGAGTCATCCAGCCCCTTTGCTGCTTCCTCGATAGCCAGGTTGATCTTGTTGGCGTCATAGGCCTCTCTGTCACCATTGCGCTTGACGACTGTGATGTTCATGTTGTTCTCCTCATTCCTCTGGCCCAGGGACCACAAATCTGGTGATTTTTCATTGTATTTCTATCCCCGGTTGCGCTCAGAGGGCACTTTTTCCTTCGACAGCTTGACCACTATATATGGCACTCCTGACAATTCACAGACCCTACATATTGTGGGCGTGTCCTCCACATCTGTGGACAACTTGGGGCAGTTTTCCACAAGTCTGGGGAAAGTTTCGGTGGGCCTAGAGGCCAGTGTTTCAGCGACCACTGACGCTCCTGGCACAGGCGTATGCTGGCAAGGCTGTGAACAAATACGCTGACCTGTTGAAAACTCCCGGAGTGGCCCGAATAATTTCGGCCCAACTCACGGCGAGGCTCCCCTCGGGAATGATCTCTCTGGCGTACCTCCTGCACATCGAGCAAATCTTCAACTCCTACGGTTTGGCCGGCCTCGTGCTGGCCGCCACCAGTCTGGGTCAAGCTCTTGCCGGTCCACTGACGTCGCGGTGGATGGGCTACTGGGGGATGCGCCCTGTCATCGTGATCACCATTGTGATCTCCGCGTTCAGCCTCGCCGGAATTGCATTCGTGGAAATGCCCATTGGTGCATACATGGCGGTGGGATTTGTGGGAGGGCTTGCCACTCCCCCGATCCAACCTGCCGTACGGACTATCTACCCCACCATGGTGACCTCGAAGCAACTGACTCCGCTGTTTTCTTTAGACGCCTCAGCGCAAGAGATCATTTGGATTGCAGGCCCGGTGGTCACCACATTTATTGCCACCCAGATTTCGACCCAACTAGCCATCATCGTCGCCGGTGTATTCCTCATCGCCGGCGGCCTGTGGTTCCTCTCCTGCAAAGAACTCGGCGAAGTGAGCATCCCGCGGAGCAAGAACAAAATGGGAGTGGTCCTCCGCAAGCCCGCCGTGCTGCTGGCCACAGTCGTGGGATTCCTGCTCATTGGCGCCGCAGCCGCTGTCGAGGTTGCTGTGGTCTCGGTGTTTGGTCACGGCGGACCCGAAGCAGGCATCGTTCTCTCTATCTGGGCCATCGGATCCATCATCGGAGGGCTCGCCCTCGGCGGGCTCTCGATTGGACCCTGGGCGTTGGCCGCTCGCATGCTCGTGGTGTTCATCGGCATCGCGATGGCAGGCGCCATCCTCGATTTCTGGTGGATAGCACTGGCGCTGCTCATCGCGGGTGCCGGTATCGCTCCCGCCTTGGCGGTGATGTTCGCCATTGTCTCCTCGAGCGTGAAGTTCTCCGATACCGCCGAGGCCTACGGCTGGATGGGGTCGGGTCAGCTCATTGGGGCAGCACTGGGTTCCGCCATTGCGGGTTTTGCCATTGATGGATTTGGCTCACTCGGTGGATTTATCGCTGCCAGTGTTTTTGCCCTCGTGGGGTTCATCGTCCCCGCGGTGTTCAAGAGTGCTCACCCGGATCTGCGCGGTCGAGATGCCATGCCCCTGGCGGACACCGAACCGGTCCGAATCATCAAGCGCTAGAGAAATATCACCGGAACCATCGAGGCCACCAAGGCCAGTGCCATGACAGTGGTGAACACCTTATGGGAGCGCGGCGTGGTCAGCCAGCGCGCAATCAGACGGCCCACAAAAACCCAGACCACCGCGCCGGGCATCGTGAACCCAATAAACATTCCCAGTGCCAGGGCAATCCCCCACGGTCCCAAATCCACCGGAATATAAGCGGTGACGAACGTAGCGATCACAATCCACGCCTTCGGGTTCACCCACTGAAACAGCGTGGATCTCCACACGGTCGCAGGGGGACCAGCGTCCTCGCCCGGTTGCGGAATAGCGGAGCGGTAAATACGCCACGCCATGTAGAGCACGTAGGCGAACCCGACATACTTCATGACCTGATACACGGCGGGATACGCGGCAAAAAACGCTCCCAACCCGGCACTCATCGCGATCACCATCGCCGAGAGACCCACGACCATGCCCACCAGGTGAGCGCGAGCCCCACGGTGACCAAAACGAGCACTCAGTGTCAACAACACAGTGTTGTTGGGTCCTGGGCTGATCGAGGTAACCAGCGAGTACGCAGCCATCAGCGCGAGAAGTTGCAGGTCCACCTCCACAGGATAGGCCCCTACACTTCAGACCATGCCCGAAGCCTGCACCGTCTTTGTTCGGCTAATTCCCCTGCCCGGGCATCGCGAATTTACGATGTCGCTCATCCAGGAATTACTGACCGACATTCGCGCCATCTCCGGCTGCGAGGAATACACGCTGTATGACGAGGTGGGCGGAGACCTCATCCTTCATGAGCGCTGGAGCAGCCGCCACCACTGGCAGGCGCACTTCGAGGCCCCACCGATTCTGAGACTCAAAGCTGAGCTGGCCGACCGCGTCGAGCTACCGGTGGAGCGGCTCGAGACGTATCGGGTACCGCGCCCCTAGGGCAGAGGGTCGCCCAGGGCGCCGAGGAGGTAGCGATCCAACGCTCCCTCGGCCGAGGACGATCCTGCGTGCTGACCCTGGAATTGGCTGGTGCCATCCCCGCCACACAGACCCAGGATGCGGCTTGCCCCACCTGGGTGCTGGGAAATCCAGTCCGTGAGGTCATAGACGTTGTCGTTCACGATCGCCCAACAACTCGCCTCAGAGTCATTCGCAGCAACAGTCTCAAGGCTCAACACGTCAGAGACCGCGGCGCCACCGGTTCCCCCCTCGGGTTCCACGGGAAGTGCCGCGGGGGCGTCTTCGACCTGGGTGGTAGCAGAGTCACTGCCTTGAATGCGATCCGACCACGCCTCGTCGGCGCCCGAGTGCCCCGCAAGAACGGTGACCACGATCGCGACAATGCCCACGACAATGACCGCTGCTCCGATGACGGCGGCGAGAAGTTTTCCACGAGATGATGCCATGCGCACCACGATAAGCCAGATAACTGAGAGGAGCGCGAGAGCAATCGCAATTGGCGGGAGCATCTCGCCCCACTCTGCGTGTTGACCGGGGTAGCCCACTCGATCTTGGAGCGCCTCCCCTGATTGCTCTGCAATGACGGCAGACACTGCACCCACAATGGCCAGTCCCACTGCGGGAAAACGATAAGCCCCACGGAGCCTGGGAACAGCGATGACCAGGATCAACGCGATGACCGCCAGGGGCACAAACACGACCACGGCATGAGTAATGAGGACGTGGACGGGCAACCCCACAACAAGGTCAAAGGGTCCCGTGGGTTCCGAGGGAGTAAGCATGTGGCGAGTGTAGAAAGTGATTCTTGGCACGCGCTGTAGGCGCTCCTTGAAATCCCTATGCGCCGGAGTAGGTTGTCATCGTGAAAAGTCTCGAGACAATTCCTGTATCGCGCAAACTTCGGGGCACCTTGGATATCTCCATGGGTTTACTGATCATTGCAGCCTACATCGACCTGATTTCGGGCCAGCTCGCCGAGGGCACTTTTACCCCGGCCACCCACTTTGCCTATCTGACCAACCAGACCAGCTATTCGAACATCGTGGTGTTGATCGCCGGGGGAATTCTTGCCTGGACCAGAGCCACCGACACCGTGCTGTACGCCACGGTGCGCGCAAACTTTGCGGTCTACGCGGTGGTGGTGTGCCTTGTCTACAACTGGTTGTTGCGAGAACCCGACCACTTTGATTTTCACAATGAAGTCACCCACGTCGCTATCCCCATCTATTTGCTCGCCGACTGGGTTATTCGAGCCAGGCGACCCCGCATCGGATGGAACACACTGTGGATTGGGGTGTCCTACCCGATCGTGTGGGCGCTGATCACCCTGGTGCGCGGGCAATACGTCGACTGGTACCCCTACTTTTTCCTCAACCCCACTGAGGGGTTGGGTTGGTCAGGCGTTGCCCTCTACATCGCCGGCATCACCCTGATTTTCCTCGCCGCGATCGCTGGCGCCGTGGGAATCAATCGAATCCACCAAGTCAAGCCCTAGGTCTTCGCTCTCTCAACCGCGGTCGCGACGCGATGCCGCTGTCACCGGGAGCCAGATGACTACTCCTGGTCGGGTTTTTTGCGCAACGACGAGAACACACCAAAGAGTCCATACCCGAGCAAGAGCACGGTCGCAATCGAGGCCAAGAGTGGATCGGCGTCAAAGGCTTGCTCCCTGATGGTGACCCACAGGGCAATAGAGAGAACACCCGTGATCAGAAAGGGATTACGCATGCCGCAATAGTACCCGGGGTCACTCTAGGCGGGAATCGAGGGGTAAATGGCTTTGCCCGGGTTCAAAATGCCCCGCGGGTCAAACGCATTCTTGATGGCAGAGAGAAGCCCCAGTGCATGGTCTCCCAGCTCGGGAACCAACCAGTCGGTCTTCAACGCCCCCACCCCGTGCTCGCCGGTGAGGGTTCCCCCCAGCCGATGGGCAGCCCAAAACATCTGATCCATCGCCTCTTTCGGTCCGCCCGTGTGAATGGCCTCGCCCGGGCCCAGCGCCACAATGGGGTGGAGATTTCCATCCCCCGCGTGAGCAATGGTGTAAATATCGACACCCGTTTCGTCCCCGATTCTTACGATTTCGCGGGCCATTTCGCCCAAGTGCTTTCGGGGAACACCCACATCCCCCACGAAGGCTGTGCCGCGGCGGCCAATCGCCGGGATTGCACCGCGCCGCGCTTCCACGAGCGTCTCGGACTGCGCGGCATCCGAAGTTGCCGTGAACGAGGACGTCGCCTTCGACACGACACCCTCAATGACGTCCATTTCTTCCCGTGCGCCATACCCATCCGTTTGGACGATCAGCATCGCCCGGCCCCGCGTTCCGTGATCGGTGGCGTTGTGGTCATCAAGTGCATCCAGGGTCTTGCCATCCATGAGTTCAAGAATCATCGGTTGAACTCCCGAGGCCACAATGGCTGAGGCGCACTGGGCGGCGTCGACCACATCCGAGAAATAAGCCGAGAGCGTGGACACGTGGTGCGGGATGGGCCGCAAGCGCAATGTTGCCTCGACCACGACCCCCAGGGTTCCCTCCGAACCAATCATGAGTGCCGTGAGGTCATACCCGCTGACCCTTTTGATGGTGTTGCCTCCGGTGCGCAAGATCGAACCATCGGCGAGGACGACCGTGAGGGCCAACACCGATTCCCTCGTCACCCCATACTTTGCACACCGCATTCCCCCCGCGTTGGTTGCGATGTTCCCGCCAATAGAGCAATAGGTCATGCTCGCGGGGTCAGGGGCGTAAAACAAACCGTGGGGAGCGGCAGCCTCGCTGACCGCGGAGTTGAGCACGCCCGGTTGAACAACCGCGAGTTGTTCGAGCGGGTCGAGCTCGAGAATCTGATTCATACCGCCGACATCAAGCACGATTTCGCCGCGGGACGCAGACGAGCCCCCGGCAAGCCCCGACCCAGCACCCCGGGTTACTACGGGAATCGAGTGCTCGGTGGCGTACTGAAGTGTCGCGACAACATCGTCGATGGTCTGGGCGATGACGACACCATCGGGCAAGGTTGCCGGGACATATCCGGAGCGATCCGTGCGGACCCGCTCGAGTGACTCAACATCCTGAAGTATCGAGGGTGCGTCCATGGATGAACCCTAGAACATCTGTGGCACGCCAGGGAGTTTCGCGTATGCCGAATCGGTCAAGAAGTTGTCATAGCTTGTCGCGACAACGAGATTTTTCAATAATTCTGTCGCCGTCTCGCCGTGAGGCGAGAAGTGGTCGGCACCCATGTCCGCCAGCAGCGCAGCGGCTTGAGTATCAATGACGTCGAGAACGAGATCCGCCGTAATGGTTTCGTTCGTGTCCGAGGTCACCACACCCTGGCGAATCTGTTGCCACAGTTGGGATCGAGAAATCTCGGCAGTCGCGACATCCTCCATCAGGTTACGAATAGCGGCAGCGCCGCTTCCTCCCAGCCAGGCGGTGAGGTAGGCGAGGCCCACATAGGCATTGGATTCCACGCCCACCCTGGTAACGGAACCCTCCGCGCCTGCGACGTTCAAAAGATCCGCAGCGCTGACGGACACGTCGCCCCGCAATCTCGTGAGCTGATTGGGGTTCTCCCCCAACACGTCACTGAAGGCTTTCATGCAGATACCGACAAGGTCCGGGTGAGCAACCCACGACCCGTCAAAGCCATCCCCTGCTTCTCGTTCTTTATCCAGCCGGACCTTCTCCAACGCAGCGGTCGTGACATCGGGTTCGCGACGGTTCGGGATAGCGGCTGCCATCCCACCGATGGCGAACGCGCCGCGGCGATGGCAGGTTGCGACCAACAGCTCCGTGTAGGCGCGCATGAAGGGCTGGGTCATGGTGACACTTGCTCGATCGGGAAGAACGAAATCTGACCCGACGTCCCGGAAATACTTGATGATGCTGAAGAGATAATCCCAACGCCCAGCATTGAGTCCTGAGGCATATTCCCGGAGCTCGTAGAGAATCTCCTCCATTTCGAATGCTGCCGGAATGGTTTCGATGAGGACGGTCGCACGAACCGTGCCATGGGCAATGCCGAGAGTCTCTTCGGCAAAACTGAAGACATCCGCCCACAACCGAGCTTCGATGTGGCTTTCCATCTTGGGCAGGTAGTAGAAGGGGCCGCGCCCTTTGGCACTTAGCGCAGCGGCGTTGTGGAAGAAATGCAACCCGAAGTCGACTAACGCGCCCACGGCGTTGTCGCCATTCCACTCAAGGTGGGCCTCGGGCATGTGCCACCCTCGGGGGCGCATCACCACGACCGGCGCGCTCGCGTAATCATTGACGGCGTATGCCTTGCCCTCAGGGCTTGAAAATTCGAGCCTTTCGTGACTCGCGTCCCAGAGCGAAAGCTGGGAGTCAATCAGGTTATGCCACGTCGGCGTGCAGGCATCTTCGAGGTCGGCAAGCCACACTTTTGCGCCGGAATTGAGAGCGTTGATCGCCATCTTTGCTGGAGTCGCGGGTCCTGTGATCTCGGCGCGACGATCTTGCAGGGCTGGTGGTGCGGGGGCCACGCTCCATGCGCTCGAGCGAATTTCAGCAGTTTCTGGCAGGAACGTGAGCTTCTGTGCTTGCCGGACTTGCTCATACTTGTGCGCGCGGGCAGCGATCAATGAATCTCGCGTATCTGCGAACTTCTCGTGGAGTTGGGTGACAAACTCCAGAGCCTCTGGGGTCAAGATTTCTCCAGCCCGACTCACGGGCCTCTCTACTCTTTCCTTCACTATTCCTCCAGAAATTAGGCGTGGGCGGGATGTTTGAGCGACATCAGTTCAATCGTTGTCTTCCCTGAGCGAAGAGCGTCCATCATGTCGCGCTCGTGCGACTCACGCTCCAGCGCCGCCTGCACCACGGTGTCGAACTCAAATGCCTTGATCACGACAACACCATCAGCGTCTCCGACGATGGTGTCGCCCTGATCAATGTCCGCCCCATCCCAATGCAGCGTTTCGCCCAGATGGCCAGGGTCTTCTTTCGACGTTCCCTCCATGCAAATGCCTCGGGAAAACGATGGAAACCCTAGTTCAGCAATCCGATCAACATCGCGAATGGAGCCATCCACGACAAGCCCCGCGATTCCACGCTCGAGAGCCGCAACGGTCAACACCTCACCCCAGACTCCCGCCTCCAGAAACCCGCCGCAATCAACAACCAACACGTCCCCCGGCTGAGCCAACACAACAGCGTGGTGAAGGGCCAAGTTATCTGCCGGTCGGGTTCGAACCGTGTAGGCCTTCCCGGCGAGAAACCCCGAGTGCGGGATAGGACGAATCTGTTGCGGCAAAGCCCCATGTCGCCCCTGAGCCTCGTACAGGGTTGAGGTGCCCAATCGCCGCAGGGTGTCTTTCACTGCATCGTCAAGCACGTCGATGTTCTCCTCGTTCTGGTGCGATCGTTTCCACAGGGCTACTCAGCGGGTGGCGCCAAGAGAGGATTTTTTGCCATTCTTCGTCACCCGCAAATTCGGGTTATCCCAGAAGGTGACCTTGTTTTGAACCCAGGCCACCAAGGAGAACAGCAGAATTCCGAGGAGGCTCAGAATCAAAATCAGAGCGAACACGCGGTCCAAAGCGAGCCGGGTAGCGGCCAAACGAATCTGCTCACCAAATCCGATTCCACCACCAATGAATTCCGCGGCGACGGCACCGGTGAGTGCTGCGACGATGGCGATTTTGAGACCGGCAAATATGAACGGCAAGGCGCGCAACATTTTCAGCTTCCAGAACACATCCCACGCCCGAGCTTTCATGGACTTGAAGAGCTTGAGCTCATCCTCGGTCGTTGCGGCCAACCCAGCGGCCGTTCCGATGATGATGGGGAAGATGGACATAAACGCTGCCAGGACAAATTTGGATGTAATTCCAAATCCGAACCATGCGATGAAGACCGGGGCAAAAGCAATCTTGGGGGTTGCCTCCAGCGCGACAAAGAGAGGCATCACTGCCTTCTGGCCGAACTTGGTCTGACCGACCCACAGTCCAATCGCGAAGCCGAACACGCAGGCAATGCCGAATCCGATCACGACTTCCTGGACTGTTGTCCATAGTTCGCCCAAGAGGAACTCTCCGGGAGCAAGTTGTTGGAACACCGTCACGAGCTGCGCGCCGACGTTGACGGGCGAAGGCAAGATGATGATGGGGATATTGCCCAGTCGAACAATCAGCTCCCAGCCAATGAGAACCGTCGCCACAACGCTGGCCACTGCGATGACCTGAGGGAGACCGTTGAACCACCGGCTAATGGCCATGACTGTTCGTACGACGGGTTGGGGCAGGATCCCCTTTTTGCGCGATTGAGTGGTGTTAGTCATCGTTGACTCCATGTCCCTTGTTGAGTGCGGTGCGAACTCGGCTGACAAACTTGGCGAAATCAGGGTGGTTGAGGGTGTCCATATCGCGCGGGCGAGGCAAATCAACCTCGATGATTTCGGAAATGCGACCTGGGCGAGCCGACATCGCGTACACCGTGTCGGAGAGGAAGACGGCCTCCGGAATGGAGTGTGTCACCAAGACCACTGTCGCGTTCCGCGTTGAGGCAATGCTTTGAAGCTCCAAGTCCATGCGCTCTCGGGTCAACTCGTCAAGAGCGCCGAAGGGCTCATCCAAGAGCAACACATCAGGCTCCGTGATCAACATGCGGCAAATCGCGGCGCGCTGCGCCATTCCTCCGGAAAGCTCACCGGGGTATGCGTTTTCGAAGCCCTTGAGCCCGACGGTCTCGATGATGGACATGGCATCGTCAGTGTGGGCTTTGGCGGCTTTGGCGCCATCGCGCAGCTCAATCGGGAGCAAGACGTTTTCAATAGTTGTCCGCCAGGGCAACAGTGTTGCCTTCTGGAACATAATTCCCACTCCATCGGGAGGACCATCGACCTGATCATCATTGATCAGAATTTGACCGTGCGAGGGCGTTAAGAGGCCAGCCATCGCATTGAGCAGGGTTGATTTTCCACAACCAGAGGGGCCAATAAACGAGATGAATGAGCCGGGTTTGATGTCGATAGAGACGTTCTTGAGGGCCTCAATATCTGTTCCCGGGAAGGTGTGACTGACATCCTCAATCCGGTACTGGGTGGAGTTCTGAGCGATTGCGCTAGGCGAATTCACGGGATGGGAACCTCTCTGTTCCAAATTGAGTTGCGGGGTAAGGCTGCGGGGGTGTCCGGTGGGGTCAGAATCCAGGCATCTGACCCCACCGAAACTATTCCCTAGTGGGACTCCAGCTAGCTGGAGGGCAGGTATTCGTTGGTGAAGACGGTGGACACATCCACTGCCTCAACTTCCTCACCAGCGTCGATGAGGTCCTGCTTCACTTTCTCCCAGTACGCGGGGTTGTTGTATCCAAAGACGTCGCCGTCAGGGGATACGAGGGAGTCCTTGATGGCGTTGAAGAGCGCCTCAGACATTCCGCGGTCTTCCGCTTCCTGAGGGGAGTACTCTTCACAACCCTGCATGACAACCTCGAAGTCGGCCAGCGATGCTTCGATTGCCCGCTCGTAAGCGCGCAGGAAGCCAGCGATGACCTCAGGGTTCTCGTCGATGAAGTCACCGCGAGCAGCAATACCGTTACCGAAGAGGTACGCGGTTGCAGTTCCGGTCACGTTGGTGAGTGGAACTCCACCGTTCTCGATGTAGGCAACGGTGTCCAGCGATGCAGCGTATGCATCGATGTCGCCACGCTCGAATCCAGCGAGAGCAGTTGCACCTTCACCCACGACGAGAGTGTCGAAGTTGGTCACGCCTGCTGCGGCCAGAATTGCTGCTGCAACGTTCTTCTCGTTACCGTCAGCGGTAGCGATACCGATGGTGGCGCCTTCGAGGCCGGAAGCATCAGTGATGCCACTGGACTCAGGAACAACCAACTGGAACAGTCCACCAGGAGCGGTGTTTGCGATGTAGCGAACGTCCTGGCCAGATGCGTTGGCGAGGATAGTGGGTGCAGCACCGGGCGAACCGATCTCAGCTTGGCCAGCAGCCATTGCCTGGAGTACAGCACCGGATCCGTTCAGACCTTCAATGCTGACGTCAAGGCCTTCTTCGGCGAAGTAGCCCTGCGTTGCAGCCACGTAGCCTGGGAAGAAAATGATGCAGCTGGGGTTTGCGTGAGCGAGCGTTAGCTCGAACAGCTCTGCGGGAGCTGCCTCGGTCGTTTCAGATTCGCTCGAGGACGAGCTACTGGGCGCTTCGGCACCAGCAGCACAACCTACGAGTGCCAGCGAGCTTGCGGCAAGAAGGGCAAGCAGACTTCTTTTTCTCAATTTCAACTCCTTTGTTGCTTCGTGAAAGAAACCATTTTTGGTGGTGTGACCCACACCGGGGTCACAGGGAAAATCTCACTAAGAGGCGATAGGCACCCCACTCTCCTCCGGCTTTCCAGCGCGGAACGTCGAATGGATTTCTCCAATTCCCTCAATCCAGGAGCGCAAGTTCTCTCCAGGCTTCAGGAATCGCTTGGGGTCTTGCCCCATTCCCACACCGGCAGGGGTACCGGTGAAGATCAAGTCACCCGGGCGGAATTCCACAATCTTCGAGAGGAACTCGATCAATTGGGGTACCGGGCAAATCATGTCGGCCGTGGTGCCGTTCTGCTGAGGCTGACCATCGATATCGGAGCCAAGTCGGATGGAGTTGGGATCAGCGAACTCATCAGGGCTCACAATCCAGGGGCCCGTGGGAGCAAATCCGGCGAAGGACTTACCCAAGCTGTACTGGGGAGCCTGACCGAACTGCTGACGAATGCGCTCGGAGAAGTCCTGTCCGATGGTGACACCAGCGACATGCTTCCAAGCGTCCTCGGGTTTGATGTTGCGACCGCCCTGACCGATGACGACGACGAGTTCACACTCCCAGTCGACGTTTCCGTTGTGAGGCAGAACGACTTCCGTGTCCGGCCCGCTGAGCGATGAACGCCACTTGGTGAACACTGGCGGCAACTCTGTTGTGACCTTGTAGCCGGCTTCCTTCTGGTGGGCCTGATAGTTCAACCCAATGGCAAAAATCTGCTCGGGCTCGGGGGATGGTGCTCCGAGCTTGCTGCGATCGAGCGCCACCGATGAATCACCAGATGCTGTTGCGGCCCAGGCAGAAAATTCTTTCCAGTGCGCGTAGACGCTTGCAACGTCGGGACCAAACTTGCCACCACTCGCGTCGTGAATGTCGATGCCTGCATCGTCAGACGTGACAAGAACTGCCCGGTTGTCGTGATTAGCGATTCTCATGTGACTCCTTTGTCAATCGATTGGTTCCCTAAAAACCATAATGATAATGTTTATTTCTAAACCACGCGATTGAGAAAATCAAATCGCGCCGAAATTGTTATCGTTGAGTTACCAAAACGCCCCACAAACGGCGTGCGGAGACAAGGGAAAAAGATGTCGGTAATGACCCCGGTACTTGCTCAGTCGGTGAGGGAATCGAACGCGCAATTTTTTGCGACCTCACCAAGTCGGGCAGAAGCAGCCGCTCAAATCCTGGGCGAGATCGCCCGAAACGCTGGTCCCGGACTGAGACTTGGCACGAAAGAAGAATTGCGCACCCGGTGCGAGGTTTCCGTGGGGACCTTCAATGAAGCTCTCAAGATTGCCCAAAATCGTGGGCTGGTGGCTCTGCGCCCAGGGCCCGGTGGAGGAATCTTCTCCCAGGCACCCTCCGCAATAGTGCGTCTGGGGAATCTGTTCTTGGGCCTCGACCAGGACGAAGACACGGTGGCTGAAGCGGTCCACGTGCGCAACGCCCTCGACGTGTTGCTCATGGACGACGCCATTGCCTATCGCTCCGACGAAGACCTCTCCAAGCTGCGAAGTGAAATCGACCTCATGAGAATGGCAGTCCGCGACGGTCGACCGACCGATTTCATGAAAGCGAACTGGCACCTGCACGCCGTGATTGCCAACATCAGCCCCAACGCGATTCTGCGGAACTTTTACCTTGGCCTGTTGGAAGTCATTGAACAGCACACCCTGACTGTCCAGCCCACGAGAGAACAGCCCCTACAGAGTTACATTGAGTATCGACTCAACCTCCACGAAAGAATGGTCGACGCTATTGAAGCCTCCGACCAGGCCTTGGCTCAAAGCCTCGTGGAAGAACACAACACTGAGAACTACCAGAACTAACTCACCTCGCTCAGTCCAGAGAGGCGGCGGAGACTGTGTCCCCCATTGCGTTAGTGACCGACATTGATTGGGATGGTCTGGAGATTGAGACCGGCATCCTCGAAGCCGCGGGCTACGAGGTAGTTCTCGCTCCCGACCCATCGCCCGCCACGATGGCGCGTCTCGCTCCCTCGGCAGACGTCATTCTTGTGTGTTTTGCCACCCTGCCCAGTGCGGTTATTGAGGTGGCGCAGAAGGCGCGAGCAATACTGCGATACGGCGGTGGAATCAACAACATCGATCACGCTCGAGCAGCGCTGCAGAATATTCCGGTCTACAACGTTCCGGACTTTTGCATCGAGGAAGTGGCCGATCACGCCCTCATGCTGATTCTCGCGATTACCCGTGGGCTCGAAGACCAACTTCGCACCACCCGGTCGGGCGGGTGGGCGATGCCCGGGGTTCTCCCCCCTCGCTTGAGCACAAAAACCCTCGGGCTTGTGGGAATGGGCCGAACCGGGCAGGCTCTTGCCCGTCGAGCCGAGGCGCTGGGAATGCGGGTGCTGTACACGATGAGCTCTCGTCCGCTTCCCTCAGACATTCGCGCAACACAAGTAGCTGATCTTGCAACGTTGGCAAAGGAAGCCGACGTGCTTTCGGTACATGTGCCCATGACGGCGGAGACGGCTGGGCTGATCAACCGAGACGTGCTGGAAATGATGAAACCTGACGCCATTGTCATCAATGTCGCCCGCGGTGGTCTCGTCGTCACAGACGATCTTGTCTCCGCACTCCACGACCGCGTCATTGCTGGCGCAGGAATCGACGTTACTGACCCAGAGCCACTTCCCGAGGACCACCCGCTGCGCACACTGCCCCAGTGCTTAGTAACGCCCCACTTTGCCTACCGCTCCAGCGCGGCCATAACCGAGGTGCGAGAGAGAGTGGCGCGCGCAGCGAGGGACATACTCTCTGGTCGCACACCAGATACCGATGATGTTTCCCTGGTTACCTAGCATTCCTCTCACTACAGAACTGGAGACCTCATGAGCAGACCCTGCATTGTTACCGCTACCTTCACGCCAAAGCCAGAGCACTATGACGAGGTCAAGAGGGTGCTCCTGGAGGTAACACCCGATGTTCACCAGGAAGAAGGGTGTGAGCTTTACGCCCTCCATGAGGAAGTCGGCGGCTCGCTGGTGTTTATTGAGAAGTGGACCAGCCGTGAACTCTGGGTTGCCCACGGGGAGCTCGAGACCGTTGCTCGAATCCAACGCGGAGTGGAAGGCCTGCTGCAAAGCGACGTTGACGTTCTCGAGATGTATGGGGTCGCCGCTACCTCCTACCCCGAATCGCTGTAAGACCTAACAGCCGTGGGGGTAACGATTCGAGAAGCACAATCGGCCGATGTTGTGCACCTCATTTCGGAGTCGACACGCTTGCTCCTCTCGCTCTACCCAGAAGAAAGCAACCACTTCGTCGATG
>JABJAO010000099.1 GCA_018666065.1 Microbacteriaceae bacterium | reverse complement strand
TGATCTCTCCGGAGCGATTCTGTCCAGTAAACACGACGGGGTTTGTGAGGACGTCCAGGGCCTCGTCACTGAGTTCACGAGCGCCATTTGCTCGAAGCTCCGCTGCGCCCTCCGCCGTTCCATCCGCAAATTCGCGGGAACCCTCGGCAAGCTCCACCATTCCCTCGGCAAGCTCTCCAGTTCCGTCTGACAGGTCAACCAAGCCCTCTCGAATCTCCCCCGAGGCGCTGGCAATTTCACGTCCAGCGTCATCGAGGGCGTCAGCACCCCTGTCGAGCGCTGTGATGCCGGTGCTCACCCCATCCAGAGCTGTGGAGGTCTGCGAGGAGAGTGTGGAGCCCCCCGCGGCTGCCGTGGCTAAACCATCGATGAGTGTATTGAGAGTTGCCTCGGCCGGGTTGCCTGAAAGCGCACCGCTGGATTTCACTCCGGATAATCCTGCGGAAAGCGTTGAAATCCCGTCGGTGTAGGACTTGATTCCAGTAGAGAGTTGGGAGAGCCCCGAGGTTCCTGCGCCCAGGGTGTCCAAACCATTGGAGAGCGCTGTGACGCCGTCTGAGAACTCACCGAGGCCATCGTCAAACTCTCCATACCCGGTGGCAAGCTCCCCGACACCATCGTTGAGCTCCCCGACAGCGTCGGAGACGTCCTCAATCCCAGAGGCCAGGGTGTCCGAACCTTCCGCAATCTCATCAAACCCATCGGCAATATCGACAATGGCGCTGAAAAGTCCATCCATAATTCCGGAACCAAATTCGTCGCTCACCCCGGAGGCCAGTGCGTTACCGATCTGGTCGGAGAGAACCCCAGCGAGGTAGCTGCGGGAAGAGTCCGTGATGATGGTGAAGGTTGCAGCCTGTGGCTCATCGCTATCCAGGGTTGTCACAGCGTAGGAGAAGTCTTGGGGGATTTCGACAATGGCATACACATCGCCCGAGGCGAGCAAGGCACGGGCCTGCTCGGACCCGGTGACCAGCCAATCAACGGCGAAATCCTCGGAGGTGACGAGTTCTGAGACTAAGGGTTTGCTGGCGAAGATGATGCTCTCGTCGCCGTTGTCGTCGGTTTCGCGGATGAGCTCGTCATTATTGACCAGCGCCACAGGCACTCGCTCCAGTGCTCCATCGCCCGAGGCCATGGCACCGAGAAGGCCTCCGACAATGATCAAAGGTGTCAGGACTGCAGCGACAATCCAGAGAGAGAGGGCGGAGGGGTTCTTCATCGGGTGAGCGCCTCCTGTGAGGCGGAAAGATCGACAACGCGGGTGGTCACGCTGACCGGGGAGAGAGCTCGCGCCGGAGGAAGACTACACAGCGCGATGGTTCGGTCGCTGGTGCCCAGAGCGTCGAGTGCCCTCCACCACACCTCGCGCTGGCCGTGGTCGTCGAGAGGCTCTGCAGGCGAGACGATACACACGGGGGAGCCATCAGCGAGTGCGAGCGCTGCCCACACCAGGATTTGCTGGGAAGGTGAGAGCAGGCCTGGAAGAGTTGATTCTGCGATCCCACCGCGGTCTTCCTGGTCGTGATCCAGGGTGTTGAGCGTCGCAATGGTCTGGCGAACGCGCTGGGTGCGCTGAGCCCGTGATAGCCCCTGGAGGGTTCCCGACCAGATCATGCGTTGCTCGAGAGCATCGCCCAGCGGGGTGAGGGCGTCGCCATCCTGGGGACTCCACAGTGAGACCTTGGAGCGGACCTGAAGAGCCTCACTGGGGACTGCGTGCCCAGCGACATGGAGTGAACCAGATGCGGGGGCCAGCGCGCCAGCAAGCGTTGCGGCCACCAATCGAGTCCGGTGTGGCTCGCCGACAACGTCCAGGCGGTCGCCGGGTCGCCACTCCAGGGACAACGGCGCTGGGTGCACCCCGCAGTCATCGAGAACCAGGTAGTCAGCGTGAACGCTCGAGGTCGAAAACTCGTGCGCCCAGGCGCTGTTGCGAATGTGTTCCCCGAGCTTCTCTCCTTCGACATCGGCGTGCGGGATGGCCTGATCAAGCCAACGGGGGAAGGACCAGGCGCGTTCCTTGAACAGCGCCATCAGGGCGGGCACGAGAGTCATGCGCACGACGAAAGCGTCGAGTGCGATTCCTACCGCCAGACCCAGCGCGATCGGCTTAATGGTGTTGCTGCCCGCGGGCACGAAGGCAATGAACACGAAGAACATAATCAGTGCAGCTGAGGTCACCACGCGCGCCGCTGAGGAGTATCCCTCCTCGATGGCATAGCGCCAATCCCCACTGTGAACGTGGCGCTCTCTCATGCCGGAGACCAGGAACACCTCGTAGTCCATCGCAAGCCCAAAGAGCACGGCCATCAAAATGATCGGCATGAAACTGAGGATGGGGCCAGGTGTGTCAACGCCGGTCACGGAGCCCAACCATCCCCACTGGAATACCGCTACAACAACTCCGAACGCGGCCGTGACCGAGAGAACGAAGCCCAGTGCCGCCTTCAGCGGGACCACCACGGACCGAAATACAGCGAGTAGCAGAAGGATGGACAGGCCCACCACGACGAGCCCAAAAGGAATGAGCGCATTCTGGATGCGTTGCGAGAGGTCGACGCCGATGGCGGTAAACCCGGTCACAGCAAGCGGGTTACCGATGCTTTCTTCCCAGCCAGGGATGCGCTCTCGCAGGTCCCCCACAAGGGCTTTAGTTTGCGCAGAATCAGGGGCGTAGAGGGGGATGACCTGGATGATTCCGGTGTCGAGTCCGGGGGAGGGAAACCCTTCGCTGACGTAGTCAATGCCTGGAACACCCTGCAGTTCTTCCCGGAGCAGATCGAGATCATCCATGATTTCGTCACTGCCGGTGATATCCATCGACACCAAGAGGGGGCCGTTGTATCCCGGCCCAAAGCCTTCGCTGATGTAGTCAAACGCTTTGCGTTGCGTGGAGTCAACGGGCTCTTGACCGCCGCCGGGAAGGTTCAAATCCAGGGTGAGAGCGGGCAGGGCGAGGGTGCCCAGTCCCACAATCGAGATCATGCTGACGATCAGCGGACGCCGCATCACTAGGCGCACCCAGCGCCGACCAATGCTGGGCTTTTCCGGCCCCGCAAGCGCCAGAGTGGATGCTCGAGACCCGGCTTTCGGCCGAAGCTTCTCGCCCATCACCCCCATGAGGGCTGGAAGCAAGGTGATGGCGGCAACAATCGCGATGGCAACGGCTCCAGCCGCTGAGGCTCCCATCACGCTCAGGAAGGGAATCCCAACCAGAAACAAGCCGATCAGGGCGATGATGACTGTCAGGCCAGCGAACACGACGGCATTTCCTGCCGTTCCCACGGACGTTGCTGCCGACTCCGCAGGGTCGTCGCCTCGGGCGAGCTGATCGCGGTGGCGCGACAGAATAAACAGCGAGTAGTCGATGCCCACCGCCAGGCCCAGCATGACCGCGAGCAGTGGCGCCGAGCTCGAAATTGTCGCGCCCAGGGCGGCCATCAGGATCGCACCGACGGCAATTCCCACTCCGACGATGGCACTTGCCAGTGGCATCCACGCGGGACGCAGCGACCGGAAGGTGATGATGAGCACGAGGCCTGCAAACATCACACCCAAGAGCTCGTGATAGGTCAAACCCACGGTTTGGTCCTGGAAAATTGACCCACCGTATTCGATGACAAGACCCTCGTTCTCGGCCAGGGATCTCGTCGCGATGAGGCTCTCGATCATCTCATCTGTTACTTCGGGGGTGGGCATTTCGAATCTGACCTGGATGTAGCCATAGCGGCCATCGTCGCTGAGAGATTCCGATGCGAACTCATCAAACGGGGTCATGGCGTTGTCCACGCCGGGTCCCGCTTCAATTGCGGTGGCCAGGTCTTCCAGAACGGCTTTGTTCTGTGCAGAATCCAGGCGTTGCCCCTCGGGTGCGACGAGAACCACTTGGGCTGATGCGCCGGCAAATGTTGGGAACACGGCTTCGAGGCGGTTGTAGGCGTCTTGGGATTCACTGCCCGGAATGTCGAACGCCTCTTCAGTCTGGCCGCCAATAGTCACTCCTGCGGCCAAAACGGCGAGGAATGCGAGTATCCACGCCCCGATGACACGGGTGGCATTGCGGTAACTCGCCTTACCCAGGCGATAGAGAAGAGTTGCCATCTAGCTGGGAGCCCCCACATGCGTCGGAGCGTGCATGACCATGCTGGTCACAACCTCAGTCAAAGCGGTCTTCAACTCAGCTTCAGGAACCGATTGCACGCCCAAAAGATTTGCGGAAACCAGGGTGTAGGTAACGCCAGAAATGACGATGCCAAACCGAAGGCGGTCATCTTCGCCGGTCGAATACTGCGTCACGAGGTCTGCCATCCGGCCCATGAGCTTCTGCGCTGCGCCGAGTGCTGGCACCGAGTCGACGAAATACGGGTGGGTAATCACGGTGTGAGTGGCCAAACGGTGCGTGAGTAGCAGGTCGACTAAGTCGTGGGCGAATGCAACCCGCGCCTGCTCACTTCCGAGACCAGATTGTTCTGCGGCAAGAAGGAGCGCTTCGGTGGCGGCAAGCGATGGCGCGAGAGCTTCACCGATCAGCTCTTCTTTGTGGGAAAAGTGGTAGACCACATTGGCTTTGGAACATTCGCAGGCGTCTGCGATGTCTTGGAGCGAGGTCGCCGCAATCCCACGGGTAGCCATCAGCTCCAGCGTGGTCGAGAGAATTTGGTCGCGAGCACTCACGGATGTGAGCTTATGGGCGATTGGTATCCCGTCCTGACCAAATGGTCAGTTTCTAAGACATTTCCCAGTTATTTATGGGCGAACGCCCGGATTAGACGCTGCGGAACGCGACGACAGCGTTGTGCCCACCAAAGCCAAACGAGTTACTAATCGCCAGCTGCGGGCCCGTCCCGAGGTCTCGGGGCGATGTCACGACATCCAGAGGAATCTGGTCGTCCTGGTTATCAAGGTTGATTGTGGGGGGAGCTGTGCGCTCGTGGATAGCGAGAATCGAGAACACCGCTTCGAGCGCTCCCGTGCCACCCAGAAGGTGACCGGTTGCAGCCTTAGTTGCCGACACCGGAATGGAGCCAACCCTGTCTCCAAAGACCGACTGGAGGGCGTGGAATTCGGCAATGTCGCCCACCGGGGTGGACGTCGCGTGAGCGTTGATGTGGGTGACGTCAGCGGGAGTGGCGCCGGCCTGCTCGAGCGCAGCCATCACCGCGCGCGATGCACCAAGACCCTCGGGGTCGGGTGCGGTGATGTGATACGAATCACTCGTCACTCCGCTTCCAGCAAGCTCTGCATAAATCTTCGCCCCGCGGGCGATGGCGTGCTCTTTGGTTTCGAGCACGATGGTTGCTGCTCCTTCGCCGAGGACGAACCCATCGCGATCAACGTCGTAGGGGCGTGAAGCACGAGCGGGATCGTCATTGCGCTTGGAAAGGGCCTGCATCGCGGCGAATGCGGCGATAGGCAGAGGGTGAATGACGGCTTCTGTTCCCCCAGCCACTACGACATCGGCCAATCCCAGCTGAAGGTGCTCGTACGCGTTGGCGATGGATTCCGTTCCCGAGGCGCACGCGGACACCACTGTTCTAGCACCTCCCTTGCCGCCGAGTGTCATGCTCACTGCGGCCGCGGCGGCATTGGGCATCAGCATCGGAATCGTCATGGGGAGGACCCGTCGTGGGCCTTTTTCGCGCAGCGTGTCCCACCCATCGAGGAGCGTCCACAAACCACCAATGCCGGTGGCGTAGTCGACCAAAATGCGCTCAGGGTCAACATCGGGCGCCCCGGCGTCAGCCCAGGCTTCCCGGGCTGAGATCAACGCAAACTGCGCCGAGGGGTCAAGGCGCTTGAACTCCTGGCGTTCTAGGACATCCTCCGCCTTCACCTTCGCCTGTGCCGCGAAGGTGACCGGCAATTCATACTGGGCCACCCAGTCCTGCTGGAGCGTTGACACACCGGATTCCCCGGCGAGCAGCGCTTTCCAGGTCGAGGAAATGTCCCCGCCCAGCGGTGTGGTGGCACCAATACCGGTGACAACGACAGTGGTCATAGTGGATCCCTCAGGGAAGGGAGAGTCCTAAGCCTGGGCCTTCGTAATGAAGTCGACTGCTTCGCCCACGGTGGTGAGGTTCTTGACCTCGTCGTCGGGAATCTTTACATCGAACTTCTCTTCGGCGTTGACGACGATGGTCATCATGGAGATTGAGTCGATGTCGAGATCGTCCGTGAACGACTTCTCGAGAGCCACCTGGTCGGCAGAAATACCGGTCTCGTCGTTGATGAGCTCGGCAAGGCCGGCAAGAACTTCCTCAGTGGTGTGAGCCATGATTTTCCTTTTCCTTATGTGATTCGGGACCGGCTCCAATCTTAGAGCTAGCCCCAGGGTCTAGGGGAGAGTGACGACCTGCGCGCCATAGACGAGGCCGGCACCAAAACCAATCTGGAGGGCAAGCCCGCCTGAGGCCTCAGGGTGTTCCTGCAGCAGGCGGTGCATCGCCAGAGGGATGGAGGCAGCTGACGTATTTCCCGTGGTCTCAATGTCGCGCGCGATCAGAACGCTCTCCGGAAGCCCCAACTGCTTGGCAAACTCATCAATAATGCGCATGTTCGCTTGATGAGGGACAAAGGCGGTGAGTTCCTCCGCAGTGACCCCGGACTTCTCCAGCGCTTCCTTGGCGACCTTCGCCATCTCCCACACTGCCCAGCGGAAAACGGTTTGGCCATCTTGTCGCAGCGTGGGGAATTCGCCCTCCGGATCGTCAAAAGCTTCCTTCAGCGGGCGATCCATTCCCACGGCATCCCACTTCGAACCATCCGAACCCCACAGGGTGGGGCCAATTCCCACGGTGTCGCTGGGACCGACAATCGCCGCGCCAGCACCATCGCCGAGGAGGAACGAAATGCTCCGGTCCGTGGGCTTCACAAAATCACTGAGCTTTTCTGCGCCCACAACCAGGACATATTTGGCAGCGCCCGAGCGCACCAGGGCGTCGGCTTGCGCAATTCCATAGGTGTATCCCGCGCACGCGGCTGAGATGTCATAGGCGGCAGCCGGGGTGGCGCCCACACGGTCGGCAAGGAGCGCCGCAAGAGAGGGCGTCTGCACGACGTTGCTGATGGTCGCCACGATGACCGCACCAATCTCGTCGGGGCTGATGCCAGCGGATTGGATTGCTTCGTTCGACGCGCGCACAGCCAAGTCAATGGCGTGCTCAGTATCGCTGGAGCGACGGCGCTCGATGATTCCGGTGCGCTGACGAATCCACTCGTCGGAGGAGTCAATCGGACCGGCGATCTCATCGTTGGACACGACAAGGTCCCCACGGGCTGCACCGAGGGACATAATCCGGGTGAATTTCGCCCCGTGAGACTGAGACAGCGGGCTCATGCTCCGGCCACCATGTCCGCTGCCGCCTGGATGTCATCGGGGGAATTGAGTGCCACGGTGGGGACTCCCTTCAACGCTCGCTTCGCTAATCCCACGAGTGCACCTGCGGGGGCAAGCTCCATCATGCCCTGAATACCGTCGGCTTCGAAGGACTCCATGCAGAGATCCCACCGAACAGGTCGGGCGACCTGGTCGACGAGGTTCGACACAGCGTTGTCTGCTGAGACCCGTGAGCCATCTCGGTTCGTATACAGAGGGTGGCTCGGGGAGGCAGGAGTGAGCGACGACGCAGCCTCCGCGAGTGTCTCGACCGCACTGCGCATATAGGGCGTGTGGAAGGCCCCCGCGACCTGGAGGGGAATGACTCGTGTTCCTGCGGGTGGATTTTCCCGAAACAGAGCCAGCGCATCCAGTTCTCCCGCAATCACGGTCTGACCGCCGCCATTGAAATTTGCGGCGAACAAGCCCTGAGTCTCGAGAGCTTTCTCCAGTTCCGAGGGCTCACCACCGAGCACTGCCGCCATTCCTGTCGGGACCTGTGCAGAAGCTTCCGCCATTGCTCGGCCGCGAATCGCGACCAGTCGCAGTGCGTCATCGTCAGAGATCACCCCTGCAAGTGCTGCTGCGGTGAACTCTCCGACGGAGTGCCCAGCACACGCGAGAGGAGCATTCGCCGGCAGTGCTGCGAGGAGGGCTCGGCCGGTAATGATTCCTGCGGCCACGATCAACGGTTGGGCGATCGCTGTGTCGGTGATTGTTTCCTGGTCGCTGCGCGTCCCGTGGGTGACAAGGTCGATTCCGGTCAGCTGGGACCACCCCTCGAGATCCTGGCGGACCTGCTCTGAGTCCAGCCACGGCTCGAGAAATCCAGGTTTCTGGGACCCCTGTCCCGGGGCAGCAATGACAAACATGGTCCCTAGTCTCTCGCGAGGAGTCCGCTGGGCGCTAGTGGAACATACCCACGGAAGGAACAAAGAACTGTAGGGAACCTACAGTGTGGCTCCGGTAGCGGTCCCGGGAAGCTGATTGGGCTCGCTCATGGCGCCGAGCACGATCGCCAAGTGGATTGTCAGGGCATCGCGCGGCACACCGGGATCCCAGTCGATGACCTCAATGACCTTCTTGAGTCGATAGCGCACAGTGTTGGGGTGCACGAAGAGTTCGCGTGCCGTGGCTTCGAGCGAGTGGCCGGTTTCAAAGTAGGTCCACACAGTTCCCAGCAGATCGAGGGGATGGTCCCTCAATGGCTCATAGATTCCCTGGATCAACGCTCGCCGGGCCAGCGGGTCTCCCGCCAGGGCGCGCTCGGGGAACACATCATCAGCCATCAGGGGTCGCGGAGGCTCTCTCCTGCTCTTGGCAACCGAGAACCCCGCGAGCGCTGCCTTGGCGCTTTTTACCGCGTCAACGACTGCCGGGACAGCCGGACCAACCACGAATGTCCCGGCGCCAAAGGATTCATCAAGTGCTCCGGCAATAGTGGCGAACGGGTAGGTGTCGTCCGTGCCGTCCTCGGTGATTCGTCGTCCCACGACGACCACCAGGCGGTTGCCTTGAACTCCGACGAGAACATCCGTGTTGTGGTGCCGGGCAATACGCCGAATCGCATCGACATCGACCATGCGGGGACTGGTTCCCACGATGACGCAGACCTCTCCGTGTCCAGTCCAGCCCAACGCGGCAATTCGGGAGGGCAACTCTTGGTCGTATTCGCCACTCAGTATTGAGTCAACAACGAGCGCTTCCAGGCGCGCATCCCATAGTCCTCGGGCTTCAGCAGCACGGGCATAGACGTCGGCTGCCGCAAACGCGATTTCCCGGGAATAATGCATGATTCCCTCGCGCAGTTCACGGGGTGAATCTTTGAGATGGTCCTCGACCACCTCGACCGTCACTTTGATCAACTGCAGGGTTTGCTGCAGGCTGACCGATCGCAGAAGCTCTCGGGGAGCTACTCCAAAGACGTCAGAGGCAATCCACGGTGTGGACTCGGGTGATTCATACCAACTGATGAACGAGGTGATGCCAGCCTGCGCCACCATGCCCACGGCAGAGCGTCGGCTGGGGGGCATATCTCGATACCACGGCAGGTCGCGATCGAGCCTGGCCAAGGTGGCACTGGCCATGTCGCCCGAAATATTGCGCAACCATGACAGCGTTTGCTTCTTGGTCATGGCGGCGGTCATGGTGGGCTCGAATCGTGTGTTAGGAAACCTAGGATTCTCCGCCAGCGGAACCGCTGGTTCCGGCATTCACGTCATGCAGTTGGTATTTGGTGATGGCCTGCTGCAGGGCATCGGCGGCAACCTTGCCGTCTGCGGCAAGTTGCTGCAGAACGCGCGCTGTCACAGAGGGTCCATCGATTGCGAAGAAGCGTCGCGCTGCAGCCCTGGTGTCGCTGAAACCGAAACCGTCTGCACCGAGGGTCAGGTAGTTCCCGGGGATGAACTCACGAATCTGGTCCTGAACCGAGTGCATGAAGTCGCTGACGGCCACGATGGGGCCCTCTGCGCCACGAAGCTTCTCGGTGACGTAGGGGACGCGGGCTGGCTGGTCGGGGTGCAAGAAATTATGACGTTCTGCCTCGACACCGTCCCTGCGCAGTTCGTTCCAGGACGTTACCGACCACACATCAGCGCTCACGCCCCAGTCTTTTGCAAGGAGCTCCTGGGCTTCGAGAGCCCAGGCCATGCCAACACCCGAGGCCAGGATGGTGGCTGTGGGTGCACCCTGTAGCTCGCCTGGCTTGAGCAAGTAGAGGCCTTTGAGCAGCCCCTCAACATCGAGGCCCGCGGGTTCTTCAGGCTGAATAATGGGCTCGTTGTAGATGGTGATGTAGTACATCACGTTGGGGTCGGGGTGAACCCCTCCATACATCCGCTCCAGTCCGGCCTTCACGATGTGGGCCATCTCGTAGGAGTAGGCAGGGTCGTAGGTCACCACAGCGGGATTGGTGGAGGCCAACAGGGGCGAGTGGCCATCAGCGTGCTGCAAACCCTCGCCGGTCAGTGTGGTGCGACCAGCGGTCGCTCCCATGATGAATCCCCGAGCCATCTGGTCCCCGGCTGCCCACATGGCATCGCCCGTGCGCTGGAAACCAAACATGGAATAGAAGACGTAGATCGGAACCATGGCTTCGCCATGGGTCGCATACGAGGTACCCGTTGCGGTGAACGCTGCAAACGCGCCCGCTTCGTTGATACCGGTGTGCAGGATTTGTCCTTGCGGGCTTTCTTTATAGGCGAGCAAGAGTTCGCGGTCCACCGAGGTGTAGCTCTGCCCGTGTGGGTTATAGATCTTGGAGGTGGGGAAGTAGGCATCCATACCGAACGTGCGGGCCTCATCAGGAATGATCGGCACCAGTCGGTGGCCAAAGTCCTTGTTCTTCAGAAGGTCTTTCAGGAGACGAGCAAAGGCCATGGTGGTCGCGACTTCTTGCTTACCTGAGCCTTTGCGGGCACCGCCGTAGACGTCCTCACTCGGCAGAGACACCTGGGTGTATTTCGAGCGTCGCTCGGGGAGGTAGCCGCCGAGTGCGCGCCGGCGCTCGTGCATGTACTGAATGGCGTCATCGCCATCCCCGGGGTGGAAATATGGCGGCTGATAGACATCGGCCTCGAGAGCGGCATCAGCAATGGGAATTCGCATGTCGTCTCGGAACATCTTGAGGTTCTCGAGCGTCATCTTCTTCATCTGGTGGGTCGCATTGCGACCCTCAAAACTGGGGCCAAGGCCATAGCCCTTGACTGTCTTGGCAAGGATGACAGTTGGCTGCCCCTTGTGTTTGGTGGCTGCTTTGAAGGCCGCGTAAATCTTGCGATAGTCGTGGCCACCTCGCTTGAGGTTCCAAATGTCGTCATCAGACATGTGTTCGACCATCGTCAGCGTGCGAGGGTCGCGTCCGAAGAAGTTCTCACGGATGTACCCGCCGCTTTCGGCCTTGAAAGTCTGGTAATCGCCATCGGGAGTGGTGTTCATCAGGTCCCGCAGGGCACCTTCGGTGTCAGCCTGGAGCAGGGCATCCCATTCGCGACCCCAGACCACCTTGATGACATTCCACCCAGCGCCGCGGAAGAAACTCTCGAGCTCCTGGATGATCTTTCCATTACCGCGCACCGGACCGTCCAAGCGTTGCAGGTTGCAGTTGACCACGAAGGTCAGGTTGTCCAGGTCATCGTTGGCCGCGAGCTGGAGTGCACCACGGCTCTCGACCTCGTCCATTTCGCCGTCGCCAAGGAAGGCCCAGACGTGCTGCTCGCTGGTGTCTTTGATGCTCCTGTTGTGCAGGTATCGATTGAGTTGTGCCTGGTAGATCGCGTTGATAGGTCCCAGACCCATCGACACCGTCGGGAACTGCCAGAAACTGGGCATCAGCCGAGGGTGCGGGTAGGACGACAAGCCCCCCGAGGGGTGTGACTTTTCCTGACGGAAGCCATCGAGTTGGTCCGTGCTCAGACGGCCCTCAAGATACGCGCGCGCGTACATGCCAGGAGAAGCGTGCCCCTGGTAGAAAATCTGGTCGCCTCCACCGGGGTGGTCAGCGCCCCGGAAAAAGTGGTTGTGTCCGACCTCATACAGGGCTGCCGAGGACGCGTAGGTGGAGATGTGACCGCCAACACCAATACCGGGACGCTGCGCACGGTGAACCGTTATCGCCGCGTTCCATCGGATCCACGCGCGGTAACGACGCTCGATCTCTTCGTCACCGGGGAAGTCGGGTTCGCTATCGGGCGAAATGGTGTTGAGGTAGTCGGTGGTGGGCACCATGGGGACGCCAAGGTGCAATTCTTTGGAGCGCTTGAGCAAGCTGAGCATGATCTCGCGCGCCCGCTGGCTGCCCGATTGAGCGACGACTGCGTCGAGGGATTCTCGCCATTCGGTGGTCTCGGTGGGGTCCGAGTCCATCTCGCTGAATGAATAGGGATCTTGGTCGTTGACAGCCACCCTGACCTCTTCCTGTGTCTGGTAGATCGGGACATCGCACCTGGCGGGGATTGCCCGCATGAGGTGAACCCCAAGTCTAGTGGGGAGACTTTCGAGCCTGACAATGTTTCCCCACCGTGCTCGCGGTGGTTTAGCATGGAGCGTTGGGCCTGTAGCTCAGTTGGTTAGAGCGCCACGTTTACACCGTGGATGCCGGGGGTTCGAGTCCCTCCGGGCCCACCACCGTCTTA
>JABJAO010000027.1 GCA_018666065.1 Microbacteriaceae bacterium | reverse complement strand
CCCGACCACACCCGGCCACTGCTTCACAAAGGACTCACCCAAGCTGCCAACGTGGCAGGAGGAATCCTTGCTTTCGACCCTCAGGTGGTTGTCTCTAGTCCTGCAGCGCGGTGTCAGGCAACAATCCAGCCTTTGCTCGAGAAATCTGGCCTCGAGAGCAAGACTTCCAAAGGCCTTAGTCAGGACCACTACGAATCCAGCGGAAAGAGGGCCTCTGCAGTCGTAGACAAGCGAGTAGACAAACGCACTCCCTCGGTCCTCTGCTCGCACGGGCCCGTTCTCCCTCCGCTGGTCATGGCAGCAGCGCAAGCCGGGCACGGAGGATCAACTCAGGCCCTCCAGCAAGCGGCGAGCTTGTCAGTGGGGAGCTTCAGCGTGCTTCATTTCTCACGAGAAACCGAGACACCCCAGATTGTGGCCGTGGAAACCCACGAAGCCCCCACAGAATAATAAGCCGGACCACAGAACGCCTCTCGGCGCGAGGCCGCTCGAAGCGGCTAATGATGGAGCCCGGGGTTACTGTGGTCCGGCGCTTCCATTCTACTGAGAGACATCTGAACACCTCTTGGGTAAACGCTACGAGAGAGTTCCCTTCCGTGCTCGCGCCGCGCACCCGGAGAGCTCTTGAGCGATAACGCTCCACGTGAGCGAGCGAGAGGTGAAATACGGAGCCTCTCGATCATCTGCCCATGAGAGTGAAATGGCACCAGCGGATACCGCTCGAGCAACTGCAGATGCTCGCTCAAGAGCGTGCGCAAGGTCACCCTCAAAGGCACCCAGGAGAATGTCATCGACGACTGCGGAGAAATCTGCGGCACTCAGCGGATCAGGTGCCCCCGCAACAACCTGGTCGATTGTTTCAAGGTCCTCAACCCCACGCTGAAAGAGCTGGGCTGAGTCCTCCGGGTTGTGTTGGAGCACCGCGCGCACGAGATAGAGCCGCCACAGCGCGCCCGGGAGACTCAGAGGATGTGCCTGCGACCATAGCTCTGCCAACGTATCGAGACCATTGTCATCCGCAAAGCGAACAAGAGCTTCCCGTGTCCTGTCGTCCTCTGCGGTCCGTGCGCGGGACAGAAGTGCATGAGCGGTTGCGTGTGCCACAGCAGAAATCTCGGCTGGGTCCATTACAAGGTCCGCTGGGTCAGTAATTGCAGATTCCATCCGATCAACGCTCATGCGAACCGGTCGGGAGTAGTCACTGCTCATGATTTCTCCACGCTAGACCACTCGTTCGAGCGGGCGCCGGAAGGACGAGGGTTTAGCCTTACGAGATGAAACCCGTAAACAGGCAAGCTCGATTTTTCTTCTTTCTGATTCTCTCGATAGTGGGCCTCGTCACCGCATGGATTTTCAATGGCATCGCAAGCATGACAGGCCAAAACTACCTGGATGCTTGGTTCGGCTCGGCCGTGGACTGGGTGCTCTCCCTCGATATCCTGATTGTTGCCATTGCTGGCTCCGCTTTCATGATTTTCGAGGCGAAAAAGCTCGGGATGAAGAGAGTGTGGCTCTACATCGCCCTGTCTGGAGTGACGGCTTTTGCCTTCACTTTTCCACTGTTCTTGGCCATGCGTGAGCGAACGCTTCTCCAGCGTGAGCGGCACGTCTCCTAGAGATTGATGGTGACGGTCTGACCGTCTAACTCAAACTGAAATTGGCCAGGCTTCACCCCACCTGCAGTCGATGCTTCTCCAGGAGGAAGGAGAACGAATGTCTTCCCAGGCGCCAGGTAGACGGCATTTCCATCCAGGTCGGTAAACAGAGTGGGAGCTCCAGCAACCGTGGCATCAAAACGACCTTCCAGGAGAAAGCCACCGGTCGCAATAAATGCCCGATCAGTGTTACCCGTGATTTGAGCAGTCGGGAGACCCTCAACGTCGACATAGTTGGGGGACATCACAATCACGTTGGTTGCAGAAATTTGGGTTCCGTCAGCGTCGGTGTCAGGGCTCCCGTTGCTCAGGAACTTGAGGTAAAGGCCGGTGGCCTCATCCCACTCCCACCGGGAATCGACCCCTGAGCTAAACAGTGCAGACAATGATTCACTCGCGTCGCCTGAAACAACAGCAGACGATTCTGCTGGATCGGTCTTGTACTGAAACTGTTGGTTGGGGACGGCAATAGTTGACTTCACAGCGACGAGCTCCTGGGCTTCGATGTGAAGGTTCCATGGAGCAGGCTTACGCGAGCTACGGAAAAAGAACTCTCCTTCGGGAGTGCCCGAGGATGTGTCGTGCTCTACTGTTGCGATTCCGGTTGCCCTGATGATTTCGCGCACATTGGCGTTACCGACACCGGAGAAGACAAACACCCCACCAATGGGTCCCACGAGACCGGCATCTTGGGGGCGGCCCGACCGGACGGGTCCAACTTCAGAAGGGATCGCGGTGTGGAAGACGGCAAGATAGCGAGTTACGCCACCTTCTACGAGCTCTTCGAAGACCAGATCTGCTGCGGCTATTCCAACCTGTGGGCGACCAGATGAAGTGTTGTCAATCTTGACCGCGATGCTGGGCCCCTCCAGCACTGTGGTGCCCAATTCCACTCCGGTGAGGGGATGGCGGGGAGCCTCCTCTACGATTACTTCCTCAACAACAAGGACCTCATTTTCAGCGGGCGGTTCTTCTTGAATCGCACATCCCGACAGCGCAATAACGAAGGCTGCGATACCTGCAAGTGCACGGCGAACTGGATTGTTCATGAACTGAAATCTCGATTCTGGGAGAGAAAAGCAAACAACGAAACTTTATTACACATCCACGACGCCAAAGTACTCCCTGAACCCCATCTCATAAGACCGGACTACACTATGTGCGGGCCTCTAGCTCAGTTGGTAGAGCAACGGACTTTTAATCCGTGGGTCGTCGGTTCGAGCCCGACGGGGCCTACTTAGTCGTCGAGTCCCAGTTTCTTTCGGAGCATTGCCACATGGCCGGTCGCTTTGACATTGTAGAGAGCGTGCTCCACCGCACCGTTTTCATCGACGACAAAAGTTGAGCGAATGACACCCATGACTGTCTCTCCATACATCGACTTCTCGCCAAATGCCCCATACGCGTTGTGGACACTCAAATCCTCGTCGCTCAGCAGCGGGAAGCCAAGATTCTCATTCTGCGCAAATTTCTGAAGGGCTGGGAGCTTATCTTTCGAGATGCCCAGGACGACATATCCTGCAGCCTGCAGGGATGCCATATTGTCGCGAAAATCGCAGGCTTGGGTGGTGCAGCCGGGCGTACTGGCAGCCGGGTAAAAGTAGAGAATTACCTTCTTGCCTCTGTAGCCAGAAAGCTGATGCGCATTCCCGTCTTTGTCTGGAAGTGAAAAATCTGGAGCCGAGGACCCGGCATCGAGAGTGAGAGAAGACATGAGGGCTCCTTAGCCATAGAGAAGACTGACAGCTCCTCCATGTTAGGCCTGAAACCTGAAATATTGCTTTCTCTGTAATCGCT
>JABJAO010000093.1 GCA_018666065.1 Microbacteriaceae bacterium | reverse complement strand
TCCCACTCAATCGATCCGAGATTACCCACCTGATGAGCTTCCAGGGGGCGGAGGTTTCCATCTGCGTCAATGTATGCCCCAGATACTTCATCACCTGCGATGACCGCAACGACAGTGCCCACATCGAAGCCGGGGCGGTTCAGTTGCCCAGCCCCCGGTCCCTCCAAGCTGACGGCAAGCCGTCGGGCCGTGTCGACAAGTTCCTCATCCAAGCGATCGAGCAACGCTCGTCCCACTGCCAACGATGCGGCAATTCCAATCACAATGCTCGCCAGCGCTACGAGCGCGACGCCACCTGCGACGAATTGCCGACGAAGTGTCGTCGGCTTCGGTCGCAGGATTCCCGGGAGCGGGATGGACGAGGTGACCACTTAGTCGCCAGGTTTGATGATGTAACCCACACCACGAACGGTGTGGATAAGTGGGGTTCCGAGAGTGTCGATTTTCTTCCGGAGATAGGAAATGTAAATCTCGACGATGCTGGCCTTGCCGCCAAAATCGTAATCCCAGACTCGATCAAGAATGTTGGCTTTGGAGAGAACCCGCTTGGGGTTTCGCATCAGGTACCGCAAGAGTTCAAATTCTGTGCTGGTGAGCTCAATGGGGATGCCCCCTCTGGAGACTTCGTAGCTGTCTTCGTTCAACACGAGGTCCCCCACGCGAAGCTCGGCATGGTCGTCGTCCTTGACGCCGGCTCCAGCGCGGCGCAAGATTCCCCGCAAACGAGCCACAAGTTCCTCCAGACTGAAGGGCTTTGTGACGTAGTCATCGCCTCCAGCCGTGAGACCGGCAACACGATCGTCAACGGCGTCCTTCGCCGTAAGGAAGAGGACGGGGAGACCCGCGTGAATCCCCCTCAGGCTTTTCATGAGCGAGAGACCATCGCCATCGGGAAGCATGATGTCCAACACTGCAATGTCAGGGGAAAAGCTCTTTGCAGCGCTGAGTGCTTGGGTCACCGAATGGGCCGTTTTGACGTCCCACCCTTCGTACCGAAGCGACATGGCGACAAGATCCGCCAAGCTTTCTTCATCATCCACGACCAATGCTCGCATCGCTGATCCATCAGCGTGGGAGAGCTTCTGTGACGACTGATCCAGACCCTTGTAATCGTTCATGTCCTTAGCGTTTCACAATTACTTGAGATTTCCTATGAGAAACCTAAGCGCTGGCCTCAGAGAACCTTTTCCCGAACAAAATCGGCTTCAAGACTGTCTCCCACCTGAAAGCTTCTTTCTCCAACGAGTTCAAAACCGTGCTTGGCATAGAAGCGGTTAGCACGGTCGTTGAGTTGATTAACCCCCAACCAGACAGATGCGGCCCCGCCGGTTCGTGCATTATCAACAGCGGTGTCCATGAGCAGGTCGGATAGCCCACTCCCGTGGGCATCCGTGAGAACGTAGATCTTGGAAACCTCAACGGTAGGGCGGTGAACTACGGCTCCGGCAATATCCGGGTCCTCAGGCTCACCGCTCACGCTCATGACGTAACCGTGAAGCGAGCCATTCTCCTCAGCTATCCAGATCCGATATCGACCCTCGGACATATACGCCTCGAAAGCTTCCGGGGATAGCTTCTCGGTGCAAAAAAGCTCGATGTTCTCCGCTGTGGTGCCGGGTGGGCACGCGAGAGGAAAGGTCTCGATGGCGAGTGCGGAAAGACGATGGGCATCAGCGAGCGTTGCTCGACTGATGCCCATCGGTACCACTGATTTAGAGTGCGTTGACGTCCAAGGGAATGCCGGGACCAAAGGTGGTCGACACGGCGGCCTTCTGGATGTAGCGCCCCTTTGATGAGGAAGGCTTCAAACGCTGAATCTCGTCAAACGCTGTGGTGAAGTTCTCCAAAAGCTGGTCTTCACTGAAGCTTGCCTTCCCAATCACGAAGTGCATGTTTGAGTGCTTATCGAGCTTGAACTCGATTTTTCCACCCTTGATGTCGCTGACGGCCTTGCCCACATCGGGGGTCACGGTGCCGGTCTTGGGGTTGGGCATCAGGCCTCGAGGACCGAGGACCTTACCCAGCGTTCCGACCTTACCCATGAGCTCCGGGGTCGAGACAGCGGCGTCGAAGTTGGTGTATCCACCGGCAACCTTCTCGATGAGTTCATCGCCGCCAACTTCGTCAGCGCCAGCCGCCAGTGCGGCTTCTGCTGCAGGACCGGTGGCGAAAACCAGGACGCGAGCAGTCTTACCGGTTCCGTGAGGAAGGCTGACGGTTCCGCGAACCATCTGGTCCGCCTTGCGCTGGTCAACACCGAGCTTGATTGCTACCTCAACGGTGGAATCAAACTTCTGAGAGGTGGTCTTCTTGGCGAGAGATACTGCCTCGCCGGGTGCATAAAAGTGGCCTTCTTGAACCAGTGCCTTTGCGGCCTGGTAAGCCTTGGACTTGTGCGCCATGTGTTATCTCCTGTACTGAGGTCGCGGTATGTGAGCGTGGCTCGCTCTCCCGCTGAATGAAAAAGGGTCTTAGCCGACGGTGATGCCCATGCTGCGGGCTGTGCCTTCGATGATTTTGGCAGCAGCCTCAATATCGTTGGCGTTCAGATCAGCCTGCTTCTGCTCGGCGATCTGGCGAACCTGCGCAGGGGTGATGTTGGCCACCTTGTCGAGGTGAGGGGTTCCTGAACCCTTCTTCACGCCAGCAGCCTTCTTGATGAGTTCCGCAGCAGGAGGCGTCTTCAACACGAAGGTGAAAGACCGGTCCTCGTACACAGAGATCTCGACGGGAATAACGTTTCCGCGCTGATCCTGCGTTGCCTGGTTATATGCGTTGCAGAACTCCATGATGTTCACACCGTGCTGACCCAGAGCCGGACCCACGGGGGGTGCCGGGTTGGCAGCGCCAGCTTGAATCTGGAGCTTGATGAGGCCCACAACTTTCTTTGCCATTGCTTTTCCTTTTCTTTATCGAGCACGACACTCCGCCGTGCGCTCCCACGTGCATGGCATATCCACGCCGTGGTACCTGTGTTTAGAGCTTGGTGACCTGATCGAATCCCAGTTCGACAGGAGTCTCACGTTCAAAGAGTGAAACAAGAACTGTGAGCTTACCGCTCTCGGGCTTGATTTCGCTAATGGTTCCGGGCAAACCAGCGAAGGAACCTTCCTTGATCGTGATGGTCTCACCCACCTCGAAGTCGACCTCTGCGGGGAGCATGCGCGAAACCCCACCTCCCACACTGACTGCTTGGCCCTTCACCGGTGCGGCCTCTGCGACCTGAACCGTGGACTTCAGCATGTCGAAGGCCTCTTCGAACCGCAGTGGGGTGGGGTTGTGGGCGTTACCCACGAACCCGGTCACACCGGGGGTGTGGCGAACGGTTGACCAGCTGTCCTCATTGAGGTCGAGCCGGACCAACACGTAGCTCGGGATACGAACGCGCGTGACAAGCTTGCGCTGACCGTTTTTGATTTCCACGACGTCTTCCATAGGCACCTGGACCTCGAAGATGTACTCTTCCATGCCGAGCGAGGTGCGGCGGTTCTCAATGTTGGACTTCACGCGCTTTTCAAAACCGGCATACGAG
>JABJAO010000066.1 GCA_018666065.1 Microbacteriaceae bacterium | reverse complement strand
CTTTCAATCGCGAAGGGGAGGCCATCATCAGGTCTCAAGGCTATCCTCCAAGCATGAGGAACAGCATGCTCGGAGTCGGGTTTCTCGTGGTGTTTGGCATTGTGGTAATCACCTACCCTTCCTACGCCAACAACGATGTTGTCGTGTTTGCCGTGGTGGCAGGAATGCTCGCGCTGGGATTGGCAGGCATTGTGCTCTCGGGTCGACCGGGAAAAGACTAGATCTTCAACAGGGCCTGAGCTGGTACCTGTTCTCACCGGGCCGAGTGCAAAAACTGTCCCGGGACTGCTAAACAGTGGGTGATTCGTCATCCTTGTCGGGTTCGGTAATACCCGGAGACACGGTTGTGCGCGGCCCACTCACGTCGGTGACCTCCTGCGCAAGGGGTTCCCGCGCCGATAGACGCTCCACCTGGTCCGACAGGACCCTCCTAATACGGGCTACATCTGTCAGCGACCCACTGACATCCGAGAAGATGGTATTCACTAACCCCAAAGACTCTTCCACGTTCTTGCGGGCACTGCTCAGCGCACGAGAAGTCGTATCGTGCGCGGCTCTTTTGGCCTGCAGCACAATCTCTTCCGCCTGCTTTTCCAAATCAAGGGCGCGCTGCTCCGTGGTTTTGGCATACTGATCGGCTTCCCGGTAGACCCTCATCGCATAGCTATCCGCCTGGTCACGAACTTCTGCCTCTTGCTGGTCGAGCTGAGTTTTTTGCACACGCAGTTCACTATCAATATCTTGCGCTCGTTTCACTGCCTCGGCTCGGATTTTCTTTGCCTCATCCTCGAGCTTTTCAGCCCGTTCTTGGGCGCTGTCCACAATTGCTTGCGAGCGCTCCTCGGCTTGAGCAATAATTTCCTTCGCTGCAGCCTGTGTGCTGCGGTTTAATTCCACAGCCTCTTCGTTAGCCTCTGTGGCTTTCGCAACAAGGTCCTCCGCAACCAGTTCAGCATCGCTAATGATTGTTGCCGACTGAGTGGCGGCGGCTTCCCGAATTCTGGTTGCTTCGCTTCTGGAGTGTCCGAGGACAACAGCAGCTTCGGCGCTTGCTTCTTCTATCTGTCTCCCGACGCTGAGCCGGAGCTCCGTGTTTGCGTCCGTAGCTTGCCCAAGTTTTCTGATGCCCGCAGCAATCTCGCTCTTCAGCTCTGCGATTAGGGCATCGACGGCTCCCGGATCATAACCGCGCAAAACCTTGGGAAGTGGGTTGTCGACCATCCGCCAACGTTAACACGATTAGTGCTTAAATTCACACCCCCCTCTTGCACACTCTGTTCAAGACCCTGGGAAAGTCTATGAAACCCGATCGATTTCTCACTTCCCACCTAAACTCAGGCTTGACTGGGGCCACCTGAGAGAATCGAACTCTCGACCTTCTCATTACGAGTGAGACGCTCTACCAACTGAGCTAAGGCGGCTTGTCCCAAGGGGACTGCACCATGGTAACCGAAATCCAGATGTCGGCTTGCTGATTGGCAGGATCTAAACGACCGCCGCTTTGCCACTGAGCTCAATCAACAAGGCCTCCAGCACCAAGAGCGGTGGTGAATTTTGCGCCATCCGAGCTCTGGCCTGGTCGATGGCGTCGAGGCTCGACATAGTGAGCTCGGCCGTTGTGCCAGCGGCTCGCTCCGACAGAAGTTCTTGGTGCTTGACGTTAATAAGCCCCACTTCTGCGCCCACTTGGATCATCAAAACATCGCGCAGAAGGGACATCACATCAACGAGGACGCGATCAACCGCATCCCTCAGGCTTCTCGTGGCGCGACGCTTTTGATCGTCCTCCATCGATTTCACGTGGGAGCGAACGGCGGCGGGCACTGCTCCCCCAGGCGCTATACCCAACGAGTGCAAGAGCGACTCCCGCTCCTTCGAGTCGAGACGATCCACCAGTGCTGCTGCATCTTGTTTGCACAGCTCTAGCAACTCGGCAGCGGTTTTCACCGCGCCTGAAACAGAAATCACGTTCAACACCGCCTGCACCGAGGAATCACGTCGAGACCTGGCCTCGGGGTCGGTAGCCAACCGGGTGGCCATACCAATGTGGTTTTGGGATTCGGTTGCCGCCATGCGGGCCACGTCTTCCTCGACACCCTCGCGCTGGGAAATAAGCCGCGCCACATCATCAACGGTCGGAACAACGAGATTCACACTGCGCATCCGCGAACGGATCGTAGGCAACACGTCTGCCGGAGAGGGAGCACACAAGATCCACACCGTCTGCGGTGGGGGTTCTTCCAACGCTTTGAGCAACACATTCGAAGTTCGATCCGTCATTCGGTCGGCATCTTCAATCACCACGACGCGATAGGGCGCCTGCGAAGGAGAAAAATAGGAAAAAGAGACCAGAGCGCGAACCTCTTCGATGGTGATAGTCACCCGGTCTGTGGCAAGAATCGACACATCCGGGTGAGCTCCAGCAATCACCCGTTTCCACCGAGCCTCATCGAGCCCGGCCCCTACCAGTTCGGCGGCAAAACCATGGGCGAGCGTGGAG
>JABJAO010000126.1 GCA_018666065.1 Microbacteriaceae bacterium | reverse complement strand
CGTAGGCCTTGGTTCCATCCGGTGAGACAGCCACACCGTAGGGGCTGGTCCCGACCGCGATGGTCGCCGTCACGTCGTACGGAGCCGCCCACGCTGGGGTGGTCTGGGCGATAGCCGTAACCCCGACGAACATACTCAACACGAGGGCAACAACACTCCGGCGGATAACCACAGCACTCGAACGCAACAACATTGGCAGAGCCCTTCGATAGGGGGCTCGATAAGAAATGTTCCTTGCCAACGTCCCAAACCCAAGTAAAAAGACTAACAATCCGGCTTTCGCATCTCAAGTACTGGCCGGCCCCACCCTAGGACCCATGTCAGCCGAAAAGTCAGCCCAAGCCCTGACACATGTAGGAACACGGTGACACACGCGGACGCCGATAAAGACCAGTAGATTAGTGAAAACCGCGTGGGTTAGCGGGTGTGAAAAGAACTACGGATCAGAAGTCGAGAAGTTTTCCACAACTCAACAAATCTCGCGAAATTGGTTCTCACCAGCAATAGTTTGTCAGGATGGACCTCCTCGCACTCTTTCACCCAAATTGTCCCGTTTGCCTGCGCCGAACGGAAGAAACGAGCGTAGCCACTTGGTGCGACTATTGTGAAGTTGAAGTTCCTGTTGGAGGTCTTCAGCAGGTGCCGGCGTTTTGAGCAATCCCTGGCGTGAGTTTTCAGGAGGAACATATGGCAGGGAATAGCGCTGCAGTTGTCCCGTGGCACGGTATTCGAGAGATGCCCGTCGTTCTCATCACGGGCACTGAATCGTTCCTCGCCGATCGCGCCCTGAGAATCCTCACCGACAGGATGAAGTCACGTGACGCGGGTGTTGAGGTCAATGACCTTGATGCTGCTGATTATCAGCAGGGTGACCTGTTGCAGCTCGCCAGTCCCAGCCTTTTTGGAGAGCCCCGATTATTGAGGGTTTCATCGGTCGAAAAATGCAATGACGCATTTCTTGACGATGCACTGGCTTACCTCGAGGCGCCAGAATCTGACGTCGTGGTGGCGCTGCGCCATGGCGGTGGAAACCGAGGCAAGAAGCTTCTCGATGCACTCAAGGCCGCGGGTTCTCTGGCGCTGGTCGTGGAGTGCAAAGAAATCAAGAAGGATGCCGAACGTCTGTCCTTCGTGAATCAAGAGTTTCAGCGCCACAGTGTCACCATTGAGCCCAAGGCAGCCCGAGCCCTGGTGGACGCGTTTAGCTCCGATCTCGCTGAGCTTGCCTCTTCTTGCGCTCAGCTCATCAGCGATGTGGGGAGTGCAGGTGTCACCGCGCAGACTGTCGAGCGATACTACGGGGGGCGTGTCGAAGCGACGACGTTTCAAATCGCAGATCACGCCATTTCCGGACGTTTCTCGGAAGCAATTGCTCTCCTTCGTCACGCCATGAATTCGGGGGCCGAGCCGGTGATGGTCGTCGCGGCGTTCGCGATGAAGCTTCGGACCATGGCCTTGGTGGGTGGAGCCAGTGGAAGTATTGACGCGGTTGCCGCTGACCTGGGGATGGCGCCGTGGCAGGTTCGTAATGCCCGCGCGAGCCTGCAGGGTTGGGACCAAGCGGGATTGGGTGCGGCAATCTTGGAGGTTGCCCATACTGATGGCGCGGTCAAAGGATCGGGGCCTCAGCCGGATTATGCCCTCGAGAGAATGGTGCGCGTGGTGTCCATGCGAGGAATTCGCATGGGACTGCGAGCTAGCTAAGGGTCAAGCCGGGCATCTTGCCATCACCGTAGGTCGCTGTGACTTCAGAGATGATGACTTGGTAGCCCTCGTACCATTTGGCATAGGCCTTTTTCGCTCGCACGTGCTCGGGGAACTTGGCGAAGGTAGTGACCGTCTCGTGATCGGTGAAAAAGTAGACGACGTTCTTGGCCGTTGAATCTTTCGACCACCAGCGATCAACTCCCACAAAACCCTCCAGCGACCGCGCGTAATCGTCGATGACCTTGTCGAGGGCATAGAACTCGTCGTCAAGATTGCCGGGGATGAACATGAAAGAGCAGGCGTACATGTGTCGATTCTGGCAGAGGCCCCGTTAACGACAGCGAGCCCCGCCCGAGGGACGAGGCTCGCTGTGCGGAACGTTAGAGGGAGGCTGCCTGCTTGGCGATAGCCGACTTGCGGTTCGCTGCCTGGTTCTTGTGCAGCACGCCCTTGCTGACTGCCTTGTCAAGCTTCTTTGTTGCGAGCTTGACGGCGGCCTGCGCCTTGTCCTTGTCGCCAGCCTTGATGGCTTCGCGGGCCTGACGTACGGACGTCTTCACCTCGCTTTTGACGGCGCGGTTGCGCTCGGTTGCCTTTTGGTTGGTCTTGATGCGCTTAATCTGCGACTTGATATTTGCCACGCTGTGTCCTTTATGGTGTGTTGTGTGGCCCCTGGACATTCTGGTGGGGGCCTTACGGCGAAAGTCAGAATGTGTTCCTAGCTTCAGAGGAGAGGGTCTGAGGCTAAGCGAGCCAATCGGCAACGATACCAGGTGAATACGCCAGCCGCCAACGGTTTCGCGTGGGACAATCATCTGACATGACTTCTCACTCTGACCGCGACATACAGCCGGCCTCCACCGATGTGTGGCGCCTGCGCAATTTTTCGATCATTGCGCACATCGACCACGGCAAGTCAACGCTGGCTGACCGCATGCTCCAACTCACGGGAGTTGTCGATTCTCGTCAAATGCGTGAGCAGTATTTGGACCGCATGGATATCGAGCGTGAGCGTGGCATCACCATCAAGAGCCAGGCGGTTCGGATGCCCTGGACCACAGGCGGCACAACGTATGCCCTAAACATGATTGATACCCCCGGCCACGTCGATTTCACCTACGAGGTTTCCCGCTCCCTGGCTGCCTGCGAAGGGGCAATCCTCTTAGTGGATGCAGCGCAGGGTATCGAGGCGCAAACGTTGGCGAACCTGTACCTGGCTCTGGAGAACGACCTCACGATCATCCCGGTCTTGAACAAGATTGATCTGCCGGCGGCCGACCCCGAACGATTTGCCGATGAGCTTGCTCACCTCATCGGGGGGTCACCCGATGACGTTTTGCGCGTCAGCGGCAAGACGGGGATGGGTGTGGAAGCCCTGCTGGACCGCGTTGTGGATGAGGTTCCCGCGCCGACCGGTGATGCGGATGCCCCCGCCAGGGCACTTATTTTCGACTCTGTCTACGACGCCTATCGCGGCGTCGTGACGTATGTCCGCATGGTCGATGGCTCGCTCACTCCGCGGGAGCGAATTGAAATGATGTCGACTAAAGCACAACACGAGTTACTCGAGATTGGGGTGAGCTCTCCTGAGCCCACTCCCTCCCAGGGCCTGGGAGTTGGAGAGGTCGGCTACCTGATCACCGGTGTGAAGGATGTCCGCCAGTCGAAAGTGGGCGATACCGTCACGTCGGTCAAGCGCAGAGCGACAGAGGCGCTGCCGGGCTATACCGAGCCCAAACCCATGGTTTTCTCTGGCCTCTACCCGATTGATGGGAGTGACTACCCGGACCTTCGGGAAGCGCTGGACAAATTGAAGCTTTCCGATGCGGCGCTGGTGTACGAACCCGAAACCTCGGTCGCGCTCGGCTTTGGCTTCCGATGCGGTTTCCTGGGGCTGTTGCACCTTGAGATTGTGACCGAGCGCCTCGAGCGCGAATTTGGCCTCGACCTCATCGCGACTGCGCCGTCGGTGGTGTACACCGTTGACCTTGACGATGGCACGAGTCAGATGGTGACAAACCCGTCGGAATTCCCCACCGGGCGCGTGCAAACGGTGTGGGAGCCCGTGGTGAACGCCGCAGTGTTGGCCCCCAAGGACTATGTCGGCGTCATCATGGAGCTGTGCCAGGACAAGCGCGGCGTCCTGCAAGGCATGGAATACCTCGGAGAGGACCGCGTCGAAATCAAGTACACAATCCCTCTGGGGGAAATTGTTTTTGATTTCTTCGACCAACTGAAGTCGAAGACAGCGGGCTATGCGTCTCTGGATTACGAACCCGCCGGCGACGCGGAGGGCGACCTGGTCAAGGTCGACATTTTGCTCCAGGGGGACCGCGTCGACGCATTTAGCGCCATTGTTCATAAAGACAAGGCCTACGCCTACGGCGTGTTGATGACCAGTCGGCTGCGTGAGCTGATTCCTCGCCAACAATTTGAAGTGCCAATCCAGGCGGCCATTGGAGCCCGGATTATCGCTCGCGAAAACATCCGGGCCATGCGCAAAGACGTTCTGGCCAAGTGTTACGGAGGCGACATTACGCGCAAGAGGAAGCTTCTGGAGAAACAAAAAGAGGGCAAGAAGCGCATGAAGATGGTCGGTCGAGTCGAGGTTCCCCAGGAGGCATTTATTGCGGCGCTTTCTGGCGACGTCGAGAAGAAGAAGGGCAAGTAGCAAAAAGGTTGACTCGCTACGCTTACCCCGTGCCTTCTTCTGCCCTCCACCGCGTGATCGTCTCGCTGTATGTGGTGTTGACGCTGGCAGCTCTTGGCCGATCAACTTTTCAAATTCTCACCAAGTTTGACCAAGCCCCCCTTGCGTATGTGCTTTCCGCCCTTGCTGCCCTGGTCTACGCAATCGCCACGGTGTCCCTCGCGCGCGGAAAGAATCCGGCAGCCCGAACGATTGCGCTGTGGTCGCTCTCGTTTGAGTTACTCGGCGTCGTGGTTGTCGGAACGGCGAGCATGATTGCGCCCGAGGTCTTCCCCGACCAAACCGTGTGGTCACAATTCGGGGCCGGCTACCTGTTTATTCCCGTCGCCTTGCCGATAGTCGGGCTGTGGTGGCTTCGCAGAGGAGTTCACTCATGAGCCCGGTAGCGGTGAACTATGGCCTGGATTCTCTGCCCGGTGATGGCAAACGGCGCGCGGTGACGATTGGCAAGTTTGATGGAGTTCATCGTGGACATCGACAGGTGATCTCCCAGTTGATGGCGATGGCGGGAAAATCAGAGCCCACGGTCATTACCTTTGACCGCCACCCCCACGCCACGTTGAAGCCCGGAAGTGTGCCCGCTCCGATAGTGAGTGACGGCCAAAAGATTGAACTCCTGAGTGCCGAGGGCATTGCTCGAGTCGTCGTGCTTCCTTTTGACGATGCGCTCTCATCGCTCAGCCATGAAGAATTTTCTCAAACCGTGCTCGCAGAGGGAATCTCTGCTGGTGTGGTTCTGGTGGGAGCAGATTTTCGCTATGGACACGGGGGAGCCGGAACGATCGAGACTCTTCGCGCTGAGGGCGATCATTGGGGATTCCGTGTGGAGGTTGTGGCTGACGTGTGCGAAGCGGATGGGGAGCGGGTCTCCTCGACCATGATTCGCTCGCTTCTCGAAGCGGGAGAGGTGAAAAAGGTCTCCAGTCTTTTGGGCCGCAATCATTCTGTTCGCGGAGAGGTGGGGCACGGTTTCGAGCGCGGCCGAGTGCTGGGGTATCCCACGGCCAATCTGCGCGAGAACATCGAAGGTCTCCTGCCCGCCGATGGCGTGTATGCCACGCGGGTTACCCACCGTGGGACAACGTATGGCGCTGCAACCTCGTTGGGGGTAAATCCCACGTTTGGGGACGTCAACGAGCGCACCCTGGAATCACACCTTCTGGATGTGACTCTCGACCTGTATGGAGATCAGGTCACCATCGAATTTGTCGAGTTCATTCGGGGTATGCAGAAATTCCCATCCCCCCATGCGCTTGCCGAGCAAATGGTGAGAGACGAAGCCCAGATCCGCGACATTCTGGCCTCGGATATCTGATGCGGGGGCGTGCCGCGTGAGCTCAACTCCGCGATCCACAGTTGTCGTGGCGCTCTCGGGCATCGTGCTGTTTGCCCTGGGTATTCGAACCGGTGTGGCGGCGGTGTCTCCGTTGTCTACGCGGATCGATCTTGACGTGCCGCTCGAGGGCCTCACCCTGGGAATTCTCGGAACGATTCCCCCTATTGCGTACGCGGTGGCCGCGACATTGTCGCCGTGGTTTGCCCGCAAGGTGGGCTTGGAGGGCGCAGTCGTCGTTGTGGGTGCCCTCGGGGCCCTGGCTCACGTGTGGCGCGGCATTTCCCCCACGTACTCCTCTCTCTTTGTCGCCACCATCGTCTTGATGCTTGCAGCCGGGGTGGGAAATGTGATTCTGCCGGGACTGGTGAAGCTCTATGCGCCAACCCGCATCGGCGCTATGACGGCGGCCTATGGGACGGCGATGGCGTTTAGCTCGGCAGCGCCCACGGTCCTAGGGGTGTGGCTGGCGGATGAATATGGGTGGCGATGGTCGTTGGCCGCGTGGTCTGTCATCAGCATTCTCGGAATCATTCCGTGGTTACTGTTGTGGCCGAGAGCCCAGGGCAAAGGGTTACAAGATGCCGTGATTACGGCGACCTTGCCGATTGTGACGGCACCGGTGTCTCTTTTTCGCTCACCCACTGCGCTCGCGATTATGGCCATCTTTGGTGTCTCAGGATCGATGGCGTATTCCTGGTTTGCGGTGCTGCCTCCAGCCCTGATGGAGCTCTCGGGGGTGAGCGCCCAAGCCGCGGCGCTGGCATTGGGATTGTTCACCATCATGGGATTTCCCATGTCCCTCCTGGTTCCACCCTTAGCTGTCCGCAAGGGATGGAGCGCGCCTCTCGTGGGGACTTCGATGGTGTTCAATATCTCGGGTCTGCTGGGGCTGCTGTTCGTCCCCACCGTGCTGCCGTTCTTGTGGGTGACATTCCTCGCGATGGGCCCCCTCACATTCGCGCTCTCGTTGGCTCTGATGGGCCATCGCACCATGAACCACCTGTCGGCACTGATACTCAGCGGTTTTGTGAACAAATGGGGATACATTTTCGCTGCGGGAGCCCCAGTTCTGGTCGGGCTGGGGCGAGAAATCACGGGAGAGTGGACCGCGAGTTTGCTGTTTCTTTTGGCGGTCAGCCTTGTCTCGCTGCCCGCCCTGCTGGTGCTGGCTCAGGAGCGGGTCGTCGACAAGGAGCTCGCCGAATACCGATAATGCTCATATGAGCAGATTTACCAACATTCGTTGCATCAGCGAGCGTTGTTCTCTACGCTGGCAGCATGCCTACCCGGACTGGTCGTGATGACGAGCTGCTCGCTGTCCGAGCGGCAGAGCTCTACTACGAAGAGGACAAAACCCAGGATGAAATCGGCGCAATCCTGGGGATTACCCGCTGGAAGGTGGGGCGTCTCCTCTCCGAAGCGAAATCTCGGGGCATTATTCGCATAGAAATTGTGCATCCTCAGGCGCGCAAGCTGGGCATGGAGCACGAGTTGGCCGAAGCGTTCGGGTTGGAATCCTGCGTCGTCGTTCCAGTCGACGACTCTCAAGCCCTTGCCGAGCGTGTCGCCCGCGCCGCTGCGGACTACCTCGTGGCGATGCGACCGAGATCCCATCGTCTGGGCGTGAGTTGGGGCAAAACGCTTCACAGGGTAGCCCAATTGCTGCCCGAGAATTGGACAACCCCGCTGTCGGTTGTGCAAGTCAATGGTGGAGTCAGCCACAGCTCGTCACCCGGTATGGCCTCGGCAACAGCGACGATGATTGCCCAAAAAGCGAGCGGCACTGTCACGTTGCTTCCCACACCTGCGATTGTCGAGAAACACGAGACCAAGACGGCGCTCGAGAACGACAAGGGCGTGGCCGGAGTCCTCGACCAGGCTCTGTCGTGTGACACATACCTCTTTAGCGCCGGACCGGCCACTCAGGTGAGTATCCACGTTGAATCGGGGTATATCGGCCAGGCCGATATAGAGCGTCTTGAGGGCCTGGGGGCAGTGGGCGACGTCTGGGGTCGATACATCACCGCCGAAGGATCTATCGCAGATCACGAGCTCGACCAGCGGACATTGGGACTCTCACTCGATGTCCTGCGAAACGCGCCCCGCAGCATTGCGGTGGTAGCCGGTGCCGACAAACACGACATTGCGCTGGCCATCGCGAAGAATGGCCTCGCCACTGTGATGATTACTGATGAAGCCACCGCTGCCTCACTCTTGCGCAGCGCACCGAAAGAAAAGAGCGCCGCATGAGTCGGGTTCCCGCTGTGCAATCGACCCCGAGGTCCCAGACGATCCTGGGTGGAAGTCCCACCGAGAAAGCTCTGAAGCGATTCCTCGAGGGAATTCCTGGGGTGGACGCTGTGGGAGCGGAGGCCCGGTCTGCAGGTTTTCAGACCCGTTCGTTGAAAACCTCCAGCAAGATTTGGGGTCTCGACACAATTATGTCCATGGTGGATCTCACCACCTTGGAGGGGGCGGACACCCCGGGCAAGGTTCGAACTCTCGCCCGGAAGGCGATGAGGCCAGACCCCATGGATCCGAGCGCGCCGAGTGTGGCCGCTGTCTGCGTGTACGGCGACATGGTCGCTGAAACTCGAGCTGCCTTGGGGGAGTGGCACATTTCACAGCGACCCGATGGAATTGCGGTCGCTGCCGTTGCTACTGCTTTCCCCAGTGGCCGCGCCAGCGTCCCCGTCAAGATTCTTGACACCCAGTTCGCAGTATCTGAGGGTGCCGACGAGATCGACATGGTGATTGACCGCGGCGCATTCTTAGCAGGCAATATTGGATTGGTCTTTGACCAGATTGTCCAGGTGAAAGAAGCCTGCCAACGATCTGATGGCTCCTCTGCGCACCTGAAGGTGATCCTCGAAACAGGGGAACTTGCCACATTCGATAACGTGCGGCGAGCCAGCTGGCTCGCCATCCTCGCCGGCGCAGACTTCATCAAGACCTCCACCGGCAAAGTGCAGCCTGCTGCGACCCTGCCCGTAACGACGACAATGCTCGAAGTGATCCGCGATTGGCACGGTCTCACCGGCGAAAAGATTGGTATGAAGCCCGCCGGAGGAATCAAAGCGAGCAAGGACGCGCTGCGCTATTTGGTTGCGGTGGCGGAGACAGTGGGCGAGGACTGGCTCACCCCGGACCTTTTCCGTTTCGGGGCATCGAGCCTCCTCAACGATGTTGTCATGCAGCGCCAGAAAATGAAGACCGGTCACTACAGTGGCCCCGACTATGTGAGCGTGGACTAACCATGAGCTTCCTTGACTATGCACCAGCACCAGAATCCACCTCGATTCTGAACCTGAAGAACACCTACGGCCTGTTCATTGGCGGCGAGTTTGTCGATGGCGGTGGGCACTCGTTTGCCACGGCGTCTCCCTCCACCGAAGAGGTCATTACAACCGTTGCAGAAGCAAACGCAGCGGATGTGGACCGTGCGGTCCATGCCGCGCGCGAGGCATACGACACGGTGTGGTCGAAAATGTCGGGTGCCGAGCGGGGTAAGTATCTCTTCCGCATCGCGAGGATCGTCCAGGAACGGGCCCGCGAACTTGCAGTCGCCGAATCGTTGGATAACGGGAAACCGATTCGCGAAACCCGGGATGTCGATATTCCTCTGGTGGCCGCGTGGTTCTTTTACTACGCAGGATGGGCCGACAAACTCGAATATGCAGGCCGCGGCCCCAACCCTCGAGCACTCGGAGTTGCCGCTCAGGTGATTCCATGGAATTTCCCCCTCCTGATGCTGGCGTGGAAAATCGCACCAGCACTCGCGGCGGGAAACACCGTGGTGTTGAAGCCCGCAGAGACGACTCCGCTGACCGCACTGTTGTTCGCTGAAATCTGCCAGCAAGCCGAGCTTCCGCCGGGGGTAGTGAACATTGTCACCGGGGCAGGCGCCACGGGAGAAGCGTTGGTGTCTCACCCCAGAATTAACAAAGTTGCGTTCACCGGGTCTACGGCGGTGGGACGCAAGATTGCGCAGATCCTTGCTGGGTCGCCGACCAAGCTGACATTGGAGCTGGGCGGTAAGGGCGCCAACATCATTTTCGATGACGCCGCCATTGATCAGGCCATCGAAGGTGTGGTGAACGGAATCTTTTTCAATCAGGGTCACGTGTGCTGCGCAGGGTCGCGTTTGCTGGTGCAGGAGAACATTCACGATGACGTTGTCGCGAGACTGCAAAAGCGCCTCTCCACCCTTCGCTTGGGGGACCCACTCGATAAGAACACCGATATTGGTGCGGTGAACTCTCGAGCTCAGCTCGAGCGCATCACGGAGATTGTGAACAGCGGGGACGAGGAAGGCGCGACGAGATGGAGTGCCGAGTGTGAAATCCCGGCGAAGGGATTTTGGTTCCCGCCCACCGTCTTTACCGATGTGCAGACCAGCCACCGTGTAGCACGCGACGAGATTTTTGGGCCCGTGCTCTCGGTATTGACCTTCAGAACTCCTGATGAAGCGGTCGCCAAAGCCAACAACACCCCGTACGGTCTGAGCGCTGGCATCTGGACTGAAAAAGCCTCCCGCATGCTGGCCATAGCAGACAAGCTCCGTGCCGGTGTCATTTGGGCGAATACCTTCAACAAGTTTGATCCCGCGAGCCCGTTTGGTGGCTACAAGGAGTCAGGCTACGGACGAGAGGGTGGGCGCCATGGGCTGTTCCCCTATCTCGAATCCGCGGACTGGATGAAAGGTGGTCGCTAATGGCCAGGCTCACTATTCCCAAAACCTACAAACTGTTCATTGGCGGGAAGTTTCCCCGCTCGGAGAGCGGATACACCTATGAGGTGACCACACCCAAGGGCGCGTTCCTGGCTAATGCGGCCAAGGCAAGTCGGAAAGACGCCCGAGATGCTGTGGTTGCGGCCCGGTCGGCCCAGTCCGGATTTGCCGGAATGACCGCGTATAACCGCGGGCAAATTCTGTATCGAATCGCGGAAGTTCTCGAAGGTCGCGCCGACCAATTTGTCGAGGAGATTCGTCAGAGCGAGGGCGTCAGCACGTCAGCAGCCAAGAAACAGGTGGAAGCATCCATTGACACCTGGGTCTGGTATGCAGGCTTTGCCGACAAGTACGCCCAGATTGCCGGTAACGGCAACCCCGTCGCCGGTCCCTACTTCAACCTGTCGACACCTGAGCCCACCGGAGTTGTGGTCGCACTGGCGCCTGGCGGGAAGACCGGCGAGAGTCTGCTCGGTCTGAGCGCGGTGCTTGCGCCAATCCTGACCAGTGGGAACGCTGCGGTAGTCCTGGCGCATCCTCGACAACCACTCTCCGCGATCAGCTTTGCCGAGGTCCTTGCGACCAGCGATGTCCCCGGAGGAGTCGTCAATATTCTCACGGGCGATCCAATTCCTTTGATGCCGTGGCTTGCTGAGCACGCGGATGTGAACGCACTGGACTTAGCCGGAGGTTCTGAGGGTGACTGGGTGTCGTGGCAAAGCGATGCTGCGGGAACACTCAAGCGTGTCGTTCCTCCCAGCGTGGGGGTTCCTGCGCGGAGTCTCGAGCGCATAGTTGCCTTTACCGAGCTGAAGACGGTGTGGCACACGAAGGCACTTGGATAGCTGGTGGCATCTGGCATTGTCTTAGTCGACAAACCCTGGGGCCTCAGTTCGCACTCTGCGGTATCCGGGGTGCGTAAAGCGCTCGGAACGAAGAAAGTGGGCCACGCAGGAACGCTGGATCCTGCGGCAACCGGGTTGCTGGTGATGGGTGTCAACGCCGGAACACGTCTGCTCACGTATCTTGTAGGCCTCGACAAGGCCTACACCGCCACTCTCCGCCTGGGGTATGGCACGACGACTGACGACGCCGAAGGCGAGCGGGTTGACGTCAGCGGCGCGGACCTCAAATCCTGCACCGATCAGGCCATTTCGGAGGCGCTCACGGGTTTTCGTGGCGGCATCGACCAGGTTCCCAGCACCTTTAGCGCAATTAAGGTTCAGGGCAAACGCGCCTACGACCTCGCTCGTTCGGGCCAGGGAGTTGAGCTCGCGAGTCGGAGGGTCACGATTTCTCTGCTCGAACTGGGCACTATCACTCGCGGCGATGGATGGATTGATGTCGAACTACAGGTTGAGTGCTCCTCGGGCACTTACATTCGGGCTCTCGCCCGGGACATTGGCCGAGTTCTGAACGTTGGTGGGCACCTGGTGTCTCTGCGCAGAACACGGGTGGGACCCTTCCCAGTAGAGGGGACACCGGGACCCGCCGATGTTCTCGAGTCTCAGGTGATCTCGTTAGCCGATGCCGCTGGCATGGTGATGCCGACAGTTGAACTTGATCACGCCGCCGAGACTGATACTTCCCACGGCCGCCCGATTCGCGCCGAGGGCTGGGCGGAGGGTGTTCCGCTCGCTGCACTCAGCCAGGAAACGGGGAATCTCATCGCCATTCTCGAGGCTTCTGGAGGTCGCAGCCGTATCCTGATGGGAGTGCCGCCGAGCGAACGGTGAGAGGATGCCCGCGTGATTGAGTGGTTGTATTGGCTGCAGCTCGGTGTGGCAATTCTTGCGGGGTTCATTGCCGTCGGGTTTGCATTTGCCAAGAAAACGCCCAACGACTACACGTTGGGGTCCATTGTGCTCCTCGGGGCGTTGCTGCTGATTCAGATCATCGTGACGATTGTCCAGCCGGCGCTGGGAAATAACCCCACAGGCAGCCTTCTCGAGTTCTGGATGTATTTGGTCACGGCGTTCGTCATGGTTGTCGCCGGCGCGCTGTGGGCTTTGGTGGAGCGCTCGATTATGTCCAACGTCATGTTGGGCCTCTTGGCCGGCTCGATTGCGGTCATGCTGGTCCGGATGGACGTCATCTGGTTTGTCAATAGTGCCTAGCTCGCTACCGGAAGGAGACTCACCTCCCGCCGATGGTCTCCTCCCGGCGACCTCGGCACAGGGTGCCACCTCGAGGGACATGGGGCTCTATATCCACGTTCCGTTCTGTGCGGTGCGCTGTGGGTACTGCGATTTCAATACCTACACAGCGCAGGAGCTCGAGGGTGTGTCCCATGCCAGTTATCCCGCCCAGGCAATGGCGGAGATGACGTTTGCCGCGGATGTTTTGAAGGAGTCCGGGCTCCCTCCTCGAGCTCTGTCCACCGTGTTCATGGGAGGCGGCACACCCACCCTGCTTGGGGCCAGTCCGCTCGCGACCATACTTGAGCGCGCACAGAACACTTTTGGACTCTTGCCGGGAGCTGAAGTGACGGTCGAGACAAACCCCGACAGCGTGAGCGCGAGAGATCTTCGGGACTTGGCTCAGGCCGGGGTGACCAGAGTGTCCCTGGGAATGCAATCGGCAGACCCAGCAGTGCTACGAACCCTGGACCGCACGCATAATCCTGAGAATGTGCCCGACGTCATCGGGTGGGCGCAGGATGCCGGACTTCAGGTGTCACTGGATCTGATCTATGGCACACCGGGGGAGACGCTGGCCAGTTGGGAGGCAACGTTGGCAGTTGCTACCCAGTGGAAACCGGACCACCTGTCTGCCTATGCGCTCATTGTGGAGCAGGGAACCGCGTTGGCTGGCCGAATCAAGCGCGGACAACTGCCGATGCCCGATGATGATCTCCACGCAGAAATGTATGTTCTGGCCGATGAGTACCTGAGCGAGGCGGGCTATCACTGGTACGAGGTGAGCAATTGGGCGACATCGCCGCAGCACTACTCTCGGCACAACAGGTCGTATTGGACGTCAGAGGACTGGTGGGGCATTGGTCCTGGCGCTCATTCCCACGTCGGAGGGGTTCGCTGGTGGAATGTGAAACACCCTTCCGCATATGCCTCGCGCATGACAGCGGGAGCATCTCCCGCTTTTGCCAGAGAGGTCCTTTCGGCCGAGGCATCAGCGATGGAGCGGGTGTTGCTTGGAATACGCATGCGTGAGGGCATTGCGGTGGCCGATGTGGCTCCCGACAGGAGCGTGAAGCTTGCCGAATGGGTTTCCCGGGGGCTGATTGAGGGACGCGCACTGCTGGAGGGCCGAATTGTGGCCACTCGAGACGGGCGTCTCGTTGCTGACTTTCTCGCGCGCGAGCTCACCTGAAGCCAGAGCTAAGCCTTCCTCGCTACTATTAGCAATCAACGGCCGAGACTGCCAGTTTGTGTTCGAGGAGGTGACGGCGTCATGGTGTCAGACCGCGCTTTAGAGGTGCTGCGCGTCATCGTGCAGGATTACATCGACTCCAAAGAGCCCGTAGCCTCCAAGGCCATAGCCGACCGCCATGGGTTTGGTGTGTCCGCGGCCACGATTCGCAACGACATGGCGATTCTCGAAGAAGAAGAGCTCATCACAGCTCCGCACACCTCCGCTGGCCGTATCCCCACGGATAAGGGCTACCGCGTTTTTGTCGATCAGCTCGCGGGGGTCAAGCCACTGACACCGGCGCAACGGAGAGCCATCGAGCAATTCCTCAGCGAATCAGCAGACCTCGATGACACGTTGACGCGCACCGTTCGCCTGCTCTCTCAGCTGACGAACCAGGTGGCAATTTTGCAATATCCGAGTTTGAGCGTTGCCACCGTTCGGCACGTCGAGCTGTTACCCATGGGGTCCCACAGAGTCATGACCGTGCTCATCACTGATGGTGGCTCCGTGGATCAGAACATCGTCGAGTGCAATCAGGAGCTCGATGACGCGGTGGTCGCGGAACTTCGGGCGCACCTCAACCAGCAGCTCGTCGGAATTTCTCTCTCGCAGATGCCGGAAAAACTCGCTGCACTATCGGGCACGGTATCGCCCCAGCGCGCATCGTTGGTCCAGGCACTCGCGGATGCCCTCCTGCACGCTGTCGAGGGGCATCGCACCGATCGGCTCATGATGGCTGGTGCATCCAACCTGGTCCGGGGCGAGCATGATTTTTCCTCCTCCGTCTATCCGGTTTTGGAAGCCATCGAGCAACAGGTCACCTTGCTGAAACTCTTCACCGAGATGAAGTGGGAGTCCCAGGAAGTTCAGGCGCGTATTGGCCGCGAGAATGAAGGACCGTTCTCCGAGACCGCGGTGTTGGCATCTGCCTATCAGTCCAAGTCAGACCAGAGGGCGACGCTGGGAGTGGTCGGGCCCACCCGAATGGATTACTCCAGCAACATGACCGCAGTCCGGGCAGTGGCGAGCTATCTCTCCACCCTGCTGGGCGATCCCGAGTCGGAAAGAGCATAAAGCGTGAGCGTTGACCACTATGAAGTACTCGGTGTTGACCGTGAGGCGGGTGCCGACGACATCAAGAAGGCCTATCGGCGCCTTGCCCGTGAGCTCCACCCTGATGTCAATCAAGCGGAGGACGCCGAAGAGCGTTTCAAACTGGTCACCCACGCCTATGAGGTTCTCTCGGACCCGCAACAGCGCGCGAACTATGACATGGGTGGTCAAGCAGGCTTTGGCGGGTTTGGCCCCTTCGGCGACATTTTTGAGAACTTTTTTGGCCAATCCGGCGGGCAACGCGGGCCACGCTCACGCAAAGAACGCGGTCAGGACGCACTGATCCGCGTCGATGTTGACCTAGTGGACGTCATCTTTGGGGTGACCCAAACTCTGGAGGTCGACACCGCAGTCGTGTGTGAGTCGTGTGAGGGGTCGTGCGCCTCGCCGGGGACATCGCCCAGGCGATGTGACATCTGTGGCGGGTCGGGAAGCTTGCAGAGGACCGTGCGCTCGGTTTTGGGCAACATGGTGACCCAGAGCCCCTGTGGGAGCTGTCGAGGGTTCGGAGAGGTCATCGATAGTCCGTGTCCCGCCTGCGCCGGTCAGGGACGAGTACGCGCGACCCGCTCGCTCTCCGTTGACATTCCCGGTGGAATTGAAACCGGCCAGCGCATCCACCTCCCCGGTCAGGGTGAAGTGGGTCATGGTGGGGGACCAGCAGGAGATCTGTATCTGGAATTCACGGTCCGAGGAGACAAGATTTTCTCGCGCTCGGGCGATGACATCATTGCCACCATCGAGGTGGACGTGCTGGATGCCATTGAGGGCACGGAAGTCGTACTTGAGGCACTGGATGGTGCTGTGACTGTTCCGATCAAACCGGGAGCACAGAGTGCTGACGTCATCACCATCAAGGGGCGCGGTGTCACCAAGCTTCGAGGAAACGGGCGCGGAGATTTGCGATTGGGTGTCCAGGTTTTGACCCCCTCAAAGTTGAGCGCCAAAGAGGCGGACGTGATCAAGAAGCTACGCGAGTTGCGTAAGCCAGCGCCACCGACGCTCGCCGGTGCGCACCAAGGCGTGTTCCAGAAATTCCGAGACCGCCTCTTCGGGGGTTAGTCACGTGGCACACCTCTATTACGTCCCAGACGGTGAGGCGCTCGTTGTGGGCGAACAGGCGTACCTCCGCGGCGACGAGGCCCGTCATGCCGTGACGGTGGGCCGATTGGCTCGCGGCCAGGAGATTCTCTTGGGCGATGGTCGCGGGAGTCTTGCGAATGCCCGCGCGAGGGATGTTTCTGCTCGAGAAGTCGCCCTGGATGTTCTCGAGCTCGTTGTTCATGAAGCACCAACCCCCGAGCTGTGGCTTGTCCAAGCCCTCGCCAAGGGCGACCGAGACGAGATGGCTGTTCAGGCGTGTACGGAGCTAGGAGTCGATCGGGTGATTCCCTGGCAAGCATCTCGAAGTGTGTCGGTGTGGAAGGGGGACAAACTCGATAAGGGCAGGGCCCGGTGGCAGAAGATCGTCACGGAGGCATCAAAACAGTCTCTTCGCCCGAGGGTTCCTGTCGTGGATACCGCGTGCACCACCGCGGACCTTGTGTCGCTGGCGGCCACCCACCAGGTGGTCCTCTTGGACCCAGAGGCCGCTATGCCGCTGAGTGGGTACTCACCCCGCCTCGACACCCCCGTCGTGATTGTGGTGGGGCCGGAGGGCGGAATTGACCCAGGGGAGCGCGATCTCCTTGTCGGCGCGGGAGCGATCGACGTGAGGCTGGGATCGACAGTGCTGCGCACCTCGAGCGCGGGGCCCGCAGCCATCGCCGTTCTCAATGGCGCGCTGGGACGCTGGTGATACCTGGGTGCTCACGCTGAAGCCTCGTTCTAGACTGGGGAGCATGAGCGAGCCTTCACTCTTTAGTCGGATTATTGCCGGCGAGATTCCTGCGGACATCGTGTTCCAGAATGAGCGCATCATTGCCCTGCGCGATATCGCGCCCCAAGCACCCGTTCACCTTTTAGTTGTTCCCAAAACTGATGCATACAAGGACGTCACAGAGCTCGCTGCGGGTGACCCCGATCTTCTCCAAGAAGTGGTGACAGTTGCCCGGGACCTCGCCCACGAGCATGCCGATGGCGACTTCCGTCTCGTGTTCAACACCGGTGTCGGCGGAGGGCAAACCGTTTTCCACGTCCATGCCCACGTTCTCGCCGGCGGCCTCGAAGAGGGATCACTTGCCGGCTAAATCACCCAATTCAGTCTCCCTCACGGTCGATGTTGACGATGTTGCCATGATTCGAGTCCTTGGCGTGCACGATCGCGTGCTCTCCCAGGTCGAAGCGGAATGTCCCGGCGTGGTCGTTGTTGCGCGGGGAAACGCGATTACGGTCTCAGGGTCAGAGGAGGACGTGCAAAGGGCGCATCAGTTGATTAGCGACTTGGTAGAGATGGCCAGGGAAGGCGTCGACCTCGCTGCCCGAGATGTGTCGACGGTGGCTCAGATTCAGCACACCACGGGAAAAAGGGCAGCAGGGTTTTTGACGGAGCCGATTCTTTCCTCTCGCGGCCACACGATTCGCCCCAAAACAGTGGGTCAGAAGAATTATGTGGACGCTATTGATCACAACACGATTGTTTTTGGCGTGGGCCCTGCGGGAACCGGGAAGACCTATCTCGCCATGGCCAAAGCAGTTGCTGCGCTTGAGCGTAAAGAAGTTGACCGCATCATTTTGACCAGACCGGCCGTCGAAGCCGGTGAGCGCCTTGGCTTTTTGCCGGGAACCCTGACCGACAAGATCGATCCCTACCTGCGGCCCCTGTTCGATGCTCTGCACGAAATGATGGACCCGGACCTCATTCCCAAGCTTCTTGCCAGTGGAACGGTGGAAGTGGCCCCCCTGGCCTATATGCGAGGGCGGACACTCAACTCCTCGTTCATTATTTTGGACGAGGCCCAGAATACGTCTCCCGAACAAATGAAAATGTTCCTCACCCGGTTGGGCTTTGGTTCGAAGATGGTGATTACCGGTGACGTCACCCAGGTCGATATTCCCAGCGGAACGAGCGGGTTGAAGCTTGTCGGGGGGATTCTGGAGGGGCTCGAGGACATCCACTTCGAATATCTCAGTGCGAAGGATGTGGTGCGCCACTCGCTCGTGTCCGCCATTGTTGACGCATACGCCCGGCACGACTCAGTGAAAGAATCCAGTCGTGTCCGTTGAATTGACCAATGAGTCTGGATTCGCCGTGAATGAGGAATCTCTCCAGGCCGTCACGATGCACGCGATGCGGGCAATGAAAGTTCACCCCGACGCCGATGTGGCCATCGTCCTCGTGGACGAGAAGGCGATGGCAGAGCTGCATATGCAGTGGATGGATGAGCCTGGCCCCACGGACGTGTTGAGTTTCCCGATGGATGAGCTTCGACCGGGTCTCGAGGGCGAGGACGCTGCCGAGGGCATCCTGGGAGATATTGTGCTGTGCCCCAGCGTCGCAGCCAGCCAAGCCGAGACCGCGGGGCATTCGATTGCTGATGAATTGGCCATGCTTACCGTTCACGGTGTGCTGCATCTGTTGGGTTTTGATCATGCTGAACCCGAGGAAGAAAAGGAGATGTTTGGTCTCCAGGCCGACATTTTGCGCAGTTTCCAGGAAGCCCGCTGATGGCGGTCGTTTTTGTCATCATCGCGGTGGTGTTGATTGTCCTCGGCGGTCTGCTCACGGCAATCGACTCGGCGTTTAGTTCCGTGGGAAAGAACGACCTCATCGAGGAGGCTGCAACCAAGCGCAAGCCTCAGGCGTTGCATCGGATCGCCTCCGATATGCCTTCTCATCTCACAGCTCTTCGCTTCGTTCGCGTTGTCGTGGACACCATCGCGGCGGTTCTCATTACGCTTGCCGCCTCGCTCTGGTTGTCGCAGTGGTGGCAGGTCCTAGTCGTTGCAGGGCTCATCGTCACCGGGGTGTCCTTTGTGGTCGTGGGTTCCAGCCCTCGAGCCGTGGGTTCGCGCAACGCAGCCTTTATGGTTCGGACGTTTGGCGGACTAGTCCGTGCCGTGCGACTGGGTGTGGGCCCCCTTGCTGAGGGTCTCGTCGTCCTCGGTAATGTCGTCACCCCTGGCGCCGGGGGCGCGACGTCCCTGACCAGTGAGACCCAATTCCGAAACTGGGTTGATGAAGCTACCGAGCGCGACATGATCGAAGAAGAAGATCGTGACCTTTTGCACTCGGTCTTTGATTTCGGTGACACGATCGTGCGAGAAATCATGGTCGCTCGCACCGACATGATCACCGTCGATGCCGACGACTGGATCAACGACGTGATGAGCGTTTTCCTCGAGAAGGGGATCTCTCGGATGCCCGTTATCGGCAAGGACAGCGACGAAGTCATTGGCATCTGTTATCTCCGAGACGTCGCCCGCATCAAACACGAAAAGCCAGCTGCAGCGCTCAAGAAACCGATCGCAACGCTCGCGAAACCGGCGGTATTTATCCCCGAGAGTAAGAACGCCGATGACACGTTGCGCTATTTGCAACGAGAACAAAACCACATGGCGATGGTCGTCGATGAGTACGGCGGAATTGCGGGTCTCGTGACACTGGAAGACCTCATCGAAGAGTTGTTGGGGGAAATCTCGGACGAATACGACACCGACGTTGAGGACATCTACACGCTGGGTCCCGACACGTACCGGGTCTCAGCGAAGTACGCGGTTGATGACCTGGAGGACCTCTACGACATTGAGATTGATGAGGTCGACGTTGACACGGTAGGTGGATTGCTCACCAAGCTCATCGGGCGCCTTCCAGAGGGCGGATCTGCAGCCTCTACCAACGACCTCAATCTGGTGGCTGAACAACCCGATGGCCGCAATCAGCGGGTGTCCTGGATTCGCGTGTCACCCACCGAAGGGTGGCTGGAGCGAAAAGCAGTTCGGGATGAGATCGATCAGGCTCGCACCGGAGAAATTTCGCTGCCATGACCGAACCTGGGTATCGCGCCGGTTTTGTGAGCTTTGTCGGTCGACCCAACGTGGGAAAGTCCACCCTGATGAATGCGCTCGTGGGCGAAAAGGTAGCAATCACCTCGTCGAAGCCGCAAACAACGAGGCACGCCATCCGAGGCATCGTGCACAAGGACGCTGGCCAACTCATCATTGTGGACACGCCTGGCGTGCACCGACCTCGAACACTTCTGGGGCAGCGGCTCAACGATCTCGTCCAAGCAACCCTTTCCGAAGTTGACGTCATCGCGTTCTGCGTTCCCGCAGGTGACGCAGTGGGACCGGGGGATACCTATATCGCCAACGAAATCATGAAATATCCGAGGGCACGCAAAATTGCGCTGATTACCAAGACCGACAGCGCCACCAGCGACCAGATTGCGACTCGGTTGATGGAGGTTGACCAGCTGGCTGATTGGGAAACCCTGATTCCTGTCTCTGCCCTCACCGGAGAACAGCTCGACGTTGTCGTCCGAGAAATTCTTGCCCTCATGCCCGAATCTGAGGCGCTCTATCCGCCTGAGGACACGAGCGAGCAAAGCGTTGAGGTTCGTATTGCTGAGTTGATTCGAGAGGCCACGCTCGAGGGTGTGAGCGAGGAGCTCCCGCACTCCATTGCCGTCACTATCGACGAAATGGGGCAGCGCGAGGACGGCCTTCACCAGATCTTTGCCAGCCTGTGGGTGGAGCGCGATAGTCAAAAAGGCATCATGATCGGCAAGGGTG
>JABJAO010000122.1 GCA_018666065.1 Microbacteriaceae bacterium | reverse complement strand
TTACGCCAAAAGCAGCACCTGCGGCTGGTGGCGCAGCGACAACTTTTCCTTGCTGATTGCGAACTTCAACGCTGCCATCTGCCGAGGGTGCTGAATAACTGAGGTTCTGTTGGGGAACAACAGACTGGGCGAGGCCCTTGGCAGATACCTGTGCTGCGAGACCACCCTCAGGTGGCTGGATCTGGACCTCGAGGTTGTAAACAAATCCAGTGGTGTCCTCCTTGATTTGCCCCATCATGGTCGAGAACAACCCATATCCCTCGCGCTGATACTCCACCAGCGGGTCTCTCTGTGCCATCGCACGCAATCCGATGCCATCTTTGAGGTAGTCCATCTCATACAGATGGTCTCTCCAACGGCGGTCAATCACACTTAGTACAACGCGCCTCTCGAGCTCCCGCACTGCAGCGGAACCAAGCTGGGTCTCTCGTTTCTCATACGCGACGAGGGCATCAGAAGAGACTTCGCGGATGAGATCCTCAGAGTCCATGCTCATGCCGAGCTCGGCCACCACCTCGTCGATGCTGAGCCCGATGGGATAAAGAGTCTTGAGCTCAGTCCACAGCGCGTCCCAGTCCCATTCGCTGGGATTACCGATAGACGTGTGCTCGGAAATCACGGAGGACAGTGTGTCATCGACGAAAGCCCGAACGCGATCGGCAATGTCGTCGCCTTCGAGGATGTGCCTGCGGTCACTATAGATCGCTTGCCGTTGGCGGTTGAGCACGTCGTCATACTTCAGGACGTTTTTGCGGATTTCCGCATTTCTGGCCTCGACTTGGCTTTGCGCCGACTGGATTGCTCTACTGACCACCCGGGATTCGATTGCGATGTCTTCTTCATCAGCGCTAGTTCGCGCCATCAAAGCCTCAGCGGCTCCGGCGTTGAACATCCGCATCAGATCGTCTTGGAGGGACAGATAAAAGCGGCTCTCGCCGGGGTCCCCCTGACGGCCCGATCGACCGCGAAGCTGGTTGTCAATACGCCGTGACTCGTGGCGCTCGGTTCCCAGCACATAGAGGCCACCCAGCTCACGAACTGCGGCGGCTTCTTCTTCGACCTGGTCGATCATGGACTGGAACACTGCATCCCATGCAGCTTCATACTCGTCGGGCTTGTCATTGGCGTCGTGGCCTTTAGCGACCATGTCGGAAACCGCCATGAATTCGGCATTGCCACCCAACATGATGTCAGTGCCTCGACCGGCCATATTGGTCGCAACGGTCACTGCTCCCCTGCGCCCGGCCTGAGCAATGATGCTTGCCTCGCGAGCGTGGTTCTTCGCGTTCAGGACTTCGTGCTTGACGCCACGCTTTCCCAGCATTCCGGAAAGCTTTTCGCTCTTCTCCACGCTGGTGGTCCCCACCAAAACAGGCTGGCCCTTCTCGTGGCGGGCCACGATGTCCTCGACTACCTGGCGATACTTCGCCTCTTCGTCTCGATAAATCAGATCGGGCTGGTCCTTGCGCACCATCGGACGGTTAGTGGGAATGGGCACGACACCGAGCTTGTACGTGCTCATGAACTCAGAGGCCTCAGTCTCTGCGGTTCCCGTCATGCCGGCAATCTTCTTGTACAAACGGAAGTAGTTCTGGAGGGTGATTGTGGCTAATGTCTGGTTCTCTGCCTTGATCTCCACGCCCTCTTTGGCCTCGATGGCCTGGTGGATGCCTTCGTTGTACCGACGTCCCGACAGAATCCGACCTGTGTGCTCGTCAACGATGAGCACTTCACCGTTCATGACGACATAGTCTTTGTCTCGCTTGAACAGGGCCCTCGCCTTCAAAGCGTTATTCAAGAAGGAAATCAAAGGGGTGTTGGCAGACTCATAGAGGTTGTCGATACCGAGGTAATCTTCGACCTTTTCAATCCCTGACTCCAACATACCAACGGTGCGCTTCTTGAGGTCAACCTCGAAGTCTTCGCCTTCATTCAAGCGGGTCGAAATTCTCGCAAACTCGCCAAACCAGCGGTTCGCTTCGCCAGAAGCCGGACCCGAAATAATCAGCGGCGTCCTCGCCTCATCGATCAGAATCGAGTCGACCTCGTCGACAATCGCGAAAAAGTGGCCCCTCTGCACTAAATCTGACTTCTGCAGGGCCATATTGTCGCGGAGGTAATCGAAGCCAAACTCATTGTTTGTGCCATACGTGATATCTGCTTGGTACTGCAAGCGCCGCTCATCCGGAGTCTGGCCGGAGACGATACAACCCGTAGTCATTCCCAATGCACGAAAAATACGACCCATGAGATCGGACTGGTAGGAGGCAAGGAAGTCATTGACGGTGACAATGTGGACACCGCGCGCAGGAATTGCATTCAGATACGCCGCAAGGGTGGCGACCAGGGTTTTTCCCTCACCCGTCTTCATCTCGGCAATGTTGCCCAAATGCAACGCGCCACCACCCATGAGCTGCACGTCGAAGTGGCGAAGGCCCAAGGTCCGCTTGGATGCTTCGCGAACGGCAGCGAATGCCTCGGGGAGAAGGTCATCCAGGGATTCTCCGGCGGCGTAGCGGGAGCGCAGCTCCTCGGTTTCTTCCTTGAGCTCTTCGTCGGTGACGTGAGCGAAGGCCTCTTCGAGCTGGTTAATGGCTTTGGCTTGGCCTTCGAGCTTGCGAAGGATGCGCCCTTCTCCCATCCGAAGAAAACGCTCTAGAACGTTAGCCACACACAACCTCACCTTGCTGGGGTACGGGGAGAAACTCGTTGCCCCATGCTACCAACGGGGACTTGGCGCCATGTACTCGCGAAGCGTGCCAGCACAGCAACGCGGTCACCGCTGAGTCACGAGGACTCCGGCGCGCTCCCCTGTTGCCTGCCAACCGTTACCTCGAGCTTGGTAGATCAGCCCATCTCCGGCGAGAAGTCTCAGCCCAGAAATGCCCCCAACGCCGGCGACGAGGGTGACGGGCTGCGCCGGTCTCCCCAGAGATGTGGACTGTCCGCTCACATCAAAAACAACAACTTCACCCTGACCTGTCGCCGTATCGGCGATAACGACCGCAATTCTGGAGTCATCAATCCATGCGGCATCCACGCCTCGCCCCGCAACGGGCCCAAGCTCCACGTATTCTCCGAGGGTTAGGGGGCGGCAGTCCTCATTTCGGGTAATGGCGGAGAGGAGCACTCTTGCACCCGTCTCTGTCTGAACAAGCATGACGAGCCTGGTGTCATCCCGCGCAAGCTCGAAGGACACTAAGGATGCCCCAGCTCCTATATCGAGTTCAAGGGGGAAGATTTCTCCTCCGGGAGCAATGATTTGTGCCATTCCCGGTGACGATTCTGCGGTGCTGGACCAAACAAACCCGCAGTTGTCGATAATTCCTCGCACAAGATCAGCACGAGCATCAATAATTACCGGCTCTGTTCCTGCCTCAATGCTCCAGAGCCCCTCCGCTCGTGTTGCCACAGCGCGGGAGTATTCGGACGAGTAAAAAATGTTGTCAGGGATTAGGGAGGCAACTTCTCCCGAGAGGCCCTCAATTTCGTCAACGAGGCCGCCTTGGATATATCCAAAACGCCTATCGCGCAACACGAGGGTCCGAGAATCTCGTCCACTCGCAAGAGAGGGTGCGTCCTCTCCAACGGACTCGCTTACCAGCTCGTTTTGATTGACAGAGATTCTTGCCGATGAGATTCCCTGAACCTGAGCAAGGCTTGCCGTGAGCTGAGTAACCATACGAGAGCGGGTGATCTCATCGGCACTCAGCACTCGGGTGGTCAGATCGACGCTGGCAACCCCGTCCACCACAG
>JABJAO010000107.1 GCA_018666065.1 Microbacteriaceae bacterium | reverse complement strand
CGCCTCGATGGATTCTGCTGCGCGCTCACGCACGGTGAGAATGTGGGCAGCGCTCGGGTCACGAACCTCCCCACCCGGGACTTCCATCGCCTGGCAGACCAAGCGGGCTGCGCGCTCCACGACCTCTCGCCTGGAGCCCAGCGGATCTCCTGGCCACACCCATGGGGACTGGGATTCCACGACCGGCGGACTCTCGTCAACAGGTGCACTGGGCTGAGCCGGCACAATGCCCTGCGCTTCGAGCTCGCGCACAAAATCGGAGGGTGCCCGGTGCGTCGCATGGTGCGCCCAGAAGGACCCACTGAGCAGGAGACGGTGCCGCGCTCTGGTTACCGCGACATACATCAGGCGTCGTTCCTCAGCGCGCTGGTAGTCCTTCACGTCCTCCACGAATTGCGCTTGAGTATCGACAAGCTCTTTACGAGTGGTCGCCGATCGCCAGGGAAAAAAGGGCAACGATGCACTGTCCCCGCGGAATTGGTAGGGCAATTCCCCCTTGGTCAGCCAGGCAGCGGTGTCCCGGGGCTTGGCGGGTAGTTCATCTGCCACCAGTCGGGGTATCACCACGAGGTCCCATTCGAGCCCCTTAGCGCCGTGAATGGTCAGTACTTGAACGCAACCCTGCTCCGGTGGTTCCACTCTCGGCGTGAGGTTATCGCGGCGCTCAGCTTCGTCGAGCCACTGAACAAACCCCGCGATGCTCGACTCATCCGTGACCGCCAGATAGGTGTGAAGGGCATCACGGAATGCGTCGCGGGCCGCTCGGGAGGTAACACGCACCGGGTTTGCTGCCACCTCCACGTCAACACCCAGCTCAGACTCGACGGCCGTAACAATGGCATCCAAATCCCCCACCCGAAGCCTGGACAACCTCGCCAGCATGGAGTGCGCGTCAATAATTCGCTCCCGGGCGAGATCGGAATACTGGCTCCATTGCGAATGGTCCTCCGGAGCACCGGCCATAAAGCTCAGTGCGTCAAATAACCCGGGGTGGTCGTGAGCAGAGACGGACTGGCGCAATCGTTGGACAACATCATCGGGCAGCGCCACGCCATGGTGGTCGCGACCTTGGAGCCATCGGACCGTTGCCGCCAACGCGTGGAGATCGGCCACTCCCAGGCGCCATCGGGGGCCAGCGAGTAGGCGAATGAGCTCAGTTTCTGCAAAGGAATGGGCGAGCACGCGGAGCGTGCAGACGATATCGGCGATCGCCGGGTCATCCAGCAATCCCCCAATCCCCAGGACGTGGACGGGCACGCCCTGCTCGCTCAGCGCATCGACGAATGCCCGCTGGTGCGCCCTGGCGCGAACGATGATGGCCGCACTGGGCGGTGTCGCTGGCTGGCAGAGCTGATCTTTTAACCACGTGGCGACGGCGATCGCCTCTTCACGCAACGTCTCTGAGTAGACAACCTCGACCGGGTTTTCACTGGCAATGAGAGAGGGTTTGAGCGTTTCCACCTCGGGCCCGCCGAGTTCTCGCAGGGGCGCTGCAACCGTGTTGGCTGCTCCCAGAATGTGGGTCCCATTCCGCCACGACGTCGACAGGCTGTAGGTGGCAACCGACTCACCAAAGTCCGTCACAAAGTCCGCCAAATTACTACTGCTGGCACCCCTCCAGCCGTAGATGGCTTGGTGGGGATCCCCCACGGCCATCACGGGATGACCTGAAAAAAGAGACCTCAGCAGCGTCGTCTGAGCAACGCTGGTGTCTTGATATTCATCAAGAAGCACGACGCGGTGGCGTTGCGTGACCTGGGTCACCACGTGGGGATGCCTTTCGACGATGCCCAGCGCGAGGGCGATTTGGTCCGAAAATTCCAGTACCCCTCGCACTCTCTTGGCTTCTTGAAATTCTTCGACCAAACCCATGAGAGGTCTGAGCGAGCCAATTCTCTCCACCCACTCGTCAACGTCTTTGTAGGCTCCTCTGCCGCCGGTGAGGAGCTCGGCGCACGCGGAGAATTCGCGAACAAAGCGGTCCATATCCTCCGGGTCCACCTGATTTTCCTGGAGTCGTGAGCCCAGCGTTCGCACCATGCGCACCAGTTGATTCAGGGAGATATCCCACGATGACAGCTCAGGCCGAGAGCTCTGGGAAACGACACTGGTGGCCAACGCCCATGCACTGGCTTCAGAGAGCACCCGGGCGTCGGGATCGCGGCCCAGCAGCACCGCGTGATCGCGATACAGCGTTGCGGCGAAGGAGTTATAAGTCGACACGGAGGGTGCATGAAACTCGTCAGTTCCTGGCGCCAGGCCCCGCTCGTGCAGTGCCCGCAACCGCTGGTGGATTCTCCCCGAGAGCTCACCAGCTGCCTTGCGGGTGAAAGTGAGGCCCAAGAGTGCATCCGGTTCGATCACGCCATTGGCAACGAGCCAGAGCACGCGCAGCGCCATGGTTTCGGTTTTGCCCGAACCCGCTCCGGCAATAACCCGGGCTGCCCCCTCGGGCGGGGCCTCAATTACCGCCCGCTGCTCCTCTGTGGGAGTGGGCAAGTCCAAGACGCGAGCAATATCGAGAGCGCTATGCATCGCCGCACACCGACCCTACAAAATGCCACCGGTGGCGAGAGGGCGTCCCCACCGGACCAAAACTGATGGGCTCGCCCGAGAACTCCGCAGCCGCCATGAGAGACGCCGCCGCCTCCACTCGCGCGAGAAAATCCTGGACCCCCTGTTCATCAACAGGCGGCTGAGTGGTCAGCCGGTAGGCCTTTCCTCGGACACCTTCTTTGACAAACAGGAGCGAGGCTCCCGCCGAGGTGGGATTCTCCCCCACGATCTCTCGCAGCTCATCGGACGAGATCGCCAGCTGGTAGGCCAGGAGCTGCGGGTCCTGGACGACTTGACCCTCGGTTTTGTGGTTTCCGGTTTTCAGATCCACCACCATGACCTGGCCCTTGGGAGTCAGCTCCACCCGGTCGATGTATCCCGTGACGACTGCGCGACCATGGGTGAGCTGGAACCGCCGTTCGCTGGCCAGCACCGTCCATCCCTCGCTCTGGTGGTCTCGGGTGTAGTCAGCCAGCGCGGACACCATCGTCTGGGCCACACGCCGCTGATACTTCTCTATCCAGCCCGCCTCATACTCAAGCTCGGCAAACCGTGCTTCGACACTGGCCCAGAGTGTTGCGGCGTCGCCGGTGGGGTGGTCCTCCAGGGCGGCGTGAATAAGAGACCCCAGTCCGCGTTGCGCAGTGGGGTCACGTCGGGCAACACTGCTAAGAAACCACTCGACCGGGGACGTCTCGAGGGTCTCGATAGTCGATGGAGAGACAGGAATAGTCCCCTCGACAAATAGCGGTTCGACACTCGAGGGAGGGAGAAGCCCCCACCACTGGG
>JABJAO010000120.1 GCA_018666065.1 Microbacteriaceae bacterium | reverse complement strand
TGGTCGATTCACGAAATCCCTTAGGGGAGAAGGCGGTTTGGTCCTCTAAAGAGGAACGTCGTCTCGCGAATGCTGGATTGTTCCAGCATCAGCATCATCACGCGAGCAAGGCCCATGCCAAACCCACCGTGGGGTGGAACACCGTGGCGGAAGAAATCAAAGTAGCTCTGGAGCTCCTCGATATCCATTCCCTTGTCCGCGGCTTGGGCTTCAAGAACCTCAATGCGATGTTCGCGCTGCGCCCCCGTGGAGATTTCTGTGCCGCGATAGAGCAGGTCGTAGGACTTCGTCAGGGCATCGTTGTCGGCGTGACGCATGTGATAAAACGGCCGGATACTGCTGTCGTAGTCGGTCACAAAGACAAACGGGTGACCGTGGGTTTCTTGGATGTACGCAGACAGCCTGCGCTCGGCTTCGGGATCAAGATCACCATCCGCACGCGGAATGTCGTAGCCGCCAGCGGCAACGATGTCTCGTGCTTCCTGGAGGGTTACTCGGGGGAAGGGAGTGCTGGGAACAGTCAGCTCGATACCCAAAAGATCAGTGATGTCCTGACCACACTTGTCGACCACGGCCGTGATGCCTGCAACCAGAACCTGCTCGTGCATGGCCATGACGTCGTGGTGGGACTCCACCCAACTCATCTCTGCATCGACGCTGGTGAACTCCGTTGCGTGCCGGGCGGTGAAAGACGGGTCGGCGCGGAAAGCGGGTGCAATCTCAAAGACCGCTCCGAAACCCGCGGGCTGGGCCATCTGCTTGAAGAATTGGGGGCTTTGTGCCAAATAGGCGGTGGTGTCAAAATAACCGACCTCGAAGAGCTCAGCTCGCGATTCGCTGGCGCTCGCCATGAACTTCGGGGTGTGGATTTCGATCCAGTTGTGATCAACCCACCAGGAGCGCATGCCGTGCTCAAATGCTGTTTGTGCGCGGAAAATGAGGTTTGCCTGGGGCCTACGCAAATCGAGAAAGCGCCAATCCATGCGCTTATCCACGCTGGAATCCTCCGCAATAGGAGGTTCCGGCTCCGCCGCACCCGTGACCTCGAGCGCGTGGATTTTCACCTCGAGTCCACCGAGCTTGACGCGCTCGTCGAGTTTCAGCTCACCGGTGACCTTCACAAACGTGCCCTGTGAAAGCTCCGAAATCGAATCGGTAAGTGCACGACGCTCCGGGGATGATCCCGCTTCGGGGTCGTCCTCGCGAAGGGCGGGGTTGACCAGCTGCGCCGAGCCTGACTCGTCGCGAAGAATGATGAACTGGACCTTCTTCTGGTCACGGACCGTGTCGACGAAACCTCCCACCGTGACAGTGGTGCCATCAGGCGTCTGGGCAAGGTCGGCAATTCGGGTGCGATTCGTCACGAGACACGAGTCTAGTCCGGACCCAGATGTTCCCTAGCTTGACCCTCGTAGACTGGGCTGGTGCCCGCAGACTTCCTTCACTTTGTCAGGCATGGCGAAGTTCACAACCCGGAACGCATTCTCTATGGTCGACTGGAGGGCTATCGGCTGAGCGAGCGAGGCCATCAGATGGCCCAACGCTCGGCCAGTGCGCTGGCAACACGGCCAATTGCCAAAATCTACTCAAGCCCTCTTCAAAGGGCCCAGGAGTCCGCCGCCCCCTTGTCGGAAAATCTTGGCCTTCCTATCGAGATAGATGAGCGACTGAACGAGGGACTCAATCACTTCCAAGGGACCAGGATGTCGGCGGCCAGACTGCTCAGAGACCCCTCGGCATGGTGGGCTTTGCACAATCCGTGGACACCGAGTTGGGGTGAGCCCTATCGCGAGATCGCGGCTCGGATGATGGCCGTCGCTGAGGATGCGTGGAATTCAGTGGACGAAGGCGAAGTTGTGTTGGTCACCCACCAGGTCGCAATCTGGGTTTTGCATCGAAGTGTGGCTGGTATTCCCCTTCCGCACCTTCCCTCGAATCGCCGCTGTTCACTCTCCAGTATCACCACGATTAAGAAAGTCGCCGAGCGATGGAAAGAGGAGAGCTATCGCGAGCCCGCAGCCGACCTGCTTGATGACGCCATCGACTTGGGGGCTGTCTAAATGAGAGCGGCCATAGCCGCAAGCCTTGTGGGACTCGCCTTGCTTGGTGGAGGCTGTGCAACTACCGGTGATGCGCTTGCTGAGCAGTATCGCGCGGGCTCTGGCCAAAACTACATTTCCGGTGACGGAGCTCTCACTGTTGTCGCTCCAGAATCTCGGGAAAATCCAGTGGTCTTTGCCGGCCCTCTCGATATCGGTGGGACCTTTTCCAGCGCGGATTACGCCGGCCAGGTTGTCGTGGTGAACTTTTGGTATGCCGGGTGCCCACCGTGTCGGCTGGAAGCGCCCGACCTCGAAGCATTGCATCAAGAGTTCCTCGATGAGGGCGTTGTTTTTGTGGGGGTCAACATTCTGGACCAAGCCCCGACAGCTCTGGCTTTTGCTGAGGAGTTTGGTGTGACATACACGTCTGTCATGGACACCAATGAGGGATCCGTCCGCTTGGCATTTGCAGGGCAGGTTGCCCCCAATGCTGTTCCCACCACAGTGGTGTTGGATAACCAAGGGCGAATCGCGGCGAGGATTTCGGGGCTTCTCACGGAGCCCGAGGTGTTAGCGCAACTACTTCGAGACGTGAGCTCAGAGGGAACTGGGTCATGAGCTCGATCGGGGAATTGGTCTTCTCGGGTCCGCTTCTTCTGGCCTTACCGGTTGCCCTCGCGGCAGGCTTTCTTGCCTTTGCCTCGCCCTGTGTTTTGCCCTTAGTTCCGGGCTATCTCGGGTACGTCAGTGGTTTCACTGGGTCCTCGAGTGATTCCCAGCACCCCACTCGACGGTTAGTTATCGGGGTGTTGCTATTCATCCTGGGGTTCTCGAGCGTGTTCATTAGTTTTTCTGTGATCTTTGCCTCGTTGGGCGCGGCACTCATCAGCTGGGTGGACGTCATTCTCCGAATCGCCGGGCTTGTGCTGATTCTGATGGGCTTTGTGTTTATTGGCCAGGTGTCGTTCCTGCAACGGACAACAAAGCTCCCCTTGGCCAGCGCCAATGGTTTTCTGGGAGCGCCGGTCCTGGGTGTGGTGTTCGGCTTAGGGTGGGCTCCCTGCATTGGACCGACCCTGATTGCGGTAAACACCCTTGCGTTTAGCGTGGGAGATATCCCGCGGGCTGCAGCTCTGGCCATCGCCTACTGTCTGGGTCTGGGAATTCCGTTCATTCTCATTGCGCTGGGATTTGGGTGGGTGACTGGAGCGCTCGCGTGGCTCAAGCGCAACATTCGTGCCATCAACATCACCGGGGGCGTGATTCTGATGGCCATCGGTACGGCCATGGTCTCTGGTGTCTGGCAGATGTGGATGTCGAGCCTTCAGGCGGTGATCGGTGGAACCACTACGCCCCTCTGATTACGACGACGGCACTGAGGCCCGAGCTATCCAACAGCCCGCGCTGGGCTTCGTTGGTGCTGGTCGCTTTGTCTGGCGTCAATTGACGAGCATGAGAACGGCCCTGATTCTGCTGCTGCTCCTGGCTTTGGCGGCAATCCCAGGTTCCTTGGTTCCCCAACGCTCCAGCGACCCCAACGGCGTCGTCCAGTTTCGCCGCGATGACCCCGAGCTATTCGAGGTGCTGGATGCCCTTCAGCTCTTTGACACCTTCACGTCGGCGTGGTTTTCCTCGATTTACCTTCTCCTTTTTATCTCTCTCGTCGGGTGCATCCTGCCCCGGACATCGCATCACCTTAAAGCACTGACGTCACCACCGCCGGCGACCCCCTCACGGCTGGAGCGTTTCGAGCACTACCGAGTAGAAACCACCCACGGGGCACCAGAGCAGTTGCTGAGGACTGCGGAGGAAACGCTGCGGAGCAGGGGATATCGCGTTGTTGTCCAGAAGGACAGTGTCTCCGGGGAGCGCGGTTACCTGCGGGAAACAGCAAACCTGTTGTTCCACTTTGCTTTAGTGGGAATCTTGCTGGGATTAGCTCTGGGCACCGGTTTCAAATACCAAGGCCAGCGGGTGTTGGTGGAGGGCCAGACCTTCACCAATCAACTCACCAGCTATGACTCGTTCAACCCCGGGCGCTTCTTCTCCGACTCCACCTTGGAGCCCTATTCCTTGATGCTGAACACTTTCACCCCGACCTATCAGTTCGATCTCACGTCCGGCCGCGCGAATCCTCTGGATTTTGCTGCCGACATGACACTCACGGATGGCTCAGGTGCGCGCGACGTGGTGTTGCGAGTCAACCAACCGCTCGACCACCAGGGAACCTCGGTCTATCTGCTGGGCAATGGTTTTGCGCCCTGGATCACGGTCTACGCCCCCGATGGTGACGTTGTTTTCAGCCAGCCCGTTGCCTTCTTGCCCCAGGACTCCAACCTGACCAGTCTGGGAGTCGTCAAGATTCCCGACGGTTTGGCCTCGCAATTGGGCATGATCGGATTCTTCTATCCCTCGGCGGTCGCTCTGGAAACTGGCGCACTCACCTCCGTTTACCCCGAACCCGATCAGCCGGTGCTGACGCTCAACGTGTTCCGCGGAGATTTGGGGCTCGACGAAGGCATTCCGCGCAACGTCTATTCGCTGGATACAGAATCGCTCACCCAGGTCACCGGTGGTGAGACCGGTCGGGATTCTCTCGTGATGGGACTTGGCGAGAGGGTGGACCTACCCTCGGGGCTTGGCTCCGTGGAATTCACGGAGCTTCGCCGTTTTGTCAGTGTTGACGTTCACCGGGACCCCACTCAACTCCCCGTTGCGCTCTCCGCCGTTGGGATTATGGCGGGTCTCATCGTCACGCTGTTTGTCACTAGACGCCGCGCGTGGATTCGCATTACAGGGAATGGAAAGGGTGAGGCCAGGGTTGAATTTGCTGCTTTGGCCAGAGGTGATGATCCGGGTCTAGGTAAAGGACTCGACGAGCTCGTCCATGCGTTTTCCAAGGTCGAGAAATCTACACTGAGGGAGTGATGATGGACTTCGCCTACCTCTCCCTCGTGGGTGTCTATTCGGCGATGGCCGTGTACACGCTGGCTTTCGTCGCGTTCACGTGGGACCTCGCGCGACGCTATTCGGCTACACCCGCACTCGTGCCAGCAGGTGCAGCGAACCCAGCCACAGACGCAGAGTCTTCGCAGCCATGGGGACCCTTCCAAAGAATTGGCGTAACGCTTCTTGTCCTGGCGTGGGTAATTCACCTGCTTGCTGCTATCGGACGAGGAATCGCGGGAAACCGAGTCCCGTGGGCAAATATGTTCGAGTTTGGTTTGACCTCGACGCTGCTGATTGTGGCTGTGTTCTTGGGAACTCTGCTTTGGAAAGACCTCGGGTACCTCGGCGCGTACATCACAGGATTTGTCCTTCTGGCTCTCGGTGTCGTCACCGTCAACTTCTATGTCGACGTGACCCCGTTGCCGCCAGCGCTGCAGTCGGCCTGGCTGGTCATTCACGTGTTCGTCGCAAGTCTTGGCACAGCGTTCTTTGCTCTCGGAGCAGCGCTGTCGGCCTTGCAGCTGGCCCGGGCACGGTTCGAAGCCCGAGACATGGCGAAGGCACGGATCATGAATACGCTGCCCTCGTCCTCCATCATGGAGTCCCTTGCCTATCGGTTGAACGTGGTGGGCTTTGTGTTCTGGAGTTTCACTCTCATCGCAGGTGCTATCTGGGCCGAGCGGGCGTGGGGACGCTACTGGGGGTGGGATGTCAAAGAGGTATGGACCTTCATTATTTGGGTTCTTTTTGCCGGCTACATTCACGCCAGGGCGACGCGAGGCTGGCGCGGATCGCGTGCCGCATGGCTTGCGATCATTGGGTTTGGAGCGGTCCTGTTCAACTACACCGTTGTGAACATTGCGTTCACCGGCTTGCACTCCTACTCGGGTCTCTAAAGCAGAGCCAGGCACCGCTCAAGCCGAGCACTCCACCACGCGCTGCGCTCGGGGGACGCTCGCAATGCCTCGACGTGGGCAAGGTCGAGCACCGGCAGGTTTACCGACATAACGCCGCCGTGCGAGAACAGAGGGCTCTCGACCACGTCCATACCCAGAAACCCCTGGGTTCCAAGCCCTGCGTCGTAGACAACTTCTGTGTGCTCGGCTAACCAGCCGACCATCTGAGTCCCGCGGTAGAGGCCCACACTGGTCTCGAGTGCGCTCGACACCACGACCTCGAGGCCGGCAGCGAGCGCCGTCGTTGCGACAGCGCGGGTCGCCCGGAGGCCGCCCAGTGGCTGCACTTTCACCACAACGACATCGCACGCCTCTGCCGCAATTACCGCATCAATGTCGCTCAATCTCCGAATGCTCTCGTCAGCGGCCACCGCGATTCCTAATCGCGAGATGCGCCGCCGAAGCTCGGACATGTCAGCCAGATCCGCAACAGGCTGCTCGACGTAGTCGAGGTCAAGGTGTTCCATTTCGCGAATGGCATGCTCTGCTTCATCGAGAGTCCACGAGGCATTGGCATCAATTCGGATGCGACCACTGGGGCCAAGAGCCTTTCGCACTGCGCTCACGCGAGCGACATCATCCGCCAGCGTGGTCCCCGGTCCTCCCACTTTGACCTTGATCGTCGTGGGGTCACCAGCGCCGTGCACCAACGCAGCAACGTCCTGCGCGGCGACCGCTGGAATGGTTCCATTCACGCGAACCGTGGAGGGCGCGTGAGGGTCGGCGTCAAAAGCCTGCTCGAGCGTTGCCGTGAGCCACGTGGCCGCCTCGTCATCGGCATATTCGAGGAACGGACTCCATTCCGCTGGCCCCGCTGGCCCCTCGAGGAGGAGAACCTCTCTCGTTGTGAGGCCCCGAAACGG
>JABJAO010000036.1 GCA_018666065.1 Microbacteriaceae bacterium | reverse complement strand
GGATGAAGCGCACGCATCGTCATAGGGTCACGCCCTAGCATGGGGGCATGGAGCTAGCCGATCTGTGGGACTCGTTTACTGAGGCGTTGGGCGGGTATGGGACGGCCATCCGCATCATTGGACTTGTCGTCGCGGGGATTGTGGGAAGCCTCATCCTCCGCGTTGTGATCAGTCGCGTGGTCAACCAAGTTGTCCGAGGCGTGAAACGCGCTCACAAGGTTGATGACACCCAAGAGCTCACCTCGAGCCCGCTCTCTGCCATGCGATCGGTCCAACGCACACGGACCCTCGGTTCTGTGCTGAACAACACCGCGACGTGGGTCATCGTGACCGTCGTCGCAATTTTGACGCTGACAGAGCTCGGTTTTTCCGTCACCGCGCTCGTCGCGAGCGCAGGAATTCTCGGTGCTGCGCTGGGATTCGGCGCACAGTCGATCATCAAAGATGTGCTCAATGGCATGTTTATGGTTTTTGAAGACCAGTTGGGCGTTGGCGACGTTGTCGACCTCGGAATTGCTGAGGGAGTTGTGGAACGTGTGGGGATTCGGATCACCGAAATACGCGATGTTTCGGGAACGCTCTGGTTTGTCCGCAACGGTGAGATTCTCCGCGTGGGCAACAAGACTCAGGATTGGTCGAGAGTAATTCTGGACCTTCCTGTTCCCTACAACTCGAATATTGATGAGATTCAAAACCTCCTCTTGGAGTCGGCAAAAGAATTTGCCTCTCGCTCCGACTGGCGCCGGAAGATCATGGAAGAACCTGAAGTGTGGGGTGTCCAATCTCTCAGCGCAGAAGCTGTCACGTTGCGCCTAGTCGTCAAGGTTCGCGCGGGCGAACAGTGGGCTGCTGAGCGAGCGCTCTATCGAACTCTCAAAGACGCTCTCGACAAACGCCAAGTTGACATCCCCGCTCTCAACCGCATGGTCGTTGACAGCTACGACACGTCTCGTTCCCATTCGCGGCGCCCGACCGACGGGAATGCCCCTCGATCGGACGATCAGCCCGACAACGGTGACGCTTAGGTCCATGCTCGAGTCGTCCTCAAGCCTGTACGAACGAATCGGTGGGTCCGCACCCTTCGACGCGCTCGTCCGGGCCTTCTACGAGGGCATTCGGAGCGATCCGGTGTTACTGCCGATGTACCCCGAGGACGACCTCGAAGGAGCAATCTGGCGGCTGTCCTCTTTTCTCCAGCAGTACTTTGGCGGCCCCAACGCCTACAGCGAGCAACGCGGGCACCCACGCTTGCGCATGCGCCACGCAGCGTTCAAGGTCAACCCGGACGCGAGAGAGCGATGGCTTAACCACATGCGATCGGCCCTCACGACACTGGAGCTTGCCCCCATGGACGACGACGAAATGTGGGATTACTTCGAGAGAGCAGCTCTCTCTATGGTGAATACGTTCGAGGATTAGTCGTCGTCTGGGCCAAAATCGTGGCCGCCGAGAAATTTCGCCAGAACGTAGCCTGACATACTCGAGAGTCGAAGCCAGTTGTCGAGCGTGTGAACCTGGAGGTTCTTATCCACCAGGAACCCCAGAGCATCCGCCGCGAAGGCCGCACCAGCGGGGACGCGCTTGGTATGTGCGATGGTTGCGCCCCACACTTCAGCTCGAACCTTCTGCACCACTGCTTCACCCACGGCGTTAGGAATGGTCTCTGCCACTCGAGCGATACCCTCTGCGGCTGCTTGAGAGAGCACAGAACTCGCCACTCCGAGCCGGCGACGCCAGCCCTCACGAGGAGGGGTAATGGCCGACCACGCCAGAGACGCTACTTCCGCGGGTGTCCCCAACTCGGTGTCACCCCTTTCTAGGGCAACTCGAACCCGGCTGGCTAAGGCGTCGAGTGGGACCACAACATCAAAGTCGACGCTCTGCTCGAGAGCAAAGACCCGAAGGCCGAGGACAGTCGGGGTGTGATCCAGCAGGCCTCGAGGAAAGAGGACTCCAACATAAACCTGGAGGTGGCCTCCCGAGGCAATAAGGCGGGCAGACCCGTTATTGACTCGAGCAGCTCGTTCGAGAAAAGTCAGAAGATCGTGTCTCGCCGCATCCGGCGTCAGAGTGAAGGTATGTCCCATGGTGTTCTCTAAACTACAACCGATGACACCTTCCAAGGGGGATGCCCCGAACCTTGCGCCCGTTGAGAGCATGTTGCGCGCGCTCACACTCTCGAGCACATCAGCACGCACCCGAGAGGACATCTTCACCGCACCCAGCCAGTGGCAGCCACACGGACGGGTATTCGGTGGCCAAGTGATGGCGCAAGCTGCTCTGGGTGCGATGCACACCATCGACGCAGAACGGATTATTCACTCACTCCACGGATATTTCCTGCGTCCGGGAGATATCGAGGAGGAAATTACATTCTCCGTCGATCGTATTCATGACGGTCGCTCCTTCTCCACCAGACGCGTGCAGGCGTACCAAAAAGGGCAGCCGATTTTCTCCATGATCGCCTCGTTCCAGGACGAAGACCCAGGTCTCGACCATCAGGCCACCATGCCCGAGGGCATCCCCGATCCCGAATCACTACCGAGCGCCGCCGAGGTCCTCCAAGGAATCAACCACCCAGCAGCGGACATCTGGGCGAAGACTCGCGCCTTCGATCTGCGTCACCATCCATCGTCGGTCTACGTGAGCGTCGATGGTCAGCCGATTGCCCACCAGGCGGTATGGATGAAAGCTCTCGGAAGACTCCCCGATGACCCGAATATGCACCGAGCAGCCCTCGCGTATGCGAGTGACTTCAGCATCCTGGAGCCGGTCATGCGCGCGCACGGGGTGAGCTGGGCAACGCCCGGGCTCAAGGTCGCAAGCCTCGATCATGCCATGTGGTGGCATCGCTTCCATCGCGCGGACGAATGGTTCCTGTATTCCCAGGAGTCACCCTCGGCGCGGGGTGGTCGGGGGCTATCCCTCGGCCGGATATTTGCTCAGGATGGAACCCTGGTGGCCTCGGTCGCCCAGGAGGGAATGGTTCGGGTCCCGCAATAACTCAGGCCCTCGGGGCTCTTCCTGCCAGCGCTTCTGGTGTTTCGAGTGGCTTCGTCACCGGGCTCAAAATTGCCGAGAGAATCATCAGGGCGAGCGGGATAGAGAAAGCCACGTAGATTCCCGCGACTTCACCGAGACTTCCCAGTGCCGGGCCCACCGTGATGCTCGAGATATACACAACGGTGATGATCATGTTGATTCGATACGGGGCTTTTCGTGGCTCGTCACTCATCGCTGCCACGGACATCGGGAAGCCCATGGACATGCCCAACCCCCAGAGGATAAGTCCGAGGAACGGCAGAGCGACAAGCTCCACGAGCATAAAGATCAAGATCCCCGATGCGGTGATCAGAGTCGAGAGCAAAATGGTGCGGTAGCGTCCAATTTTTTCCACGACAAAGCCACCGATAATGCGGCCAAAGGTGATCACAATCCAGAACACACCGAAGGCGAAAGCGGCAGCCGAACCAGAAAAGCCTGAGACCGTCAACGCAATGGGAACCCATGTCCCTGCGGAAATTTCCGCCATGATGAAAGAAAAGCCAATAATCGCAATCAGCAGAGTGCGCTTCTCTTTCCACACTCCCAGCGATATTTTCCGCTCCTCACCCTTGGGTTGGGCGGTGGGCTTGTCGCGATTAGGGAATTGCAAGGAGCCCCAGACCGAAATGACCGCAACAATTCCGGCGACAACAAGGTAGTTCTGAGCAAGGGTCCAGCCGGCGTCAATAGCGACCGACGCGCCCCCGGCGCCGAGCAACATACCGATGCCAAATGCCGCGTGGATGGCCGGAAAAAGGCTCTTTGGCGACAGTCGGTCCACCGCGGTGCCCTCGAAGTTTCCAAGGAAATCGGCGATTGCCATCGGGAGACCCATCAAGAAAACTGAGAGTGCCGCCAGTGGCAAGTTCCCATCGACTAGCGCAAAGCCGAGTGTGGCAATGGCCACAGCTCCCAGAACAAAAATGGAGGTTCCCACCGCTCTGGCCCCGAAGCGAACAGTCAACGCATTGGCGAAGAGAATTCCCGCCAACCCTCCGAGGGGAAAGAGCATGACGAAGAGCCCCATCTGGGCAGTGTTCAGGTCAAGAGCTTGTTGAACCTCGGGGCCCCGAGAGAGCCACGTGGAAAACAACAGTGCTCTGGTGAAGAAAATTGAGGCCGCAGCCCAGAACCAGAGCCCTATGTTGGGCGGTGCCACAGATGTGGTCATGTCTAATCTCTCTAGTCTCGGGTGAGCTTGCGATAGGTCGACCGGTGCGGAGCAGCAGCATCTGCACCCAAGCGCTCCACCTTGTTCTCCTCATACGATTCAAAGTTTCCTTCAAACCAGTACCAGTTCGCTGGGTCGGTCTCTGTTCCCTCGTAGGAAAGGATGTGGGTCGCGATGCGATCCAGGAACCAACGATCGTGGGTGATCACCACAGCACAGCCGGGGAACTCCAGAAGCGCATTTTCCAGACTCGAGAGGGTTTCCACATCGAGATCATTGGTGGGCTCATCCAGGAGAAGCAGGTTTCCACCTTGCTTCAGCGTGAGGGCAAGATTCAAGCGGTTTCGCTCACCACCGGAGAGCACACCCGCCTTCTTTTGCTGGTCGGGTCCCTTGAACCCAAAACTGGAGACATAGGCACGGGAGGGAATCTCAACATTGCCCACCTGTATGACATCCAGTCCGTCCGAGACCACTTCCCACAGAGTCTTGTTGGGGTCAATCCCGGAGCGATCCTGATCGACGTACGAGAGCTTGACGCTCTCTCCCACGGTGAGCGTGCCCCCATCAAGAGACTCGAGACCCACGATGGTCTTGAACAGCGTTGACTTACCCACGCCATTGGGTCCGATGATTCCCACAATCCCGTTGCGGGGCAAGGAGAAACTGAGGTTGTCAATAAGAACTCGGCCATCAAAGCCCTTCCTGATGGCCGTTGCTTCCAAGACCTGCTGACCGAGCCGAGGGCCTGGTGGTATTTGGATTTCTTCGAAGTCGAGCTTTTTGGTGCGCTCCGCCTCAGCCGCCATTTCCTCATAGCGAGAAAGTCGGGCTTTGGACTTTGCTTGCCGGCCCTTAGCGTTCGAGCGAACCCATTCGAGCTCATCCGCGAGACGCTTGGCTAGCTTCTGATCTTTCTTGCCTTGAACCTGAAGTCGCTCAGCCTTTTTTTCGAGGTACGTAGAGTAGTTGCCCTCATAGGGGTAGAGGCGCCCGCGATCCACTTCGGCAATCCACTGCGCAACGTGGTCGAGGAAGTACCGGTCGTGGGTAATCGCAATAACTGCACCCGGGTACTTTGACAAATGCTGCTCCAACCACAGGACGCTCTCGGCATCGAGGTGGTTTGTGGGCTCGTCGAGGAGCAAAAGATCTGGCTTTTCTAGCAGCAGCTTGCACAACGCAACCCGCCGCTTCTCACCGCCGGAGAGGTGCGTAATGGAAGCCTCGGATGGTGGGCAACGGAGAGCATCCATGGCCTGCTCGAGCTGGGAATCAAGATCCCAGGCGTCGGCTGCATCAATTGCTTCCTGGAGAGTTCCCATCTCTGCAAGCAAAGAATCAAAATCTGCGTCTGGATCCGACATGGCTGCAGAGATTTCGTTGAAGCGCACAATTTTTTGGTGAATGTCACGCACGCCCTCGCGCACGTTCTCGAGAACTGTCTTCGATTCATCGAGCTCGGGTTCCTGCATCAAGATGCCGACGGTGTACCCGGGGGTGAGTGTTGCTTCACCATTGGAGGGAGTGTCCATCCCCGCCATGATTTTCAGAATGGTGGACTTACCAGCACCGTTGGGGCCCACCATGCCGATCTTCGCCCCGGGGAAGAAGGACATGGTGACGTCGTCCAAAATGAGCTTGTCGCCGACCGCTTTGCGCGCGCGAACCATTGTGTAAATGAATTCAGCCATAGGTTCCTAGTCTAGGGACTTTGGCCACCGGGGCAGTGCGGCTACAGCTCTTCTTCCTCTTCCTCGTGGGGGTCTTCCTCGGTGATTGTTCGGGAGACTTTGGTGTAGTCGGTCACACCCCAATAGAGGTCATGGCCCAAGCTGTCCGCCTCCACCTCGACGCTGGTACCCGAGCGATCGTCGTTCGACCAGTCGCGAACTTTGAGTCGCCCGACGGTGACAACTCGGTCACCTTTGTGCAGGGATTGGGACGCATTCACCGCGAGGTCGCGGAAGGCGGTCACGGTGTACCAGTTGGTCTCTCCCTCACTCCAACGGCCTTTGGTGCGATCGAACCACCGTTGTTGAGATGCGAGCCGAAAACTCGTGATGGCGAGCCCCTCGGAGGTGACGATGTGGCGCGGAGTTGTCGCGATCAGCCCGGTCAGGGCAAGTTGGTCAGTCATAGTGGGTCCTTTCTCTGGGCAGGCTCTGTGAAGACATACCCGCGCCTGCGCGGCGGGTATGCCCACACTGTGGGGGCGACACCGTGCACAGAGAAACGGAGACCCTCCGTTTGTGAAGAAGAAACCTCAGTCCACTCTTGTGGACGGGGTGGCTATCGCAGGTAGGTACTGAAGCTTTGACGGACCTTGGCGACCTTGGGAACCGCAATCGCGAGGCAGTACCCCTGGGTTGGATTCTTTGCAAAGAAATCCTGGTGGTAATCCTCAGCGTCATAGAAATCGCCAAGGGGAGAGATTTCTGTCACGATGCCCCCGCCCCAGACCTCAGAAGCCCGGACACTGGCGGCCTCGAAGAGGGCGCGTTCTTCGTCGTCTCGATAAAACATCGCCGAGCGATATTGGGTTCCCACGTCGTTACCCTGGCGGTTCAGCTGTCGAGGGTCGTGCATCGTGAAAAACGCATCCAAGATGACATCGGAGGGAATCACCGAGGGATCAAACGTCACGGCGACGGCCTCAGCGTGACCGGTAGTGCCAGTGCAGATCTGCTCGTAGGTAGGGTGAGCTCCCGTGCCACCGGTGTAGCCGGAGACCACGGAGTGCACGCCGGAGAGAACCCGGTAGGCGGCATCGAGACACCAGAAACATCCACCCGCGAGCACATATGTTTTCATGTCCCCCAGCGTAGAGAGTCCATCTGAAAAGTCCCACACAGTGGGTCGGGATTGATGGTCACACCGTGCCGGCGCAGGCTCTACGATTATCCTGTGATTGACTCTCCTCTCATCGTTACTTTCTCATCTCAGGCTCGGTAATGGGGTATTTTTACGCT
>JABJAO010000087.1 GCA_018666065.1 Microbacteriaceae bacterium | reverse complement strand
CACCGGAGTGCGAAGCTGGTAGGAGACGCCCAGATCGCCGTGAATAAGGCGGCCAAGGTATAGGAAGTACTGCGTAATAAGTGGTTCATCAAGCCCCCACTCCAGTCGTATCTGGGCGCGAACAGATTCGGATACCCGCGCCTGGACGCCGAGCATGACATCGACAGGGTCGCCGGGAATCAACCGGAGGGCTACAAATCCTGCTGTTGCCGCCCCCCAGATGACAAGGACAAATCTCCCGAGAGATTGTGCCAAGAAGAGAAACACCCTGGAGAGTGTGCCTCGCCAGGGTGTGCTCGCGTGCGTGGTCACTACCTCACGGCCAACTACCGCTCGACGGTGGCGCCGTAGAAGGATGCTCGACCGTAGAGGTCAAAAATCAATCCTTCAACACCCGAGGTAGCGACGGTGATTTCGGAGGGAACGTAGAGAGGTACGATCAACACCTGCTCCGCATTCCACTGCTGGATTTGCTGATACAGGGCCTCTCTCGCAGCCGGTGAACTGGTGGCCACAGCATCGCTGAGCCACTGATCAACCTGAGGCTTTGTCACACTGGAGACTGTTTGAAAGCCACCGGTTTGGAGGTGGCTGCGCAACACATCAGCGTCAGGGCTGGAAAATGCCCAGTCGGTCAGGTCAAAATCCCTGGGTCCATAAAACTCCATATACTGCGCGGGTTCCAGCACTTCCCGAACGAGCTCGAATCCGATTTCCTTCAGATCTGACTGGATGAAGTTCGCGAGGCTCGCGCGGTCATCGGGAACAGGGGTGTAGGCGATCCAGCGAGCACTCAAACGCTCGCCGTCTTTGGTGCGATACCCCTCAGAGTCCCGTTCTGTCCATCCCGCAGAGTCCAAGAGTTCGTTTGCCTTATCTGGGCTGTAGGGCCACGAACCCTCCAGTGAGGCATCGTAGGAGTTAGGCGTGGTGGGGCCCAAAATGCTCCAGGCTCGGCTGAACTGTCCCAGATAGATGCTCGCAATTGCTGGCTCGGCATCAAATCCCAGGCTGAAGGCCTCGCGGACACGGACGTCAGCAAAAACGCCATCGGCCTCGTTGATATAAAGGGAGTAGGGAACGCCCGGCATTTCAATGGAGAAGGTCTGGGCATCCGCGCCGACTTGCGCCGCCATGTCCGGGGTGAAATCTGCCGCGACATCGGCTTCCCCGGTGGTAATTGCTCCCACCCGCGAAGCGGTCTCTGGCACGATGGAAATGACGAGCGTGTCCGAGGCTGCTCTTCCTTGATGGGTTGACCCTGTGGGCGCCCAGTCATAGTCGGGATTTGCGACAAATACGAGCTGCTGGTCGGGAGTGAACTCGCTCAACACGAAGGGTCCCGTGCCGACAGTGACTCCCGGTCCGCCCGCTTTCAGATCGGCGGCATTTTCTGTGAGGACCACGGGTGAGTAAAAACCCAGCTGGGGAAGGCTCAGACCCTGGAGGAACGGCGCATAGGGCTGGCTGAAGGTGACGGCGACCTCGAATTCACCCAAGACCTCCGTACCCACGTAATAACCGCCATCTTCGGCATACCCAATCAGGCTTGCGGCTTGGGCCGAAGCTGTTTCTGGGGCAACCACGTGATCGAAGTTTGCCTTCACCGCTTCAGCGTTGAAAGGCTCACCATCGTGGAAGGTAACGTCTTCGCGCAACTGGAAGACATATTCCAGCTCGTCTTCAGAGATTGTCCAGGACGAAGCGAGCCACGGCACAAAGGCGCCGGAGGCGTCCTGCGCGACCAGTGAGTCAAACGCGTTGCGCAGCACCAGAGAGGCGACATCGAGCTGGCTCGAATGAATATCCATGTGTCCCGAGCTGAGGTTTGCGCCTTCAATGGCGAAAGAAATGGTCGACTCAGCGGGTGCTTCTGACATCGTTGACTCCGCGGGTGCTTCGTCGCCAGCGCACGCTCCGAGAGTCGCGGCAAGAGCAACGACCGCTCCGATAGAGGAGATTTTTCGAATGAGGGAGGTTCTGCGAGGCATGTATCCACTTTCGGTGAGGTATCGAAATCCCTAGCGTACATTAACTAGACTCAGTTCAACAATTACTAAGGGGGCAGTGTGGGAGAGCACCTTACCCGTGGAAGACCATTGGCTTCCTCACCTGAAATGCTTCAAGAAGCCGCCCTGGAGCTTTTCGTCGAACAGACATACGCCAAGACCACCATCGAGGAGATTACCCAGCGTGCAGGGGTCAGCCGAGCGACATTTTTCAACTATTTTCCTGCCAAGAGTGATGTGTTCTGGGTGGATCTTGACGACGCGCTCCGTCGTTTGAGCGGGGTGCTTGGCGACCACCAGTCGGTGGAGAAAACCCCTACCGTCGGGCTTCTCGTGGTCCTCCAAGGCCTCTGTGCCGTTGCGCGAGAGATGGGCGAAGGCCGT
>JABJAO010000052.1 GCA_018666065.1 Microbacteriaceae bacterium | reverse complement strand
GTCATCAGGGGAAAGTCACCCATGAAGACGGTCTGGGTTTTGATTTCACCGGTCAAGTGGTTCATGAACTCAGCTTCGACATACAGCGGTGCTGCGTAAGTCTTGCCACGCTCTTTACACTCATCCAGCGAATACTTCTCTTCTTCGAGGTAGGGGTTTTGGAACGACAGTTGCATCGTCTCGCCCGAATCCTCGATGGGAGAAATCTCTTCGAAGATTTCTGTTAGGCCACTGCGCTCGGTGACAACGGTCTCGCCGGCAGCTTTCGTTGCCTTGACCCTTGCCTTCCATGCGGGGGCGCCGACGAGCCACTCGAAGCTCTCGGTCTGCAAGGCAAGCAGATCGGGCACATCGACGGTGTCGGAGATTTTGGCAAACGTGAGTCGCTGGGCGACTCGGCCGTTCGTGGGAGTGGTGGTTGCGGGACGCGCAGCAGCCAAGAGCAATTACCTCCAGGGCTCACAAAAGAGCCTCATTGTGGGTGACCAAACCGGATAGAAGCAACGCCTGGAACTCAGCACAATGAGTTCACCCCGCCGTTATACTCGGGGCTCTCTTATCGACCGCAATATGAAGATAAGGGAAGTCAGGGAAGCAACCTCTAACGATATACCGTGTGAAGGCTATTTGTCCACCCAACTTTTTGTTTTTTCCTGGGGTGGGGATAACCAGCTCGCTCGAAGTTCGCCCCTGACTAACCTGGAGCGATGTCGGAATTGAAATGGGTTGAGAATAGGGCGGAATCCCTCCTGGCAACCCATGGATTGCTTTCTGAGTGGCGATTCGAATGGGATCGCGCCACCACCCGGTTTGGTCAGTGTGACCACAGGACCAAACGCATCACGCTGTCTCGGCACCTCAGCGACAAGGCCAGCGATGACGATGTGGAGCAGGTAATTCTGCACGAAATCGCTCACGCGCTCGCGGGGTCTCGCGAAGGGCACGGAACAAAATGGCGCAGCATCGCCGCACGCATCGGCTACACCGGAGGTCGCACCCACCATCAAGCACCCGCCACCGATCGAGCGAAGTGGCTTGGTCGGTGCCCCAGTGGCCACGAGATAATTCGTTTCAGAAAACCAGGAAAACCTACCTCCTGCGCACAGTGCAATCCCCGCTTTGATAAAACCCACCTGATTGTGTGGTCGGTTCGAGCGACCTACTCGACTGAGACGTCCTTCCAGAAACAGACGTAGCCGGCAAAATCGTGTCCCACCCGTTCGACAGCACCGGGTCGGAGATTCCGATACGCAAAGGCCCGGTCCTGGAACGCAGCGCCGTTCACCGTGATCGTGAAATAGATACAGTCCCCCTTCCACGGGCAGTGATATGCGGTGGGGCTTTCTTCCAAGAAAGGAAAGTTGACCGAGGCAGGTGGGAAATACCAGTTTCCTTCGATCTTCACCAGATCGGCCTCTGGTGCGTCGGCAAGGACAAGCCCGTCGAGGACAGCTTTCATGAAATCAGGCTAGCTTTCCAAGCTGAAGATTAGGCGGGGTAGGGCAAGCTGGGAGATATAAAAATCTGTCTCACCACAACGCTTGGCTGCTCCGTTAGTGAGGCATGGAACGCCCTCAATAACCCCGAGGTCTTTCAGCAGGTCTCTCGGCCTTTTCTTTCTTTCCGCCCCGTCAGACCTGGGGTCTTTCCTGCAGCCTGGGTCAGCGGTGAAAGCTACCTTGTGAAAGCTCTCGCCCTGGGATTTCTCCCTATGGGGACCCAGGAAATTAACCCTCAGACCAGCGAAGAGGCAATGACGAAAACCTTTCGGGATGAGGGTCGTGGGATCAGCGGCGCCCTCGGAGCGGTGAACTCTTTCCACCACACCATGACGGTGTCCCCCACGGGGGTGGGGCCCACACAGCTCACTGACCAGCTTGAATTTCGTGCCGGAGCTCTCACGCCCCTTCTCTGGGTCGGTTTTCGATTGTTCTGGTGGTGGCGCCACCGCACCATGCGAAAGCTCGCTGCGTCCTGGCGATCAGAATCCGGGGCGTCATGGGATGCGCGGTATCGCACGACGAAGATGTGGAGCGGCAAGGTGAACCAAGCTCTCGAGGCAATCGCCTCGGAGCTCACCCCTGGGAGGGCGCTGGATGTGGGGGCAGGAGAAGGTGGTG
>JABJAO010000073.1 GCA_018666065.1 Microbacteriaceae bacterium | reverse complement strand
TCTGGGATCACGTTGCCTGCAACGCCCCCGACAATCCCGACCGCGTTGAGTCCTTCCCGATACGACAGCCCATCTACCTCGACAACCGCCGGCTGGTAGGCCCTCAGGCGATCCAGAATCTCAGCAGCGCCATGAATCGCGTTGACACCCATCCACGATCGGGCGGAGTGAGCCCGGGTCCCCGACGTGGTCACCTCGAATCTCAGCGTTCCATTACATCCGCCTTCGATCTGAGCGTTGCTCGGTTCGCCCACAATCGCAAAGTCGCCGGCAATCCAGTCGGGGTGACTAGTGCCAAAAAGACCCAGCCCGTTCTTCGCGCTCTCAACTTCCTCGTTGTCATAAAAAATCCACGTCACATCGACGTTGGGTTTCGTCAGCTCGCAGGCGAGCTTCAAGCCCACCGCCACACCAGACTTCATGTCGACCGATCCTCGGCCGGACAAAACACCGTCGGACACTCTCGCTACGTCGTTGCCATGGGCGGGAACGGTGTCGATATGACCCGCCCACACCAATCTGGATGAGTGGCCCAGGGACGTCCGTGCGGCTACCGTATGTCCGGAGCGAAGGACCTCAAGGTGCGACGTACCTCTCAGAAGAATCTCAATCGCATCGGCGAGACCCGCTTCTGACCCAGATGGGCTGGGAATATTGACAAGTACCGCGGCAAGATCGGCCACCGAGACGTCGACATCAAGAGCGATGGGAGCGTCAGACATGCGCCCAGTGTACTGGGGGAGCCCAGCCCGGTAGCCTGGGCGAATGGAAACATCTAGCTCCCGCGCGTGGGGTTATGGGATAGCGACCATCTCGACCGATACGAATACCGTCTTGGACACGTGGTACCCAAATCCTCGCCTGGGAGAGCCTCCTGCGAACTTTGACTCCCACCTCATTCCCGCCGAGATGTCCTCTCACGAAGGAGCGGATGAGAGCCGAGGGGTTATTCGAATGGGTGTCACCACGGTCATTGATCTTGAAAGCCTTCCGCAGTCCACGTCAGATGCATACCTTCGACTGCACTTGCTCAGCCACTGCCTGGTTAGACCCAATTCTCTGAACCTCGAGGGGATCTTCTCTCTTTTGCCCATAGTCGCGTTTACCACGCGGGGACCAGTATCGCCAGAGTTCTATGACGCGAATCGTCTGGCTCTCATCGGCTCGGGAGCAATCATCACGAGCCTGGACCGCTTCCCTCCGATGGTGAACTACGTCACTCCCCCACGCGTTCGGATTGCAGACGCATCACGGGTGCGGCTGGGAGCACACCTCGCTCCGGGCACGACGGTCATGCACGAGGGATTTGTGAATTTCAATTCCGGAACGCTTGGAACGTCGATGGTGGAGGGCCGAATCTCTCAAGGGGTCGTCATTGGCGATGGAACAGACATCGGCGGCGGCGCTTCCATCATGGGCACCCTGTCTGGCGGCGGCACAGAAGTCATTTCTGTCGGGCAACGGTGCCTGCTCGGAGCGAACTCCGGAATTGGTATCTCTCTCGGCGATGACTGCGTCGTCGAAGCGGGGCTTTATGTGACAGCTGGAACTAAAGTCACGATTTTGGCGGAAGCCAACCCGACGGAGGCCAAAGCCGGTCAGCTCAGTGCAACACCGCAGCTACTCTTCCGCAGAAACTCTCGCACGGGAGCAGTGGAAGTTCTTCCCCGAGGCACACAGGTGATCGAGCTCAACAGCGAGCTCCACTCTTAACGCTTCGGCCAATCCCTTGCTGCCGGGCCCACATAGAGCTGCTGGGGGCGACCGATCTTGGTGTTCGGATCTGAGTTCATCTCGCGCCAGTGTGCAATCCACCCGGGAAGGCGACCGATGGCGAAGAGGACGGTAAACATGCGGGTGGGGAATCCCATCGCCTTGTAGATAACCCCCGTGTAGAAGTCGACATTCGGGTACAGATTGCGCTCAATAAAGTACTCATCCGCCAGGGCAACTTCTTCCAGCTCCTTGGCAATGCCAAGCAGTGGGTCATGAATACCCAACTGGGCAAGTACTTCGTCAGCGCTCTCTTTGACAAGCCGAGCCCGTGGGTCGTAATTCTTATAGATCCGGTGGCCAAAGCCCATCAGTCGGATCCCATCTTCCTTGCGCTTGACGCGCTCAACAAAGCGTTGGACTCCATCACCTGAATCCATGATCTCGGCAAGCATGGAGAGAACTGCTTCGTTCGCACCACCATGCAGTGGTCCAGACAGTGCGTTAATTCCGGCTGAGACTGAGGCAAAAAGGTTTGCCTCAGTCGAGCCCACCATCCGAACCGTGGACGTTGAGGCGTTTTGTTCGTGGTCCTCGTGCAGAATCAACAGTCGATCCAGTGCCTTGACCAACACAGGGTTTGACACATAAGGCTCCGCGAGAAGACCAAAGTTCAGCCACAAGAAGTTCTCCACAAATCCGCGGGAGTTGTCGGGGTACAGAAACGCTTGGCCGATGCTCTTCTTGTGGGCATAGGCCGCAATGACAGGCAGCTTGGCGAGAAGTCGGATTGTTGACAACTCGATTTGTTCCGGGTCGTGCACGCTCAGTGAATCGCCGTAGTAGGTCGACATCGCACTGACGGCGGCGGAGAGTACCGACATGGGGTGAGCGTTGTGAGGAAGAGCGTCAAACAGGCGCTTGAGGTCTTCATGCAACAGAGTGTGGTGACGAATCCGATCGTCGAACCCCGCAAGCTCATCCGCGGAGGGCAATTCTCCATAAATCAGCAGCCACGCGACTTCGAGGAAGGTCGAGTTCTGGGCTACGTCATCGATGGCATAGCCGCGGTACCGCAGTACTCCTTCGTCACCGTTGATAAAGGTAATCCCACTGCTGGTCGCGGCAGTGTTGACAAATCCATGGTCGAGGGCGGTGTAGCCGGTCTGCTTCGTGAGTGAGGACACATCGATACTGGGCGCGCCCAGCGCCGAGGGAACAACAGGGAATTCCGCCGTTCCACCGGGAAAACTCAGTGAAACGGTGTCAGGTGAGTCGGTCACGCGTCACTCCTTTGCCACAGCATCCCCTACAGCCTAGAGGACCATACCGGCACTAGCTGAGGCGCCTACGAAATATGGACATCAATTGTTTGCAGGTGACAAAATCACGCGGAAAGCCGGGCGGGAACCTGCGCCATACGGTCATCCGAGGCAGTAAACGCCACTCGCACATGGTGTGAACCAGAGGGGCCATAGAACGACCCGGGTGCAACCAGGATTCCCCGCTCAGCCAGCCATGCAATGGTCTGCCACGCGTCCTCATGCTTTGTAGCCCAGAGGTAGAGACCCGCCTCGCTGTGATCAATCTGAAAACCAGCACCCACAAAAGCCGCCATCAGAAGGTCCCGTCGTGCGCGATACCGCTCCTTTTGTAACGCGGCATGGGCGTCATCACCCAATACCGCAGTCATTGCAGCCTGAATGGGAGCTGGGACAATCAAACCGAGGTGCTTGCGGGCCAAGAGTATGTCCTGAATAAGCTTCTCGTCTCCGGCAACGAGGGCCGCCCGATACCCGGCAAGGTTGGATTGTTTGCTCAGCGAGTAGAGGCTCAATAAGCCCGTGCGATCGCCGTCGGTGACGGCACTATCGAGCAACGAGGGAACAGGAGCTTCTCCCCACCCAAGTTCGGCATAACATTCGTCACTCACCAGTGTTGCCCCAATGGCCCGGGCAGTGCGGACCGCCTCCCGCAGATACCCGACGTCATTGACTCGTCCCGTGGGATTGCCCGGCGAGTTCAGCCAGATCACGGCGCTAGTGTCGGGCCACGTCGAGGGATCATCCGAGGCCACAACGTCCGCCCCCGTGACCACAGCACCGATGGCATAGGTGGGGTATGCCACCTCCGGAATCACGACTGTGTGACCAGCCCGCACTCCGAGAAGGGTCGGGAGCAAGCCGACCATCTCTTTCGAGCCAATCGAGGGCACAACTTCGAGGCTCGACAGCGGGCCTGTGTTTCTGCGACGCTGCCACCAGTTCGCCATTGCGCTCTGGAGCTCGGGGGTTCCCGCAGTGAGCGGGTAGGAAGGGGCCTGGCTAGCCGATGCCAGCGCATCAGTTGCGACTGCTGGGCTTGGGTCCACGGGGGATCCCACAGAAAGATCGATCAATCCATCTGGGTGGCTGGATGCTACCTGCCGATAGGGGTCAAGCGAGTCCCACGGAAAATCGGGGAGCGACAGGCTCACGAGATGTTAGTTCTGGGGAGGTAGGGCAGTGATGACGGAGTGATCGCTGTGGATGACACCAACTTTGGCTGCTCCTCCCGGCGACCCCACCTCGACAAAGAACTCGACGTTCGCGGTGTAGTACTCCGACCACTGCTCGGGGAGGTCGTCTTCGTAATAGATCGCCTCAACAGGGCAGACGGGTTCACACGCTCCGCAATCCACGCACTCATCGGGGTGGATGTAGAGCATCCGGTCACCCTCGTAAATGCAGTCCACGGGGCACTCGTCAATGCACGCGCGGTCTTTAACATCGACACACGGAAGTGCGATTACATAGGTCACGGCTGGGAAATCCTCTCGGGGCTTGCTATACCCCTATCGTAACCGGTGTGGCGTGGGTGAAACCGTGGCCACGCAATCCCACCGACAACAATCAATGTTGCCCCGCCCAAAAGAGCCCAGCCCGGTGTGTCCGCAAGGATAAGAACCGAGCCATTCCCATCGACGCCCGCCAGTAGCACGAGGGAACCCATGAGTCCCACACTCATCCACACAACGGGATACCTCGCTGTATTCAGGGTTCCGATGCCGAGGACTGCAAGGAGCACAAGCACGAGCACGACGCTGAGACCCCAGGGGAACACCGCCGAGTGATACAAGCCGGCGAACGTGCCGACCACCGCTCCCAGGCCCAGTGCCGCCGCAGAGAGCAACACCCGCCTGAGAGCTGAATGGCCTCTCACGCGTCGAGTCTTTGCATCCACTCGTGAGGGTCGTCTGCACGACCGTATTGAATGTCAATCAGTTGAGACCGCAGGGCCATCGTGACCTCGCCGGGTCCAGCATCGGCAGAACCAATCGTGAAATCAGGACCCTTGAGCTGACCGATGGGGACCACGGTCGCAGCCGTCCCACAGGCAAACGCCTCGACGATGTCGCCAGAGGCGTACCCATCGCGCCATTCATCGATGGTGATTGGTCGCCTCTCAACTGTGTGGCCAGCGTCTTCCGCGAGCTGCAGGACAGAGTCTCTCGTGATGCCCTGCAGAATGGTCTCGCTATGCGGTGTCACAAGAGTCCCGTCCTTGTAGACGAGCACAATATTCATGCCACCGAGTTCCTCAAGGAACTTTCCTTCTTCGGAATCGAGAAAGAGCACCTGCTTGCAGTCATTCTCGGCTGCTTCGGTTTGCGCAACGAGGGAGGCAGCGTAGTTGCCTCCGGCCTTGGCAGCCCCCGTGCCACCTTTCCCCGCGCGGGAATAGTGGGTTGAAAGCCAAATGGATACCGGGCTTACGGTATCTCCGAAGTAGGGGCCTACCGGGGAGGCGATGACGTAAAAGGCCACCTTCTTGGCAGGGCGAACACCCAAGAATGCTTCCTTGGCGAACATGAAAGGTCGGATATACAACGACGTTTCAGGAGCACTGGGCACCCACGCACCATCCACCGCAATCAGTTCTCTTAGCGCCTGGAGGAAATAATCAACCGGCAGCTCCGGGAGGGCCATTCTCCGCGCCGAGCGTTGAAGTCTCAATGCATTCTGGTCTGGTCGGAAGGTCCAGATTGGGCCATCCTCATGGCGATACGCCTTCATGCCTTCGAAGATTTCCTGACCGTAATGCAACACGGAGGCGGCGGGGTCGAGCGGAATAGGACCATAGGGCTGCACCCGAGGCCTGTGCCATTTGCCTTT
>JABJAO010000117.1 GCA_018666065.1 Microbacteriaceae bacterium | reverse complement strand
CTCATGATGAGACCGGCAGTGAGAGCAAGCCCCGCCAGTCCAGTCATCCTCTTTAGGATCGTCATGTGTTCTTCCTTTGCTGTTTTATTTTTTTTCTGGGCTAGCGGCCACGGTGGCCACTGGGGCCGAGCGAGAACCTGATTCTCTCGCACGGACATCGTCAAGGCGGCCTTGCTGAACGCCGCGGGGGGTGGCCACTCTTGTGGCCAGAGCGAGCATCGCATCGAGCGCGAGCGCAACGACAACGATGACGAGCGCTGTCCCTATCGTCTGATCAAACCGTCGAAGAGGGATTCCTTGGATGATGTCATAACCTAGGCCCCCCAGCCCGACATACGCCACGAGTGTCGCTGTTGCCACAATTTGCAGCACCGCTCCGCGCAATCCACCCAGAACCAGGGGCAACGACAGCGGCACTTCCACCCGCCAGACAATCTGCCACTCCGTCATTCCCTGCGCTCTGGCAGCGTCGATCGTGGAGCGAGGAATTTGCTGCATCCCTGAATAGGCTCCCGCCATCAGCGGAGGAATGCCCAGCAGCACGAGGGCAATCAGGGACGCTGTGACGCGCTGGGATACCCCCAAGAGCAGAACCAGCAGCAAAATCAATCCGAAGGAGGGCAACGCTCGGGCAGCCCCTGTCATAGCGACAATCCAGGTCCCACCCTTGCCCGTGTGCCCGATGAAATAGCCAATCGGTAACGCGAACAGCGCGGCAAGGACGGTGGCAGAAGCCGTGTAGGACAGGTGCTCGAGAGTTCGCTGAGGCAATGAACCCTCACCTGTGTACTGTTCAGGAGACAGCAGCCACACAAGCGCATCAAGAAATAGGTCCATTAGGCACCGCCCCGCTGGGGCCCGTGCCCGACGAGAGACCAGGGCATGATGATGCGCCCGAGCACGACGAGCACAGCGTCAAAGACGAGTGCCACGAGAAATGTCATCACCACACCGGTCATGACTTCGGGGACGATGCGGCGCTGAAAACCGTCCGTGAAGAGATACCCCAGGCTTTGGATTCCCACGAGCGCCCCGACCGTGACCATGCTGACGGTACTCACGGCAACAACTCGAAGACCCGCGAGCAGGACCGGTCCAGCGAGCGGAAGCTCCACAGCGAAAAAACGCCCCCACTCCGCATAGCCAACGGCGGTTGCTGACCTCAACGCGCTGGGCTCAATACTGGCAAAAGCGTCTGCGACTGTTCTGACCATGATGGCTACGGCATACACCGTCAGCGCGATGATGACGTTGAGCTCTGAAAGCACCGATATGCCCAGGAGAGGGGGCAGAAGCATGAACAATGCCAGGGAGGGGATTGTGTAGAGCACACCGACCCCGCCGAGCACGAAACCTCGGGTGATGGGGAAACGCTGAGCAAGCCACCCCAGGGGAAGCGAGATAAGAAATCCCACGACGATAGGAATCACCGAGATTCTCGCGTGATCGAGCGAGAGCGCTCCCACAAGAGCCCAGTTGTTAGCGAGCCAATCCATGTCTTCTAGTCCTCGGAGAGGCGTCCGGCCACCCGGTGAGACCCATCCACGACAATCTTGTGCCCCGAGTGCTCGACGATGCGCAGCGCTCGCGCACCGCGGTCTGCTCCAATGAAGGCCTCAACAAAATCATTAGCTGGAGTGGCAAGGATGTCTGCGGGAGTGCCGTGCTGAACAACCCGGGCCCCCACTTCCAAAATTGCGACGTAATCGCCCAGCAGGAAAGCCTCATCGATATCGTGCGTGACGAACAGGACAGTTTTCGCGAGTGTTCTCTGGAGTTCGAGGAGTTCCTGCTGGAGGTCACGGCGCACCAACGGATCAACGGCGCCAAAGGGCTCGTCCATGAGCAGGATATTGGGATCAACGGCCAAGGCCCTGGCCACACCAACGCGCTGCTGTTGTCCACCGGATAGTTCTGAGGGATAGCGACGAGCAAGTCCACTCTCCAGCCCCACGGTGTCCATGAGCTCGAATGTTCTGGCATCTCGCCTCACGCGCGGAACTCCGCGCAGCTTCGCCACTGTCTGAATATTCTCCGCCACAGTTTTGTGAGGCAGCAGCCCCCCGCTTTGCATGACGTATCCGATGGAGCGCCGGAGTTCGACGGGGTCACGCTCGGCAACGCTCGTGCCATCAATGAAAACTTCGCCTGCGGTGGGGTCAACCATCCGATTGACCATCCGCATCAGGGTCGTTTTTCCACACCCACTCGATCCCACCAACACTGTGATGGACCCAGTGGGAGCGGTCATGGAGAAGTCTTCAACCGCGACCGTGCCGGTGCGATATTCCTTGCGCACCGAGCTGAACTGAATCATGGGACATCTCCGCGGGGCACGTGGGCAATCAGACAGTGCAAGTCAACCAGTCCGCGAATCGTCTGGCGAACCTCAGGGGGCATTCCCACGAGACACTCAGGGAGGGACTAGGCGGAGAACTCCTCGATAACGCGCTGGGAAACACGGTCAGCTTCTCGCAAGACCCCGGCGTCGCCGAGGTCGGACTCCATAAACGCTCGACCTAAGACAGCATCCATGACGTCGACAGCGGTCTTTAGGGCCGCTCGAGCCGCTGAATCCACGCGAACACCGTGAGTCTGCTGCAGGTAGTCCTCGATGACGGCGGCAATTTCCGCATTACCGCTGCGAGCACCCTGAGCGGGACGAATGTCGAGGACATCGCCAACTCGGAGCGAGCGAAAACCCTGTTCGGTGGCAAAGAAGTGAGTGAGAGTCTCAAGCCCGACTGCAACAGCACTCGACAGCGTCGCCGGCGACTGGGATGCCAAGCGCGCACGGAGTTCCTCCGTGACGCGCTCGAGGTTTCGCGCAGCAACAGCCTGGAGTACTGCGACCCGATCGGGAAAATAGCGATAGACCGTCCCAATTGAGGCCCCCGCGGCCTCCGCAACCATCGCCGTCGTGAGCGGCTCGTACCCTACGGAGTGCATGGTCGAGCAGGCGGCATCGAGTAGTGCAGTGATGCGCGCCGCACTGCGAGCCTGGACAGGCTCGACTCGGGTATTTGCCGGTTTGCTGGGAGACACGCGATTGTCGACGAGAGTAATCGTCACCACACCCTTTCCCTGCATTGCGTTTCTTTGCTGCGAGTTGCCACCACGGCTGCCCATGGAAGAAGCTTCCACGGAACAAACGGCAGTGGGCGATTCCCCAGCATAGTGACGATGACCGCTAATCATGGGGCTACGCACGATGCTGTGGAGAAGGGGCGCCACAGGATTCGGGAACCGTCTCGCGTCACATACCCCCAGGGGTATTTGGTATAGTGGGGACTGCTCATTCAAGCTGGTCTGAAAGGTCACCCGTGAAAAAAATCTTTACCGCGATTCTTCTCGTTTTCGGCGTTACACTCGGAGTCGCCGGATGCTCATCGCCTTCCGAACCGGTGGGACTGGCAGAGGGAACCGTGATTATTGACGTTCGTACTCCTGGAGAGTTCGCCACAGGTCACCTCGAGGGCGCTCTCAACATTGACGTGCAGTCCGCTGATTTTGCGGCTCAGGTGAACCAGCTTGACCCCGCTGCCGACTACTTCATTTACTGCCGGTCAGGAAATCGATCCGGGCAAGCAATTGCTCAGATGTCGAACATGGGCTTCACCAGCATGGTCAACGGCAGAAGCGTTCAACAAGCCTCCGACTACAGCGGAGTTGCGGTAGTAACGGACTAAGCCACCGACGCCGTGCCCGCGAGAACACTGCTCGCGAGCATGTCGTGCACCATCGGGATGACCTGTGTGCCATACATGTCGATGCTGTCCATCAACATCCCGTGATCCATCGGGCCCGTGGAGTACTTGAGGTCAAACCGTTGGACACCCAGTGCGCTCACAGTGTGGGCAATCTTGCGGGCGACGGTTTCCGGCGAACCGACAAACAGCGCCCCGTTGTGTACCTCGTTGAGGTAATGCTCCTTGGTCAGAGGAGCCCACCCGCGTTCGCGACCAATGCGGCCAAAACCTGCCTCGTAGTGCGGCCACATCTCCTCGATTGCCTGCTCGTCCGTCTGGGCAATGTGGCCTGGTGAATGCACACCGACGGGCTGGGACGGCTTGTCGAGCTGATCCAGCGCTCGGTGATACAGGTCTACATAGGGCAGGAATCGGTCGGGTTGCCCACCGATGATCGCCAACATGAGAGGCAAGCCATAGCCGGCAGCGCGAACAACAGATTCTGGGCTCCCGCCAACCCCCACCCACGTCCTGATGCTGCCGGAGTGGGACTTGGGATAGACCTCTTGGTTCTCGAGTGGCGGCCTGATGCTCCCCTGCCACGTCACCGGGCTTTCCTTGAGGAGCTCGGCAAAAAGGTTGAGTTTCTCTTCGAAGAGAACCTGATAGTCCTCCAGTTTGTGCCCAAAGAGAGGGAAGGACTCGGTGAACGATCCTCGTCCCACAATTACCTCTGCCCGCCCCTCTGACAACGCGTCAATGGTGGCAAATCGCTGGAAAACCCGAATGGGGTCATCTGAGGACAACACGGTGACACCTGAGCTCAAAATAATGCGGGATGTTTTCGTGGCGATGCCTGCAAGAACTGTTTCTGGTGCCGAAATCGCAAAATCATCGCGGTGGTGCTCGCCGAGCGTGATTGCATCTACGCCCACGTCGTCAGCCAGGACTGCTTGGGCAACCACGTTGCGAATGACCTCAGCGTAGGAAAGGGGCTGCCCTAAAGCTCCGTGGGTGACATCGCCAAATGTGTCGAGCCCTAATTGCACATCACTCACGATTCGCTCTCCTCCTGCTGTGTTCGCCGAAGATACCACCCCCGGCTGAGCAGACTTCGGGGGCGCCTAGGGCTGAAGACGTGTGACGGCCCAGCCGTCGCTTTCTCGCTGGAAGCTGATCCGGTCGTGCAGTCTCGAGGTTCGGCCAGCCCAAAATTCCATTCGCTGAGGCTCGATGAGGAACCCTCCCCACGAATCGGGCCGAGGAATCTCATCATTGCCCGAGAAACGAGCCTCGATTTCGGCGACCTTCGCTTCCAGGAGCTCCCTGGATTCAATCGGAGCGGACTGATCACTCGCCCATGCTCCGATTTGAGACCCCCGCGGGCGAGTCTGGAAATACGCATCAGAGACTTCGGGATCGGTCGGAGTTGCGTGACCGAAGACGATGACCTGACGGTGTTGGCGATACCAGGGAAACACGACCGACACTGACGGGTGAGCGAGCAGGGCAAGACCTTTCCGGGAGCCGTAGTCAGTGTAGAAATACAAACCCCGGTCGTCGATTCCTCTCAGGAGCACGGTTCTCGAGGATGGCTCTGAGTCGGGGTCAATCGTCGAGAGAACCATGGCGTTAGGTTCATACACATCAGCCTCGTCCGCTTCACGGACCCACGCCGTGAGTTGCTCGAGCGGGTCGGGCAGCAAAGCCCCCACCTCAAGAGACAGCGAACCGTAATCTTGGCGCTTGGATAAGGGATCAGTGGACACGATGACACCTCCCGAAAGTTGTGGACCTGAGGGGACTCGAACCCCTGACCCCCTGCATGCCATGCAGGTGCGCTACCAGCTGCGCCACAGGCCCCTGTGAGCAAAGCACGTCACAGCCTACTACAGGGCTTGCTCCGTATCCGAGTCCACGTTCAGCCCCAAGCCGGCAGGAAGAGAAATAACGGGGCAGTCTCTCCAGAGACGCTCCAGTTGGTAATACAGGCGCTCCTCTTCGTGGAATACGTGGACCACAATGTCACCAAAATCCAGCAGGATCCATCGGCCCCCCGCTCGTCCTTCTTGCCGGAGACGGCGCGCGCCATCCTCAAGCAGGCGCTGCTCAACATGATCAGCAATTGCCTGAACCATGCGCTCGTTGCGCCCGCTGCAGATCAGGAAAGCATCCGTCAGAGCAATGTGTTCTGACACATCTAGTGCAACGAGGTCCGTCGCCAACTTGTCACTTGCCGCGGTTGCAGCCAGCACAGTCCGCTGCAGCGCAGCGTCACTCGCGGTCATAGAATCCCGTCTCTGGTCATCTAGACCAACGAATCTGTCATAAGCGCAATCACCAAGAGGACAACAGCGCCAACGCCCAAAATAGCTGCTCCGGTCGACGCCAAAATCGTCGCCGTTCCCCACCGAACTCGTCGAACAAGAAGAATGTCAGTTTCATCGCCCTGGCCAGACACGGCTTTCACCGCGCGAATAGGTTGGGACATGGCAGCAAGCTCCCCCGTCACGTAGGCATCGAATCGATCCTCATCATCACGGTCATCGTGCATCGAGGGAATTGTTCCAGTTTCTGACAGCCGGTGAGGCAGAGCGATTTGGCCTGCGACCACTATTTCCCCGGTGTCACCAATGGGGCCAGTCAAATCAACACTGGGGGCCGTGGGAAGGATCAGGGAACTGGTTGCTGAGGTGACATCCCCCACGATTCGACTGGGCAACGTCGTCGCCGAGCCATTCGAATATGCCGGCTGCTCTGCGTGCTCGACAGGAGCGGGAACCGGTCCGGTGGTCGTGCCAAACACGGGTGGTAATGGCTCAGCTTCTGGTGGGGCTGGTTGAGGAGGAACCGCCTGGGTGATGTCCACCAACGAGGTTTGCTCCAGCACCGAGGGAGCGGGCGGCGCCTGGTACTCCCGCGGGATCGGGATTGCTCCTGTTTCTTCCAGCATCCTCCGTTCACGCCGCGTTGCAGGTTGGCTAGCAACTGGTGCGGGGGGCGCCACGGGATGAGGACTGGGCGAAACAGGGGAAACGAGTGGAGGCGGAATCACGGCTACAACGGGCGCAGCCGGTGCAACGGGTGGTGGGCTGACTGGCGGAGAACTCACGTAACCCGGAATAGGCGCGGGCGGAGGGACAAGAGGAGTCGGGGCCGAGGAAGTCGGAAGCACCGGAGGAACCGAAGGAACAGTGGGTGCGGCAGGCGGGGTAGGCGAGGCTGCAGCCAGCAGCCCCTGCTCTTCCAGAGCGCGCCGTTCCCGCCGCGTCATCGGCTGTGCCGGAGGAATATCTGTCACTGTGCGTCCCGATATAAGCGATGTTTGGCGATGTACTGAACAACTCCGTCGGGAACCAGGTACCACACAGAGTTACCCTGAGCCACTCGTGCTCGACAATCCGAGGACGAAATAGCCAAGGCTGGAACCTCCAAGACTGTCACACTCTCGGCGGGGAGGGTATCGACCCGGAGGTCGTGGCCGGGCCTGGACACTCCCACAAAGTGCGCGAGAGACGTAAGTTCCCCGCTGTCTTTCCACGAGAGAACTTCAGCGATAGCGTCAGCTCCCGTGATGAAGAAGAGGTCAGCCTCGGGAAACTCTGCTCTCATATCCCGCAGAGTGTCGACCGTGTAGGTCGTACCCGGACGATCAATATCCACGCGACTCACCCGAAAGCGTGGGTTCGAGGCGGTCGCTATCACGGTCATCAAGTAACGATGTTCGGCCTGAGAAACCTGAGGCTTATCGGCTGGTTTTCCCGTGGGCACAAAGATGACCTCATCGAGATCCAGGGCAACCTGAACCTCACTCGCTGCCACCAAGTGCCCATGGTGAACTGGGTCGAACGTTCCACCCATGATGCCGATGCGGAGGCGACGAGCAAAAGACATTACGTCCTAGCGGTGGGCGGAAGCGTTGCTCTGGCCCTGGGTCTTGTGACGGTGACGATTGGCGACGTTGCGGTAGCTGAAGGTCACCCACGCCAGCGCAAAAAACCCGACAAGGAACACAATTCCGAAGACTTCAGCAGGGAAAGGGAGCTCGTTGACGATTTCTCCCGATGCAATGATGCTCTCGGTCATGGGTTCCCTCCTGCTGTTTCTTTACACGCCGTGGTTCTAATCTATCGCTAACTAGCTGAAAGCGCCGCGTACTACTCGCGGGATTGACCGGTCCCGCGGACAATCCACTTCGTGCTGGTGAGTTCCGTGAGTCCCATGGGCCCCCTGGCATGAAGTTTCTGAGTCGAAATACCGACTTCCGCGCCGAAGCCGAATTCTCCGCCGTCAGTAAACCGCGTGGAGGCGTTGACCATGACAGCAGCCGAATCGACGTCATTGAGAAATCGCTCCGCGTTAGCCATATCGGCAGTCAGGATTGCTTCCGTGTGATGGGTGGAATAGCGCCTAATGTGCTCCAGCGCTTCATCCAGACTCTCGACCACCTTCAGGGACACCTCCAGCGACAGATACTCGGTGGCCCAGTCGTCCTCGGTTGCAGCTGTGGCCTCGGGAACTAATTCCCGTATGGCCTCATCAGCGTGAAGGGTCACGCCCGAGGACAGCAAGCGTTGGGCAATTGCTGGAACCATCGGCAACGCCTCGCGATGAATCAGCACCGTCTCCACCGAGTTACAGACGCTTGGTCGCTGGACCTTGGCGTTGTGAATGATGTCCACCGCCTGGTCAGCATCTGCAGACGCGTCCACGAAAATGTGGACGACACCTGAGCCGGTCTCGATTACGGGAACGCTCGACTCTGTCACAACCGTTTCAATGAGCGAAGCAGAACCCCTCGGAATCAGGACATCGACATATCCGCGTCCCCTCATCAGGGCATTCGCGCCTTCGCGCCCAAAATCATCGACGCTTGCGATTGCATCCTCCGGCAGCCCCACAGAGGCGATTGCCTCACGCATGAGGGACACCAGGACTTTGTTGCTCTCCAGGGCTGCGGAACCACCGCGGAGAAGCACAGCGTTTCCACTTTTCAAAGCCAAGGCCGAGATATCGACCGTGACGTTGGGGCGCGCTTCATATATGGCACCCACCACGCCAAAGGGCACTCGAATCTGGGTGACATCAAGACCATTGGGGAGGGTCATGCTCCGAAGAACGGTGCCGAGGGGGTCCGGTAGAGAACGAACAACCGCCACCGCGTCTGCCAGCCCTTGCACCCGCTCCGGGGTGAGGCGGAGCCGGTCCTGAAGGCCCTCGTCCATGCCCTCAGCCTTTCCACGATCAATATCGACGGTATTCGCCGAAATAATGCGAGCTGACTGCGCAATCAGCGCATCCTGAATCGCACCCAAAGCTTCATCCCGGAGTGCGGCGGATGCCTGGTTAAGGCCACGCGCTGCCTCCTTGGACGCCTCCTGGCGCTCGCGGAGAACGGGGGCAAACTCGTGAGGGGTGGCAGTCATGAAAGCTAGTGTAAGTCGGCGGCCTCAAACCAGGTACCCCGTTGTTCGCCCGCTACGACTGCAGCGAGGGAATCGGTGGAGCTCAACAGAGTGGGGATTCCCGCTGCAGTTGCCAATTTGGCCGCGCTGACTTTTGTCACGGCACCGCCGGTACCCACGCTGTTCACGAGCGCTTCGCCCAGCTCCACCCCCTCCAGGGAGTCCCCGAAGGTCACGGTCTCAATTCGCTGCGCCCTGGGATCCGTTGGAGGGTGAGAGTAGAGCGCATCGACGTCGCTCAGAAGCACCAATAGGTCAGCGCCCACCAGCTCACTCACGAGTGCCGCAAGGCGATCGTTATCGCCAAACCGAATTTCTTGAGTCGCAACTGTGTCGTTTTCGTTGACAATAGGAATAATTCCAAGACCCAGAAGTCGCTCAATGGTGCGAAGCGCATTAGTCCGATGTGTGCCGTTTTCCATATCGCCCACTGTGAGCAGAACCTGGCCCGTGATGATGGAGTACTTCTCGAACAACCCCTGATACCGGGCCATCAAGAGGTTTTGGCCCACCGCTGCAGCGGCCTGCTGAGTCGCGAGGTCTTGAGGTCGGTCAGTGAGCTTGAGAAACGGCGCACCCACAGCAATCGCCCCGGAAGACACCAAGATGACCTCTGACCCGCGTTCTTGCCAGGCGGCCAGAGCATCAACCAGGCCAGAAATTTGGTGTTCACGATCGCCACTGATAGATGACGACCCCACCTTCACAACTACGCGTGAGGCGGCATTAGCGCGGTCTCTAGTCATCATCAGAGAACAATCCTGCCTGCTTTTCCTCGGCCAATTCTTCCCGGGCGCGCGCTTTTGCGTCCATTCGCTCGTGATAGCTCTGTTTTCTTTGGGCCCGTGTGGCTCGGGTGTTCTCTTCCAACCGAGGATCGGTTCCACGGGGAGCAGCCATGAGCTCCGCCGCACTGGAGAGCGTCGGTTCCCAATCAAATACTTGACCCTTACCGGGCCCGATCATGACCGGCGCACCCGGTGTTGCGCCTGCCTTGAACAGCGCTTCGTCAATACCGATCTTCATCAAGCGATCGGCCAAGAACCCGACGGCTTCGTCATTAGCGAAGTCGGTTTGCTCGACCCACCGTTGTGGTTTTTCTCCCAAAATCCGGTAGAGCGAGCCTTCCGTGCCACCCTCGACGGCGACGGTGAACGGTGCTTCGTTGACAGCCCGCGGCCTGACGACAATCCGAGGCGGATTAGCCGCAGCTTCCGCCAGTTGCGCACGATGTTCACTCACAAGCCCACCGACTGCATACAAAAACTCGTCCAGCCCCTCTTTGGACACGGTGCTAATCGGGAACACCCGATACCCCTGCTCTTCCAGGTCACCCGTCACTAGTTCTGCCAGGTCCCGAGCCTCGGGCACATCCACTTTGTTGAGCACAACCAGTTGAGGCCTGTCGGTCAGCGGAACCTGGTCCTCAGCGAGGGGATAGTTGGTGAGTTCGGTGAGCAGTTGCGCAAGGTCGGTCAGCGGATCCCTTCCGGGCTCCAAGGTGGCGCAGTCCAACACATGCACGAGGAGGCTGCAGCGCTCGACGTGCCGCAAGAATTCGAGCCCCAACCCTTTGCCTTCACTGGCTCCAGGGATGAGGCCGGGAACATCTGCCATGGTGAAGCGGACCCCACCTGCTTCAACGACGCCCAAGTTCGGGTGCAACGTGGTGAATGGGTAATCAGCAATCTTTGGTGTGGCCTTCGACACAGCGGCGATCAGGCTCGACTTCCCCGCACTGGGAAAACCGACAAGAGCAACATCAGCAACCACTTTGAGCTCAAGGTGAATGTCACCCTCGAAGCCGAGAGTTCCCAAGAGCGCAAACCCGGGCGCCTTTCTGGCGGTGCTGGCGAGAGACTCGTTACCCAGCCCGCCTTTTCCTCCGACCGCGACGACAATGCTCATCCCCGGCCGATCAAGATCAACCATCACCGCTCCCGCGTCATCGCGAACGAGGGTTCCCACTGGAACAGGAAGGATCACATCGGAGGCGCTCTTGCCGTGCTTTGAGTCTCCCTGACCGGGGGACCCATTACCGCTGCTGCGGTGGGGGCGGTGGTGATAGTCCAACAGGGTCGTGACCTGCGGGTCAGCCACGAGAACAATGTCTCCACCATTACCACCATTACCGCCATCGGGACCACCCAGAGGCTTGAACTTTTCCCGGTGCACCGAAACACACCCGTGACCCCCATGGCCTGCAGAGAGGTGCAACACAACACGGTCAACGAACGTTGTCACTGCGCCACCCTCCTTCTGTGTGAACCACTAAGCGAAAAGGGCGAGCCGAAGCTCGCCCTCGCACTGCAGTCGGTAGAACCCTAGCTTGCGGAATCCACCACTGCGACAACTTTGCGGCCACCTTTGGTGCCAAACTTCACTTCACCCGCTGCGAGGGCAAAAAGAGTGTCGTCGTTTCCGCGACCCACGTTGGTGCCGGGGTGGAAGTGGGTTCCGCGCTGACGCACGATGATTTCACCGGCTTTGACGACCTGACCACCGAAGCGCTTGACACCCAGGTACTGGGGGTTGGAGTCGCGACCATTCCTGGTCGAGGACGCGCCTTTTTTATGTGCCATGAGCCAGCCCTTTACTTCTTGGTGATGCCGGTGACTTTGAGCTTCGTCAGATCCGCACGGAATCCCTGACGAGCTTTGTAACCAGTCTTGTTCTTGTATTTCTGGATAACAATCTTGGGACCGCGGAGGTCTTCAATCACCTCAGCGCTGACGGTGATCTTGGCGAGTTCCTTTTTGTCGTGAGTGACAGTGTCACCATCGACATAGAGAACCGGGGCAAGCGTCACCGACTTCTTTGCTTCAGCAGAAAGTCGGTCCACCGTGATGATGGAACCAACTTCTACCTTTTCCTGGCGCCCACCTGCGCGCACAACCGCGTAAACCACGATGAAAACCTGCCTTGTTACCTAGAGAGTGAGGGTGCCACAAGAAATTCGAAAACAGCACCGAGTGTCAAGAATAGACCATTGCAGAGCCCTGGGCAACCAGAAGAGTCACCACACGAAGCCAAATCCCGGAAACTCGCCGACTACGGTGTTTTCCCGGAGATCCACGACGCGAATAACGGTTCCCACAGCAATTTGTTCGGCCGTCAAGCCCTGATATCCGAGCGGGCTGCTATCCGGGTTTACCTCCACCAGGAGAAACTGTCCATTGGGAGACAGCGCAATGTTGCCGATACTGCTGGGGGCATCGAGCGAACCCGTCACCAGAGTGTGGACTCCTTCCGCGTCTTCTCTCGTGACGATCGAATACGGATCCCCATCACCCAGACCCGGCAATTGGGCACGATGCACGCGAAGCCCGCTCGGTGCGAGGGCGAACTTCTGGTGTCGAAGAGAAATACCCTCGAACTCGCCCCGCGGAACGCGGGTGAGCTCGCCCGTAGAGAGGTTCTGAGACAGAGTCCCCAACCCATCGACATAGAGGGCCTGGGCACCCAAGGCGTCGAAGCCCCATAGCTCACTTGCTGTACCCACGGGCAAAACCACGGAGTTTAGGGGATTGAATCGAACTAGCTCCTGATTCTTTTGCCAGACCAGAATCTCACCACTTTGCGGGGATACCGCCACCGTGCGGACAGAGAGCGGGTCCCCTGCGATCCCCTCGACAACAACCGGGGTGCGATCACTGAGAACATCAATGAGCACCAGGGCTCCAAACACTGACCCGCCAGGTTGCTCGGTTACATTCGCAATCGTGACCAGCGTGGTTCCCCACGAAGCGTTCGCGAGATCGACAACCTGAAAGCCAGGCGGCATCACAATCCGCTCCGCTACTCCCGTCGTGGGATCCACTAGTTCCAGCCAGGTTTCCTCGCCAACTTCACGAAGTACCGCGAGCACGGAGGCAACCGGGGTCACCGAAACAATCCCCGGAGCCCGGTACACAACCTCGGTGCCGGGAGCACCGGGCACCGCGCGGTGCACTTCACGTATGTCCCCCACCTCACGGAGAAAGACAAAGTCAAAACCTCCGGTCGTGAAGGAGGTGGACCAGGCGCTCTCTTGGCCAAACCCGGTTGGACGCACACCGGTCACCTCGACGACATAGTTGGTGTTCGCGAGGAGAGGTTGCTCAAATGTCAGTCGAATACTCAGACCGTCGTCTTCCAAATCGAACGGGGCGTCAGGCGTAATACGCACCTGGTCGATGTCAACGGGCTCAATCGCTCGGTCCGAGCGCAATGCAACAAACGCACCTGCTCGTTGATGGAGGGATTGATCGTCGCTCTGAACATCGCGCAACTGAGGACCCTGGAGCATGCTCCATGCCCCCACCCCCACAATTACCACTGACAGGAGAGAGATGAGTGCGATGACGAGGGTGCGGAAACTCGTTTGGCCGGGTGATACCCCGCGATCAGAAAAGGTAAGGCTCACGAGGCACCTCCTCGAGAACGATTTCAGACGAGACGACTGCAAGATTTCCGGGAACCTCGAGCCCCGGAAGAACCTGGAAGCCGCCATCAACGGTCACCCACGTGTCGAGTGCAAACTCGTCTTGCCAACCCGGGAAATACACGGGGACATTTACGGGCTGGGCGTCCACTGCGCAACAGGTCACGACGAAGCGAGTCAAGAGGAAGACATCAGGGTCGCCACTCTCGGTGACGGTCCCGAGTGCACTAAAGGGTTTACCCCGGAAAAACGTGGGGTCCTGGGTTTGTATCAACAGGCTCGCCCAGTCTCGAACGGTCAGATTCTCAAAACCCGCGGTGGTGGAGTCAATGTCGATCGCGTCAGCGGCCGGCGACGTTGCCACAGTCCCAAAACTGCGATTCTCTGCTGTGTAGCTCGACAACGTCGTCGGGGGAAGAACCAGCGCAATCACCACAACAGCGCCAACAAGGCTGAGAGACATCCACTCCATCAGTGAATGACCTCTCGCATGACGGTGCCCTGGATGCGAGTGCGCTGCGTGAGGCACCAGCAGAGCGATGGCCATCAGAGCCACGCCTATCGCTGCCATGCCAAGGGTGAACACGTTGTATCGAGGGTGGATGTAAAAGCCCAGCATGCCCTGAAAGCCCAACCACACTGTGACCACCGTGAGCACTCCGATGGCGAACACACCCCGCCACGCCATGACCTTATCCAGCACCGTTCATCACCATCCCGAGGGCAAGAGAGCACAACCCCACGACCGTGGCCATGAGGACAATCGTTCGTGCTGCGAAAGTTGTGCGCAGAAGGGCCACCATCTTGATGTCAATTAGCGGACCAAAAACGAGGAACGCCACAATTGAGCCGGGCAAAAAGGTTTGCGCAAACGGCAAGATGAAAAATGCATCCACGTTGGCGCAGACTGAAATGACGAAGGCAAGGAGGATTAGCGCAACCACGCTGATGATGGGGTCGGTTCCCAAAGCTAAGAGCACCTCGCGAGATACCCCCACCTGAATGGCAGCTGCGATAAACGCACCCAGTGTGAGGGCTGGCATCAATGCGGTGGATTCGGACACAAACAATGACCCGACGCGCTGAAGCTTCGTGCCTCCCCGCTCAGAGGCAGGTAGCCCACATTCCCTCACGAACTTTGTAGTGAGAAGACTTTCGGGACTGGGGTGAAGAGAAAAGAGCCACCCGAGAAGGTTGGCGATCAGGTAACCGGCCAAGAGTCGCGCCACCAAAATTCCGTCGTCAAAGCCAAAAGCTTGATGGGTCGTAATAATCGTGACGGGGTTCACAATCGGAGCGGCGAACAAGAATGTGACAGAGTCCCCAACCCCATACCCGCGACCCATCAGGCCGCGAGCTAGTGGCACATTCCCGCACTCGCATACCGGGAGAAACATTCCAAACAACGACACAATGGCTCGTCGTGCAAAAGGATTTTTGGGTAGCCAACTCTCCAGCCATGAGGCTGGGACAAAGACCTGCACGACTATAGACAGTGCAATTCCCAAGACGATGAAGGGTAAGGACTCAATCAGCAGCGACAGCGCGAGCGTGATGACGTCTTGGAGTTGACCCCGGAAGGGCGCCACATTGTCACTTGTCCACGACCGGACACCGATCACACCCAGTAGTCCCAGAAGAACAGCGAGAGGGACCAGGCGTCTCATGGCTTAAGGGTATCTTCCAGAGCTCCGAAAACGCTCGTTACCCGCTGGTTGCTCGGCGACGACGCTTAGACGTTCCAGGCGCTGGTGGCTCCGGGAGCGCCGCTAACACAGAGTCCAAGATTTCTGGCTTCTCCATCGCGGCTTTTTTTGTGGCACGGGGTGCCTTCGCCTCGGGTTCTGGCTCGTCCGCAGAAGCGCCGGAGGCGTGTCCGACCGTGCTCTTAGCGATCTGGGCGATCGCGTTTCTCGCATCATCGGTGATTTGGTGCGGCGCCACAGCGGGCTGGGACGATGCGGACGATTTGCGCTTCTTCGAGGGGGCGCTGTCTGAGCGCGACTTTGAGACCGGCTCGTGGTGGACAATCAATCCTCTGCCCTGACACACCTCACAGGTTTCGCTGAAGGTCTCCAAGAGCCCAAGACCCAGTTTCTTTCGGGTCATTTGCACAAGACCCAAGCTGGTGACCTCGGCGACCTGATGCTTCGTGCGATCGCGACCCAAGCACTCCATCAGCCTCTGCAATACAAGATCACGATTCGACTCCAGCACCATGTCGATGAAGTCGACAACGATGATTCCGCCGATGTCGCGCAAACGAAGCTGGCGAACGATTTCCTCCGCAGCTTCGAGGTTGTTTTTCGTGACTGTCTCCTCGAGGTTTCCCCCGGAACCCACGAACTTTCCGGTATTGACGTCGACAACCGTCATCGCCTCCGTGCGGTCGATAACCAGAGAACCGCCGCTCGGCAACCAGACCTTACGATCCAGTGCTTTGGCGATACCTTCGTTCACGCGGTACTCGACGAAAGGATCAGCGTCGGCGGTGTACTCCTCCATCCGTGAAATCAAATCGGGAGCAACCTGCGTGAGGTAGTTCTCAATAGTTTTCGCCGCATGAGAACCGGAAATCACAATCTTCTGGAAATCCTCGTTGAACACATCGCGAATAATCTTGACCAGCAAATCAGGCTCTGAGTGCAACAGGGCAGGTGCTTGCGCCTTTTCTGCCTGAGCGGAAAGCTCCTGCCATTGCATCTGCAAGCGCTCCACATCACTCGTGAGCTGCTCTTCAGTGGCACCCTCCGCGGCGGTGCGCACAATGACACCCGCACTCTCCGGGAGAACCTGCTTCAAGATGGCCTTGAGGCGCGAGCGCTCCTTGTCGGGGAGTTTGCGCGAGATTCCGTTCATTGCCCCACCGGGCACATAGACCAGGTAGCGGCCAGGAAGACTGATTTGGCTTGTCAACCTGGCGCCCTTGTGTCCCACGGGATCCTTCGTCACCTGAACGAGGACTGTGTCACCCGTCTTCAAGGCGAGCTCAATACGGCGCGGACCTGTGGCACCCGCCTCAGCGGCTGCCTCCCAGTCAACTTCGCCGGAGTACAGCACCGCATTGCGGCCTCGTCCAATGTCGACAAACGCTGCTTCCATGCTCGGCAGCACGTTTTGCACCCGCCCAAGGTAGACGTTGCCGATCAGACTCGACTCTTCGGAGCGGGCAACGTAGTGCTCGACAACGACATTGTCTTCCAGAACGGCGATTTGTGTGCGGTCGGGGGTTTCTCGAACCACCATGACCCGATCGACGCTCTCGCGTCGGGCCAGGAACTCTGTCTCGGTGACAGTCCCACGACGCCGGGGCCCTTCGCGCCCATCTCTGCGCCGTTGACGCTTAGCCTCAAGCCGCGTGGATCCGCGCACCTTCTGCGGTTGACCGGACTCACCCTGGGAATCGGGTGATTTCTTGTCATCCGCTAACGGTTTGCGGTTCGCGCGAGAACGACGACGGACAACCTTTTCGCCCTCGGGAGCCTCCGATCCTGGCGTCCAGGTTGGGAAGAGAACGGGGTCTGGAGCGTGGAACACCAAGGAGGTGGTCGCAACGGCCACGGGCTTGTCCGCAACAGCCGGTTTCGCGACCTTGGCGGGCTTCTTTGCAGCCGGTGTCGACTTCGCGGCCGGCTTTTTGGCCGCGGCCGGTTTCTTTGCTGCGGTCTTTTTTTCTGGTTCTTGAGCGTCGTCTTTTTTTCTTGTCACCATTGCTGGTGTACTCCTCACAGATTCCCTGCCACCGATGGCTGGGAACATATTGCGCTTTGGCAATGCGCTCTAGCGCATTGAAAAAACTAGGTGGTTGGGGGTTTCCCCGTATTCGGATGGTAATCCGAGAAATCTTGTGTTGCGCCTCAACCTTGACGGCACCAGCGCTGGTCCTAGTATCGCACACCGTCACCTATTTCACACAGGGTGGTGTCATAATCAGCACGTGAACTACCCCACGCGACGATCAACTGGCATGGCACTGTTTATGATGCTGAGCGGACTGGGGAGCTGGCTCGCTGCCCTCATCCTTGCCCGCGAGGGGTACCAGCTAGCTCTCACGGGCGAAAAGCCCAGTTGTGACATCAACCCCTTCTTCTCCTGCGGAAGTGTCATGCAGAGCTGGCAGGCCACCCTGTTCTTCGACACACCCAACCAGCTCTATGGCATCGGTGGTTACGCTGCGGTCGCGCTGATTGGGGCCGCGATGCTCGCCGGGGCGACATTCAAGCGCGCATTCTGGGTGCTCACCACACTGGGTCTTTTCGCCGCGTATAGCTGGCTGATGTGGATGTTCTACCAGGCAGTGTTCGTCATCGGCTTCTTATGCCTGTACTGCATGGCGGTGTGGGCGATCCACATCATTCTGTGGTGGGTGTTTCTCCCATGGGCTCTCAAGCAGGGAATGCTCGGCTCATCTCCAGCGGCGAAGAAATTGGGTGCCCAGTGGCTGCCCTACAGCTGGATCGTGATTGTGATCAACTACGCCGTAATCGGCTTGTCGATTCTGATTCAGTTCCCGCTCTTGTTCTCCGTTTAGGAGCTAAACCACAGCGCCAGCTCGCGCTGGGCCGTTTCTGGCGAATCACTGGCGTGAATCAGGTTTTGTTGCACCGCTAAGCCCCAGTCGCGGCCCAGATCCCCCCGGATGGTTCCCGGCGCAGCAACTGTGGGGTCCGTCGCTCCAGAGAGGGAACGGATTCCCTCGATGACCCGATGGCCGGCGACACGAATAGCTACGACCGGACCTGACTCCATGAAGTTCACCAGCGGCTCATAAAAAGGCTTGCCTTCGTGCTCTGCATAATGAGCACTCAGCAGATCGCGATCAGGTTGAACCATGCGAATGTCCACCAACTGGTAGCCCTTGGACTCGATCCGAGCCAGGATCTCGCCCGTGAGATTTCTCGCAACGCCATCGGGCTTGATGAGGACCAGCGTTTCCTGGGGTGAGGACATTCAGTGTTCTCCTTCGAGTGTTGGGTGTCTTGAGCCTACTGGCTAGCAGAGGGCTTGTTCCGGTCGAGCATGGGTCCGCGGATGGCGCCAAAGACCCAAAATGCGACGACGACAGCAAAGGACAGGCCAATCGCGATATCCCAGAGGAAGCTGGCCAAGAGGGCGAGCTGAACTACATGTCCCAGTATTTGTCCAGCGGGATAGCGGACTGCTCGGTACAGCACAGCCAAGACCACCAGGACACCGAGAGTCCCGACGAGGACCACCCAACCACTGTAAAAACGCAGCCCGTTAACCACGAGTGCGCCAAAAAAGACGACGATCATCTCAAGACCCAGGGCTATCTGGAGCAGGGACTCTGTCGCTGTTTTCTCTCGCCTAGCCACCAGTTAACCCCTGCCTAACCTCACCAATCAGGGTGATCGATCCCGTCACCAAAACCCCACCGTCAATTCCCGAGAGCTCTCGAGCACGCTCTAGCGCTGACGCGATATCGGGCCGTGCGTCAACCCGGTCAGGACCAGCAATCGCGGAGACCGCGTCAGCAAGTGCAGACACCGAGATGGCCCGATCAGACTGAGACTGTGTCACCACGAAGTGATCGACGACCGGGTCGATGGCCTCCACAATGCCGATGACGTCCTTCTCCTGCAAAATTCCCACCACACAGATCAGCCGGGGGAAACTAAACGACCCCATCATCGCCCGGCACAGCGCTTCAGCGCCATGGGGGTTGTGGGCGGCATCAATGATGACGGTCGGCTGGTGGTCCACAACCTGAAGGCGACCAGGACTCGAGGAGAGCAGGATTCCGTCCTCGACAACCTCGGCACCCAGCGGCTGCTCACCATTACCGAGGAACGATTCCACCGCAGCAATCGCCAGGGCAGCGTTGTCTGCTTGGTGCTCACCAAAGAGAGGCAAACCAAGGTTCCGGTACTCCCCCGCAATCCCTGAGACGGAGAGAACTTGCCCTCCGACAGCGGGCTCTGCGCTGGTGAGATAAAAGTCCCGCCCCATCACGCGCACGGTGGCCTCATCACGCTCGCAGGCCCTCAGGATCTCTTCCATGGCGTCATCGCTTTGGGCAGCACTGACCACTCGAGAGGCCGGTTTGATGATGCCGGCTTTGGTGCGAGCTATCTCACGGATGGTGTTGCCCAGGAATTCAGCGTGATCCATGGCTATGGGCGTCAGGACGGCAACGTCTGCGACGACGACATTTGTCGCGTCCCATTCGCCTCCCATACCGACTTCCACCACGGCAACGTCGACGGGCGCATCCGCGAACGCAGCGAAGGTAAGCACGGTCAGTGCTTCATAAAAGGTCAGCGGGGGCTCCGATTTTGCCTCCAGTTCAGTGTCGACCATCTGGATAAAGGGCTCAACATCGGCCCAATTATCAGCCAGCATGCGATCAGAAATGGGCTCCCCATCAATCATGATGCGCTCCGAGAGTCGATTGAGGTGCGGAGAGGTCATCAACCCGACGCGCAGTCCGTGGGCGCGCAGCAGACTCTCTGTGATGCGCGCGGTGGACGTTTTCCCGTTGGTGCCCGCGATGTGGATGACGCCATACATCCGTTGCGGATCTCCGAGAAGTTCTACCGTGCGCCGGGTGGCATCAAGGCGACGCTTCGGCGCGCCCTCACCAATGCGCGCATAGAGAGCTTCCTCAACACGGGCTGCAGCCAGACGGTCTTCCGAGGAGTTATCAACCACTCTTGGAGACTTTCACACGAATCTTAGAGTTCTCCCCCACGGAGAGAACATCAGCGCTTCCCTGGAGATCCTCGAGCTCCAGTGACAGCGAGAGTGTCTCGGCCGCCACCATGTCCCGGTGAGTCGCAATAGCTCGGCGGGCATCGTCATCGCCAGAGATGACAGTGTCGATCCGATCTGAGACATCGAGACCAACAGTCTTGCGCTCCTGTTGAATCCATCGGATGACATCCCGCGCAAGGCCCTCATCAGCGAGCTCCGGTGTCACGGTGGTGTCGAGAATCACAAACCCGCCGCTGGAGAGGAACTGGACCGCGGTGGTGTCACCCTCCGAGGTGAATTCGAGAATGTACTCACCCTCTTCGAGGGCGATTCCACTCACCGTCACGACTCCGTTCTCCAGCGACCAATCCCCAGCCTTAGCGCCCTGAATGATGGCCTGGACTTTCGAGCCGAGCCTGGGACCGAGGACCCTGGCCTGGGGAAGAAGCTTCTTCCCAATTCCCAATTCCCCGGCGACCTGGTCATCGAGTTCTCGGGTCAGAATCTCCCGGACGTTGAGCTCCTCCGCGAGAATGTCGCGGAAATCATCGACACCGGCAACATTCTCGGTCACGATGGTCAAGGAATTCAGCGGCAGCCGCACCCTCAAACCGTGGGCCTTCCTCAGCGCAAGCCCCGCGGATGCCACGTCACGAACGGTGTCCATTGCCATGACGAGAGCGTCATCGGCGGGGAATTCAGTCGCGTCCGGCCAGTCGGTGAGGTGAACACTCTCCCCTCCCGTGAGTCCTCGCCAGACCTCTTCGGTGACCAGGGGCGCCAGGGGTGCCGCCACACGGGACACCGTTTCTAACACCGTGTAGAGGGTGTCCAACGCATCCGTATCGCTTCCGTCCCAGAACCTGTCTCGGCTGCGTCGGACATACCAATTTGTCAACACGTCCGCGAAGTCTCTGATGGCTGCTGCGGCCATGGGAGAGTCCAGCGCCTCAAATTCTGCGGTCGCCACCTCGCCG
>JABJAO010000035.1 GCA_018666065.1 Microbacteriaceae bacterium | reverse complement strand
TTCAGCCCTCCCTCGCCGCGAATCGTCGTGTGGCCGGGCCTGGATGCCTCCCGGCGTGGGATACCGCATAAAATCAGCGAAAAGTCGTAGTTTTGAGGCGTGTGGCGTGCCGATAATTACGACACCCCGGACACCCCGGGTTCTTCCCTCGACACCCAGCCGTGGTGGTCGAGTGATTTGGCGCATCAAGTCAGTGTCGGTGATTCCAGCGCAACACCTGTCAACCAGGCCGCTATTGCGTGGGAGCGCTGGTGGACCGAAATTTCTGCACTCGGCGGGCCCAGTCCGCTCACGCACTTTCAGGATTACCCCGAAAACCGAGTTGATCTTTCCCGCGGCCACCCCGGCGGGCTTGCGCGCTTCCTGGCAGGCTCCCCCACACTGCTGGCCAACCTCATTCGCGACGATGTTGCCCGGCGTCCCGCACACAAAGCCGCGGTGCGACTGGTGGACCACGCACGTGAGCTCAAACACGGCCGAGGGATTGACGCTCTGGCGTTGGGAATCGGGCTCGTCGAATGGAGCCACGACGGGGTGGACTACTGCGGACCGCTGTTGATGCGTCCTGTTCACCTGCGGCGTCGCGGTGGAGATATTGAAATCACGCTCAAGCGCTCGCGTGTGCGGCTGAACCCCGGAATTCAGCGGGCTTTTGCCGAACAGTTGCAGGTGAGTTTGGATCCAGCAGCGTTTGTCGCCCTCACCGATGACGGCGGAGCGTTTAAGCCCAATCCTGCGCTGGATCGACTGCGCGATCTCACCGCCCATCGCGGGGATGTCAGCGTTCAGGCGCGACTAGTGATTTCGAGCTTCGCGGAGCTCACCGATTCGATGATGGATGACGCCAAGAACCTCCAGCACCCCATCCTGGATGCCCTCGGAGGCAATACCAACGCCATCGAGAATCTGCGCACTGCACGGGTCCCCGTGGAGGTATCTCACCCGGATTCTCGCCCGGCAGACACAGATCGGTTGATTGTCGAATCAGATTCCGAGCAAGACGCAATTGTGCACAGCATTGTCGCGGGGAACTCTCTCGTGGTTCGAGCGCTGCCGGGCACGGGTGCAACCCAAACCGTGGTGAATGCGCTGGGAGCGCTCGTCGCGGCAAACAAGCGAGTCCTTCTGGTCACCCCCCGCGCGGCTACGAGCGCTGCGATTAAGAACCGCCTGGCTGAGGTCGGCCTGCAGGGAATGGCAGTTGAGGTCTCCCGTCCGCAACGCGACATCATCAGCTCGATCGGGCGCAACGAGAAAACCAAGAAGCCCTCACTCAAAGAGGTCGATCAAGCCCTCGAGCGCTTGCGGAAAGTCATTCTGAAATACCGCGAAGCACTCGCCACGAAAGATTCTGAACTCGGCGTGAGTGCTCTCGAGTGTTTCCACCGTTTGGGCAAGCTGTCCCTGTTGCCGACACCGCCGGAAACCACCGCGCGTCTTGACCGGAGTGCCCTGGTGTCCCTTTCGGCGGGTCTCGGCCAAGCCGCGGAGTTGCTCACACGCGCTGCCGAATTGGGCGAGTTCAAATACGGACCAGACGATAGCCCGTGGTACGGGGTGAGTTTTCACAACGTCGAGGACGCACGTCAATCTCAAGAGCGGGCGCGCCGGTTGTCGGGAGAATTGGTACCGCGGCTGCTCGAGCGCATCGGCGGCATCCTGGACCAAACACCCCTGCCGCCTGTCACCACCGTTGGCCAGATGGGAATTTTCATCCACCTGCTGATGGATATGCGCGACACTCTGGATCGTTTCCAGCCGACCGTATTTGATCGTTCACTCGCGGATCTCATTACCGCGACCGGGCCCAAAGAGTTGGCCAAAGACATGCCACGTCTCCAGCGCCAACGCCTCAAGGGCTTGGCCAAAGAGCACGTGCGCCCCGGTGTCTCAGTATCGGATCTGCACGAGTCCTTGATCAAGATTCAAGCCCAGCGCGAGCTCTGGAACCGCTACGTCGACACCGGGCACCAACCGAGCGTCCCCTCCGGACTGGCTGATGTGCACGTGCTGTATCAACAGATTGAGCAGGACCTGCACGAACTCGACCGGGCGCTGGGGCGCTCGGGCAAGGGTGAGCGCCTTGCCGATATGCCCTCCCTCGCGATGCTGGGCGTTCTCGAAGACCTCAGTACAGAATCGGAGATTCTCCAGACCTTGGAGTATCGCCGGGAAGTCCAAGACCACCTCGACGAGATGCACTTAGGCCCGCTCGTGGAAGACCTTGCAACCCGTCACATCGAGGGCGAAACAGTGGCGCAAGAACTCGAACTGGCGTGGTGGCGTGGGGCCCTCGACACCATCCTCGAGAAAGAGGAAGCGCTGCTGGGCTCCGATAAAGACGTGTTGGTTCGCCTCGAAGCAGATTTCCGCCTCGTAGATGAAGCCCACGCCGGAGGTAACGCGCAGTTGCTGGCCTGGCAGTTGGCGGAGCGGTGGTCACTCGGACTGATGGACTGGCCTGACGAAGCGGCCGACTTGAAGAAGATTTTGACCAATCAAACGGCGAGCCTGCACAGTCTGACGTCCCTGGCTCCCCACCTCGCCAAAGCGTTGGCTCCCGTGTGGATCGCGACCCCCTACGACGTGCACCACATGCCCGACACTGTTCGCTGTGACGTGGTGGTCGTGATGGACGCGGGCGCGCTGAGTGTCGCGGAATCGGTGGGAGCCGTGCGGCGGGCCCCCGAGATTGTCGCGGTGGGGGACCCGGTCTCCCAAACGCCCACCGATTTCACTCTCGGTATGCGCGTCGAATCAGGCAGCGCAGAGATCGACTGCGATGCACGACACGAAGATTCTCTTTTCGCCCAACTCTCCACCCTGCTCCCCACGGTCTCGTTGACCAGGAACTACCGGGCGAGCGGCGACGACCTCGCCCGCGTGGTCAACACCGCGTTCTATGGCGGTCGCATGCGCACTACCCCGTGGGCTGGCAGTTACCTCGGGCACCCCTCACTGGTGGTTGACCACCTCGAAGACGGTCACGGTATGCCCGATTCGCGGACCGGAATTGTCGAAAGCGTCGAGGCCGAACTGAAGGCTGCGGTGGATCACGTGATGGATCACGCGGTAACCAGGCCCACAGAATCCCTCATGGTCGTGACTGCCAGCGCCACGCATGCCGCCAGGGTGCACGAAGCGCTGTCCTTGGCTGCGCAATCGCGCTCGGAACTGGCCCAGTTCATCACCGCGGAGTCCCACGAACCCTTCATCGTTGCCACGCTCGAGCAGGCCCGGGGGTTCACCCGCGACCGGGTCATTTTCTCTCTGGGGTATGGACGAACACCCCACGGTCGAGTGCTGAGCGACCTGGGGCCCCTGTCGCGAGATGGCGGCGAGCGGTTGCTCGCCGGCGTCTTCACCAGCGCAAGGCGTCATCTGCGGGTCATCACCTGTGTGGCAGTGGAGGACCTGCGCGATGAGCGTCTGAGCCCGACGACGCGGGCACTGGGAGATGTGTTGCATCTGGTGGAGCGGCCGGCAATGGTCCGTGACGATGATTCGGAACCAGACCCGCTGCTTGTGGACCTTGCCAAACGCCTCGAAGCACTGGGGATGACGGTGGAACTGGGTTACCAGGGCGTGATTCCGCTGGTGGCCCACTATGGCGGCTACTGCATCGCGCTGGATACCGACCCCTCCCTCATGTCGATGCCGGTGCGCGATGCTCTGCGCGCGAGGCCGCAGGCTCTTGCGCGGTCGGGATGGCACTACGTCCGCGCCTACGCGTTGGAGCTTTTCACCCAGCCTGATGAGGTTGCTCGCCGGATTGGTGTTCTGGTGGGTCTTGATCGAGCAGACACCCAGTTAGCCGATGCCCGCTGAAGGCTCAGACGCCTCGAGCCCCAAGGTCACCAAGCTGACGGGTCGCCGAGTTCGCACTGAACCTGCGCAGGGTCAAGGCGAAGAGCCCTCTGCGAGGGAGGCATTGGAGGATTCCCGGGCCAACGATGACCGCTTGAAAGCGGACAAACCGCCGCACTATTAGGTCGTGGACGCCGCCGGGGTGCCCGTCGAAGTTCCGCTCGAGGTGCTTTGCGCAGCAGCAGGCTTACTATCGCCTGATTTCTTTTCCGTGGAGGTAGTCGAGCTTGAGGAGGCTTTCGTGGCCTCCGCCCGGGAGTCCGTGCGATAAAAGCCAGAGCCCTGGAATGTGACTCCCACGGCAGAAAATAGTTTGCGCAGTGCGCCACCACACGCTTCACAGGTGGTCAACGAGTCGTCGGTGAACTCCTGTTGGATATCAAAAGCGACATCACACGCGGTACAGCGATAGGAATACGTAGGCATGGGTTCCTTAGGAGCCTGAGGGGAAGGTCAGAATTCGGGTTGGCGTGACGGCGCCTTTGACCGCTTGATCGTGGATCTCGCGGGGGACATCCTCGACCACTTCGTGGTCATAGACCACTGCGTAGGTGGGTGCTTCGTGTTGCAGAGCGCCCAGGGCGCGGTCAAAATACCCGCGACCCCAGCCAAGCCTCATGCCATCGGATGCGGCAACGGAGGCAGCGGGGACAAAGATCAGGTCGACTTGGGAGAGCACGATCGGCCCATATGTGGTGTTTTCGGGAACCGGGAGCCCGAGGTCATCCTGGGTGAACTCATCGCCCTCGCTGTAGGCGACCCAGTCCATCAGGCCATCTTCGCGCGCTGCGGGAACCAGAATTTCCAGCCCCTGACTCAGTGCCCAGGCGAGGAACTTCGTGGTGGGAGGCTCATCAGGAGTGGAGATATAGCAGGCGATTCGACCCGCCACGCGCTCGTCGACCACGCGAATCATGGCGGTCAGAAGCAGATCTTCGGCCTTGTCGCGCTCCAGGGGGGTCATGATGCGGCGTCGCTCCCGGATTTCGGCGCGCAAAGCGGCCTTACTGGGGTGCGAGGCCTCGAGCATTCCCCCAGTGTAAGCCTCCGCACTACGATAAGTGGATGCCCATTACCAAAGCAGTGATCCCGGCGGCAGGCCTGGGAACCAGGTTCTTGCCTGCCACCAAGGCCATGCCGAAGGAAATGCTTCCGGTGGTCGATAAACCTGCCATCCAGTACGTCGTTGAAGAGGCAGTTCAGGCCGGCTTGCACGATGTGCTGATGATTACCGGGCGCAACAAGAACGCGCTGGAGAACCACTTTGACCGCGCAACCGAGGTCGAAGCGCTCCTGGAAAAAAAGGGCGATAAGCGCAGACTCCAAGAGATTTTGTATTCGACCCACCTGGCCAACATGCACTACGTGCGCCAGCTCGACCCGCTGGGTCTGGGCCACGCGGTGCTGCGATCCAAAATGCATGTGGGGATGGAACCCTTTGCGGTGCTACTCGGAGATGACCTGATTGACCACCGTGACATTCTGTTGGAGCGCATGATCGAGGTACACGATCAGCGCCAGTGCAGCGTGGTGGCGCTGATGGAGGTCGACCCCAGTCACACTCACCTGTATGGCATCGCCACCGTTGAGCCAACAGATGAGGACGATGTTGTGCGCATTACGGGACTGGTGGAAAAGCCACAGCCCGAGGATGCGCCCTCCAGGCTCGCCGTGATCGGACGCTACGTCCTTCAACCCGAGGTCTTCCCGGTCCTCGAGGCGACACAGCCTGGCTCCGGGGGAGAGATCCAACTCACGGATGCTTTGAACACCCTCGCGGGCAGTGACGCTAGCGGAGGGGTCTTTGGCGTCGTATTCACGGGGCGCCGGTATGACACGGGGGATCGCCTGGACTATCTCAAGGCAATTGTTCAGGTCGCGGCATCCCGCGATGACCTCGGTCCCGACTTTGTCTCCTGGTTGAAGAGTTTCTCCAGCACCGTCTAATGGCGGCCCTCCCCACACTCCACCACCGGCTGGTCACGGTGCGCGGTGTTCGCGTGCGCGATGCCCGTGCGATGGAACGGGCGCTGAGTGATAACCGGGCGTGGTTGAGCCCCTGGGAAGCCACCACCCCGCTGATCCGTCTGGGTGGCAGCGATGCCAAGAGCAGTATTCGAAGCCTGCTGCAGGCTGCCAAGCAGGGCTCGGCCCTGCCCATGGTCCTGATTCAGGACCATCAGCTGGTGGGACAGCTTAATGTTTCCCAAATTACCTATGGGTCACTCTCGTCTGCGTCCCTGGGCTATTGGGTGGTCAAGAGCGCTGCTGGACAGGGCCTCACCCCGGTTGCGGTTGCACTGGCGACGGATTACCTCTTCTTCGAGAAGGGTCTTCACCGCATGGAGGTGTGTGTGAGGCCAGAAAACACGGCGTCCCTGCGAGTGGTGGAGAAACTGGGGTTTCGCTACGAGGGATTTCGCCGGCGCTACATCCACATTGATGGGAAATGGGCGGATCATTTCTGTTTTGCCCTCGTGGCAGAAGAAGTTCCCACCGGGGTTCTCGCCCGCTTTGAGAAAGGCGCTGTGCCAGCCGGGGTGTCGACAATTCCTGAGTTGGATTGGGTCAAAGCGAGAAATCCGATGTCTCTGCCCCCACGCTAGGCATAGCGCGCCAATCCGGGGTTTTGCGCCCGTTGCCTCGTACCCTAGAGCCCGTGGAAACGTCAGGAACAACCCTGCTGCTGCTTATGGCCGCAGCACTCTGGTTGGTCTATTTGATTCCCCTGTGGCTCAAGCGCAGTGAGTATCTCGCCACGGAGCGAAATGCGGCTCGGCTGGGCCAAACTCTGCGATTGCTTGCCAACACCTCCGAGGTCTCCGCGGAGATCAAAGCTGAGCTTCACGCTCGCTCCATTGCGCGCAAAGAAAAAGAAGCGCAGCGCCAGCTGAAGATTATGGCCTCCCCCGTTCTCACCGTCGCAGAGCGCAGACGGCGCACCAAGCAGGTGTTTTCGCTGATGCTTCTGGTCGGTGTAACCTCGGCGGTCACCGCGTACCTCGCAGCCTGGCCACTCCAGGTGATTTGGGCCTCCAGCACGCTCAGCACCATCTCGTTTGCCATTTTGAGTCGGGTAAACCGGGTGACCAAAGCCCAATCCGCAGCCGTGGCATCCGCGCATGCCAGCAGTGTCGTGAGAACCACCAGCGCTCCTGCGGAAACCGCGTGGCGACCCCCCGCTCTTCCGGAGCCTCTGGCGCATAAGGCGTTCGCGGAGCAGACCCCACTTCCCAGTCACGACGAGCTTGTTCGTGCCGCCAGGGCCAAAGCACTGGAGAGTCGACCCGAAGACTTTGAGGGTGAAGGCCTCGCCGTCGTCTCGCAGCTGGAAAGCCGGGAAGAAACGCCCCAGAAGAAGCTGGAGAAGCTCAATATTGACGAAGTTCTTCGTCGCAGGCGGGCTGTCTAGCTCTTAGGCGATGTGTGACTCGGGGCGCAGTGGAAGCCCGGCCGCGGTGTAGCACGCATCCATAATCATCGCTTGGTGCACAGCATCGCTTGCATCCGAGTGAATGGGCGCCCCCTGGCGAACATGTCTGCCGAACGCTTCGAGCTGGTAGGTATAGCTGCTGCGGTCCCCGTGGTGTTCCACGCGTGACTCGCCCCCGCGCGTGATGGTGATGCGGTTATCGAGCCCGGCTTTACAGAAGTTGTGGGCGAAGGCCTCACCATCAGAACCTCGCAGCTGCAGGGTAAACGTCATCTCGGGGAGGTAGAAGCTCGAGAGAAAGTGCCCGGTCACACCGTCGGCGAGGGTGAGATCGCCCGTGAGTTCAGCATCGACGCGCTCATCTACGTCATGGAGAACTGCGGAAGCTCCCTCGACGGTGGGTGTTCCACCCAACGCTGTGGAGAGCGTGCGAAGAGCATGGATGGCGTAGCAGCCGACGTCCATGAGGGACCCGCCTGCAAGGTCAAAATTCCACCGGGGGTCCTCCGGGCGTGTGAGTGGAAAACCCATCACGATCTCGACGTGGGAGATGGTACCTATTTCGCCCGAGGTTGCGAGTTCGACCAGGCGCTCCATGACCGGGTGATACCGGTAGTGAAATGCCTCCATGAACAGTGCAGCGCTCTGGCGTTGGACTTCCTGAACCCTCTGTGCTTCCGCCGCAGTGCTCGCTGAGGGCTTTTCGCTCAGAACATGTTTGCCAGCCCGCAGGGCCTCGATGTTCCAGGGGGCGTGCAGTCCATTGGCCAAGGGGTTGTAGATAACCTCAACGTCGGGGTCATCGATAACGGCGCGGTAATCATCGAGAACTCTCTCGATTGCGTGCTCCGCGGCGTAAGCCTCGGCTTTGCTGCGATCGCGCGCTGCAACAGCGACCAGGCGATCTCCAGTGTGGGATGCGGGAGCGAAGAGGGCTTCCGGGGCAATGCGCGAAGCCCCCAGTATCCCAATGCGAAGAGGTTCCATCCCTTGATGGTAGCGACGATGCGCACGAGGTTAGCTGTCCACAGGCCAGATTGTGGTGGCCAGATCACGATTGAGCGCTTCCCGGCATCGGTGACTTGTGGCCTCTGGCATGCTCGCTCAATGCTCAGTATTATGGAAAGTATGAAGTTTAGTGCGAATATTCCCGATGACTTGTTGACCTTTCTTGATCAGCAAGTCAGCGATGGTCGATACCGATCCCGCTCTGCGGCCCTGACGGAGGCATTGCAGGTCTGGCGGGTCGACACCCTGAAGGCCGACTATGCGCGTGCTTTCGCTGACCATGACGGCAATTGGGACGGTGTCGTTGGCGATGGACTAGGCGAGGAACCCCAGTCGTGAGCCTCCCTCGGGGAACCATCGTGTGGGTCGATCTGGGGGTCGGCGAGGGTAGTGAGCAGGAAAAGCGTCGGCCAGCTGTCGTTGTCTCGAACGACGGGGCTAACGAGGTGGCGTGGATGAATCGCCAGGGCATCGTCACCGTGGTGCCGCTCACCTCTCGAGACCATCAGCCCTATCCCTTCCAGGTGGCTATTGCGCAGTCTGAATCCAAACTTCCGCAGGCCAGCATTGCTCAAGCCGAACAGGTCAGGTCTGTCGATGTCCGACATATTAGCCCTACATCGGTGGTCCTCTCCGATGGCCTTATGACGGAAATCAACCGGGCACTGCGGCTGCACTTGGCTTTATGGTGATCGCCTAGTCACCCCGACCCACACCTATGAGCGAAGCACTCACGCGCTCTCTGATCCCAAGGTCGACCGCAGACCGATTTAGGCCGGTCTTTATTCGCGGGATCGCAACCAGGTAATGAGTTTTACTAACCCCCAGAGGGCATAGCCACCGATGCTCAGAATGACGAGCCAGATACCCAATCCCCAAGCCCAGAACGGCTCCACCACGAACCCCTCGTCGTCGACTGTCGTTCCGGCGAGGACAAAGTAGGTCATGAGTGCAAGCCCTGCGAGAAGAACAATCGTTGCCCCTGGGAGGATGACGCGCGCCATGGTGACTCCTGGAGTGCTCGGTGGTTTAGTCGGCCGAGGGCTTCTTGCGCGTTGCCCAGGCAAACACCCCAAGCCCTAGGACGATGGCGCCGGCGCCGGCACCATAGGCGAGGACGTCACCTGCGCGGGTGGAATCCACCAGCACGCCGACGAACACGACGGCAATGATCGCGACCACGACGCCAATGAGCTTTGATTTGAGATCGTCGAGGTCCCGAATTTGAAGCCAGATGGGAACTTTGATCTCGGTGTCGACGAAGAGTTCGTAGAGCCCATAGCCAATCACCAACAACACGGTGCCGAGCAAGATCGCATCGACAGCGGTCAACACCTCGACGATGACGTCTTTCAGCGGTGTCTGCGAGACCACGGAATTGATCATGGCAACAACTACGGCGATCGATCCCTGGGCCATGAGCAGTAGTGCCCCCAGAATCGAGGCAATGGCGGGAACAAAAACGGTGTAGCGGGTGAGACCCACGATTGTGCGCATGAGGGCAGTGTATCCAGAGTGATGGATATCGGGTGAGAGTGGGGGATTACCGCATCGTCTATGAGGTCTCCGACAGGGAGATTCTTATTGTGGTCTTCCTGATCGGTCACCGCAGGGAATCATCTGCGCCATAGGAATTCCAGATTGGGTGAGAGTCACGCCTCACCCTGCTCCACGTCGCCGACAGGTTCGACGAATGAAGCGTGAGCGGCGGTAATTTCTGGGGACGAGGTCATGGCGGAAAAACTTAGCGCTACCATCGAGTGCACCTAACCCTGATTCTCTCCTAAGCGCCACTGCGGCAAACGCCAATTGAAGACGATGGCGAGAATCCGCAGAAGAATTGTGAGTGCAGCCCCCAGCGCCACAGCAACCACCGGTGCCATACCCAGAGCACCCAAACCCCAGACCACCCAACCGCCGGCAAACGCGATGATGGCATAGAGCTGGTAACTGGAGACCACCCAGGGGATGTCATTGACCAGGATGTCTCGAATCAT
>JABJAO010000070.1 GCA_018666065.1 Microbacteriaceae bacterium | reverse complement strand
GTGAGCTGCCAGAACGAAAAGAGCCAAATTCAAAACCGCGCCGCAGCGCTACGGGTGCTCACAAGTCGGCTTCTTCTTCTGCAACGAGAAGAGGAAGCGGCAAAGAAGAAAGAGCTCGCAGGCGTCATCACGGCCAGTTGGGGTGACCAGATGCGCAGCTACGTTCTCGCCCCCTACCAAATGGTCAAAGACCTTCGATCTGAGTATGAAGTGAACAACCCCAGCGCCGTTTTTGACGGCGATTTGGACGGTTTTTTGCAAGCGGGAATCCGCTGGCGCAAAAGCGCTGACCGGGTGTCGTAAGGGGCTTTGGCTCGGCCTCGAATCTAGGGTTAAGAGCCATGATTCTGTTTGACGATGTCTCCAAAATGTATCGGGGCGCACCCAAGCCTGCCCTGAGTAATGTGAGCGTTGACATTAGTGCTGGAGAGTTTGTTTTCTTGGTCGGTGCCTCTGGATCAGGGAAATCGAGTTTTTTGCGTCTTATTCTCAAAGAGGAGCGTCCGAGCTCTGGTGACGTCCATGTTTTGGGACAGGATTTGCGCCGAATTCCGAGCCGGAAAGTCCCACAGTTTCGGCGAAGCTTGGGAGTCGTGTTTCAGGACTTTCGCCTCCTGCCGCAAAAGACAGTTTTCGACAATGTCGCTTTCTCCTTGAGAGTAATTGGGAAGAGTGCCGGGTTCATTCACGAAGCAGTCCCCGACATTTTGCAGACGGTAGGGCTGGCCGCGAAGGCAAAGAATTACCCTCACGAGCTCTCCGGCGGCGAGCAGCAGCGTGTAGCAATCGCGAGAGCGGCAGTGAATAAGCCCTCCATCATGCTTGCTGATGAGCCCACTGGAAACCTTGACCCCGCGACGAGTGCCGGAATTATGAACGTCCTGTCTCGAATCAATGCGTCGGGTACGACCGTGATTATGGCCACCCACGATTCGGGAATTGTGAACCAAATGCAGCGCCGGGTCATTGAAGTCGCAGGCGGACGAATTGTTCGAGATGAGCGTCAGGGCGGCTACGAGACCAGCGCTATTCCACTCGGCGAGCTTGATACAGCTCCGGTCCCGGTTATTACCGCGGACATGGCGGTGGCCGACCCCACTCCGATTCGGGCGAATACGACGTCTGACCCCGATGACATTGCCTCGCCGTTCCCGTGGGAGTTGCGGGCGTGAGACTGGGGTTTGTCCTCCGAGAAGTAGCTACCGGTCTTTCCCGCAACTTTTCGATGGTCGTGTCGATCATCTTGGTGACCTTCATCTCCCTTACTTTCGTGGGAACAGCAATTTTGCTTCAGGCCCAGATCAATCAGATGAAGTCCTTCTGGTTTGATCGCGCCCAGGTCGCTATTTACATGTGTACGGACTTCTCCACGTTGGGTGGGTGCGACCAGCAGGCTGCCAGTCCCGACCAGAAGCTCGCGATCGAGCAGCGGCTCGAGTCAGCGACATTGGCTCCCTACGTTGAACGCTTCTATTTTGAAGATCGCGATCAGGCGTATGAGAACTTCCGTGAACAGTTCAAAGACAGCGCCGTGGTGGACCTGGTGTCACCTGAACTCTTGCCCGAGACGTTCTGGGTGAATCTGGTTGACCCTGAACAAAGCGAACTTATCTTCGAATCGGTGTCGGGTCTCCCCGGTGTCGAGAGCGTTATCGACCAACGAAGTTATCTCGATCAGATTTTTGCCCTTCTCAACGCAGGAAGCTTGACGGCGGTGGCGGTTGCCTCGCTCATGCTTGTAGCCGCAGCGCTTCTGATTGCCACCACTATTCGACTCAGCGCCTTCTCTCGACGACGTGAGCTGGCGATTATGCGCCTCGTGGGGGCATCCAACAGATTCATCCAGACACCCTTCGTCTTGGAGGGAATTGTGGCGGCGGCTCTCGGGGCAGCGTTTGCCTCCCTCGCCGTGTGGGGCATCGTGCGATTCTTCGTGCAGGGGTACCTGATGGACGCATTGCCCACCACGGTGTTTGTCACCAGCGCTGATGCTTTCGCGACCATGCCCTTACTTTTTGCCACAGGAATTGGCCTGGCCATCGTCGCCTCCTATATCTCGATTACGCGCTACCTGAGGGCCTAACTCCTCTTTTGTGGCTCTAGGGGCTCCAACACCCCGAACGCTAGACTGTGGGGCTGGTCCAGCCCGCACGGTGCTGGCGAGGTGTCTGTGGTGACGATGACAAAGGAGGTGGCACCATGGCGAGAGAAAACGGCGAAAAGGTGGTGGCCACCAATCGCAAGGCGCGGCACGATTACCTGATTGAGGACACCTACGAAGCGGGCATCGTCCTGACCGGGACAGAGGTCAAGTCTTTGCGACAGGGTCGCGCATCGCTGGTTGACGCCTACGCGACTATCGATCGTGGGGAGGCGTGGCTCGAAGCTGTTCACATTCCCGAATACAACGAGGGAACCTGGACGAATCATCCGCCTCGGCGAAAGCGCAAACTCCTGCTCCACAAGGAGGAAATCGCCAAGCTTTCCCATCGTGTTTCTGCGGGGGGTTACACACTGGTGCCATTGAGGCTGTATTTCCTCGATGGCAGAGCCAAAGTGGAAATCGCCGTGGCCAAGGGTAAAAAGGAATACGACAAACGTCAGACTTTGCGCAAAAAACAAGATGATCGCGAAGCGGCGAGAGCGATGGCAACACGACGGAAGCTTGGAGATTAGGGCAAAGCTACGAGGCGTAGGCTGAGGTAAGCATGTCGAAGCTCTCTGGTCCTCCGGTAACAGAACCCATCAATCTCTCTGGTGATCGCACCAGATGGCGCGCCTACAGTGTGGCGGTGGGCGTCGCATCGCTCACGATTTTGGACCTTGCCAAGATCAACGTGGCCATTCCTGCAATCAGCTCGGTTTTGGGCGCTGGCGCCACAGAGGTCCAGCTCCTGCTGTCAGGTTTCGTCCTCGCGTTTGGTCTTTTGCTTGTGCCCTCGGGCCGCATTGGGGACCTGTATTCGCGCCGTTTCATGTTCCTGCTGGGGTTGACGCTGTTTACGGCGGCGAGCGTCGCGGGCACGCTCGCCCCCACCATCGAGTTGTTGATTGCCGCGCGCATTTTTCAAGGCTTTGCCGCGGGAATTTTGATGCCCCAAGTGCTGGGACTGGTCCAACAGCTATTCCAGGGCAAGGAACGCGGCCAAGCCTTCGGTGTTTTCGGAGCGGTAATTGGGCTGTCCACGGCCTTTGGCCCCACGCTCGGTGGCATCCTCGTGGGGGTCGGTGGGGACGATTTTGGTTGGCGTTTGCTGTTCGCCATGAATATCCCCTTGGGAATCCTGGCGTTTGTGATGGCCTTTCGCCTGTTGCCAAAGGGTCAGGACAATTCGGGAGCTGTGCGAGATTTTGACCTTGTGGGTACTGCTCTTCTGGGCATCACCACGTTCTCGTTGATGCTTCCCTTTGTGTTGACCACTGGAACACGGGTTGATGACCCTGCGCGCTGGTGGTGGCTTGTCGTGATGGTCATTGCCGGTGGTCTCTTTCTGATCTGGGAAAGGGCATACCTTGCTCGCGGCAAGGTTGCGATTATTGACTTCGACTTGTTCAAGATTTCGACGTTCCGAAACGGAATTCTTATCTCGAGTTTCTACTTCGCTGCTCTTCCCGCGACCTTCATCGTGCTGACTCTGTTTTTGCAACAGGGCCTGGGTTTCTCCCCGGTTGTTGCAGGAATGGTTACCATTCCCTTTGCTCTGATATCCGCGTATACGTCATATCGCAGCGGAAAAGTCGTTCATAAACGGGGTCGGCCGCTGGTCGTCGTCGGCCTCCTTGCTGTCCTTGGTGGTTTTGGGCTCGTGGTCTTGTCGACGTTTGTTGTCCCCGACCCCCTCATGCCTATCGCAGTGGCACTCGGAATGATGCTGGCCGGAGCTGGCGGAGGTGCGGTGATATCGCCCAACCAAACGCTGATGCTGGAAGATATTCCGGCGGTTCAAGGTGGACTTGCGGGATCGTTGGCCCAAGTAGGTCAACGTATTGGCACTGCGATTGGTCTTGCAGCAGCGCTCTCAACATTCTTTTTCGTACTCGCAGAGGAAGAGACCCTGACTCAAAGCGCGCGCTACCACGATGCGTTTGCCGTTGCGGCGGTCGTTGCGGTGGGGCTTGTCAGCCTGGCTCTTGTTTTTGCGCTGATGGACTCTCGAGTCCGCAGGCTCCCTGCACCTCTAGCTACTTCATAGCCACGGGACGTATAGTTATGGGTGCTCGAGAGAGCATTCGCAACAAGGTAACTCCACAGCGCACCACCACGCTTCTCTCCTGCGAAGGAGTGAAGGACCATGGGGATGATCGGTTTCGACATTGCTTGTGTGTCCACAGAGAAGCGGGCCGAGAATGCAGAGTCAACTCGTAAATGTCCTCTGCACACTATAGGTGCCAATACAAAGCGCACCGACTTCGCTCTCGCTGCCTAAGCAGCGGACAAGTCCGTCAGTCTGAATTAGCCTTCGGTTCAGTTCCTGGCGTCGTTTAGAAGGCTTGCTGATGACCTGGGTGTCAGGGGTTATCGGGACTTTTTCTGACGCTGGGCCTGTCGCGCTAGGTGCTTGTGACAAAGAGCGGGGCCGAGTAGAACGGTGTCATAAGCTACGCCCGTAGAAGACTGTGGTTCGGAGTAGTGGACCCGGGTTCGATTCCCGGCATCTCCACGATCGGTGCGCTGTGGAGCTCTAGCTCTCGGAAGCGAGAGCTCTAAATCGTTGAGCGTCCGCGCGCACGGGGTATGACGATTGAGCTCCCGCTGTCTGAACGCTCTCAGACGCTGCGTGAACGGCACCTCGGAGAGCTTCTTCCCAGGTAAGCCCGGAGCTCATGAGAGATACGAAGTAGCCCACAAAGCAGTCTCCAGCGCCGACGGTATCGACAGCTGTCACCGTGGGCGCTGCGACAAAGACAGCCCCTGACTCGTGGTGATAGCCCAGTGCACCCTGTGAACCCAATGTCAGGACAAGATCGCAGCCCAGCGTCTGAGACCACCCAGGAATCAGGGACATCAAGTCCTCAGGGGGAAGATCAACCTCCGTGGGAAGCCCCGCTTCTGCAAGAAGGCCCTGCATTTCCACTTCGTTGGCAATCAACCAGTCGGTACTCTCTTGTACCCCCGGTAGGAGCGGTGAATACGGAGCTGTGTTGAGTACACAGACCATCCCTCGGGCCGATGCTTCCTGCAGCCCAGCCAGCACAACGTCCTGGCGTCCTTCAAGCTGCGACACGAAGTAGCCTGCGCCCTCGAGAGAAGCGACGGACGCCCGAGCATCCTCTGGAGTGATCGTCGCGGATGCCCCCTGAAATACGGCAATTCTGTTGGCGCCAGAATCTTCAACGTAGATGGTGGCGTTCCCAGAGGCCCCGGGAACCTGGACGAGGTGTTCGAGGTGGAGACCCTCGGCGTGGAGCGAATCGTAAATCATCTGGCCGAATGAGTCGTCTCCCCGTCGCCCAATGAAGGCAACTTCCGAACCCGCCCGCGAGGCCGCTACCGCTTGATTTGCTCCCTTGCCACCCATGCCCATGCTGAAGCCATGGCCGAGGACAGTCTCGCCTTCAGCTGGGGCGTGGGGAACGTACGTGGTGAGGTCAACATTGGCGTTACCCAAGACAACAATCGATGGTGTAGTCATAGCTGAATTCTCCTACCTTTGGGCACCCAGAAGTGTGCCCGCTACTTTCAAGCCCGGATCAAAAGCCACACAGTAGATACTTCTATCGCCCTGCGCCCAGCTGCTGGCCGTCGGGTAGTAGAACCGGAAGTCCAAGGTTGAGCTGCCAAAAGGAATGCCCACGAAATCACCAAAAGCCCTGGCGCATCTCTCTTGGCCCTCGCTGACTAGCCCTGTTTCCCCAGGAAACACCGAACCCTCGATGCTGAGAATGGCAAAAAGTTCGGAATCGTGGGGCTCCTCACACGCAACGCGGGGGACATCGGTCATGTCGGCACGCAGGGGAACGCTTGCGTCATTGAGGCAATCTCCCAGCGACAAATCGAACAGTGCGATGGTGCCCTCTGGCAGCTCATCGGTACTGCCCTGGGGAGTAGCCGACGTGCATCCCGTGGCAAGGACCGCGGTCATTGCCACTATCGCCATTGCCGCGCGAGTGGTCATGCCGTGCTCCGTGCGGTAATTCCGAGGACCTCGTCATGGATCAGCCCATTTGTTGCCAGTGCACTTCCGGACCAGATTGTGTTCTCCCCATCGAGGGAGCTAAACCGGCCGCCGGCTTCCTCGACGATGGGCACAATCGCCGCCATATCGTAGGGCTGGAGATCTGGTTCCCCGGCCATGTCGAGGTGGCCCTCAGCGACCAACATGTAGGACCAGAAGTCGCCCAGCGCACGAGAACGCCACGCCCCTCTGGCGAGCGCGTCGAGGGCGTCACCGCGACCATCGTCCACCCACTGAGGAAGACTGTTATAGGACACAGTTGCATCAGACAGGGCCTTAACCCCGCTCACCTCGAGCGGGGTTTTCTTTCGGTCCCCGGCGGTTGTCGTCCAGGCGCCTAGCCCCTTCGCCGCCCACCATTGCGTGCCCAATGCTGGTGCGCTGACAGCACCGACAAGGGGTGTGCCATCGATAGCAAGAGCCACCAATGTTCCCCAGATGGGCAGTCCACGGAGGAACCCGGCAGTTCCATCAATGGGGTCGATGATCCACTGGCGACCCTTCTGTGCGCCCGTCGTTTCTGATGTGACACCCATTTCTTCACCCAAAATGTCATCGCCAGGGCGGGATGCCTCGAGGGTGCGTCGAATGATCGCCTCCACCGCCTTGTCAGCATCGGTGACGGGTGTGCGATCGGGCTTGGTTGTGATCACAAGGTCTTGTGCGCGGAAACGCGCGAGAGACACCAAGTCAGCCTGGGCGATGGCCACACGAGCTAGCGCAAGGTCGTCCTCAAGTGTGAAGGTGGGCACGTCCTCGAGCGTAGTAGAGCCAGAGGGATGAACCGCTTAGGAAGCCGAGTGTTCAGGGCCTTCCTGCAGAGTTGCCATCAACCGTTGCAGGGAGTGAGCCCTCGCCTGTTCGGTTTCGCTCAGGATGCCATCATTCAGAGCCTGCGTCAGGGTGCACTCGCCAGACTCCGCGAGATGGGGGCATCCCTTAGGGCACTGCAAGGTGTGAGGGAGGAGTTCCTCGAAGCCTTCGACGATTGCGCTCTTACTCACGTGCCCCAGCCCGAAGCTGCGCACACCCGGGGTGTCAATAACCCAGCCGCCCTCGGGAATCCGAAGCGCTTGGCTGGATGATGACGTGTGTCGACCACGGCCGGTTACTTCGTTCACATCTCCCACGGCCCTATCAGCGCCGGGCACAAGGTCATTAACCAGTGTCGATTTGCCCACCCCTGAATGGCCTACCGCAACAGTGATGTGGTCTTTGAGTAACTCTGCAATCTCATCGTGTGCTGGGTTTTCCGGTGACCGCTCGATGACAGTGACGCCTGCATCCATGACGTAGCGGCGAAGCTCATCCCCTGAGGCTAGGTCGGTCTTCGTGATGCACAGGATGGGGGTGATTCGTGCATCCAACGCCGCCACGAGGTAGCGATCCACGAGACGGAGCCGTGGTTC
>JABJAO010000114.1 GCA_018666065.1 Microbacteriaceae bacterium | reverse complement strand
CAATCTGCGGAGCTCCGGGAGCCGCACCGTGTGGCACGGTATCTGGAGGAAGTTGCGGGCGTCTATCACCGCTGGTACGACGCGTGTCGAGTATCCCCTCAGGGCGACAACCCGATAGAGCCAGTGCATGGCACGCGCCTGTGGCTCAATGACGCAACCGGCCAGGTGTTGCGCAATGGATTGGCCATGCTGGGAGTGAGCGCTCCTGAGCGGATGTAGCTCTTGCCCGCGCGGGCCAATTCGCTATCCTGGTGGAGGCTTCAGGGACCAATCCGGGTTCGCTCGCCTCACACGACTACTGCAACACGTGAGGTGATGGTGTGTCTCATTCGCTAGCGCCAGCCTGGCTGGTGTCGCCAGCTGACCCGAATGCTCTCCATTCGGGAATTTGGCCTGCCAGCATGCACCGCGCCGACGACGGAATTCTCGAGGTCGGTGGAGTCCCTGTCACGGACCTAGTCGAAGAGTACGGAACCCCGCTCTATGTTTTCGACCAGGACGACCTGGTCGCCCGGGCGCGCAGCGTGCAGCGCGCCGTGACTGACGCGTGCGATGCACACGGGATCACCGGCAGCGTGTATTACGCCTCAAAGTCCTTCATCTCCGGTCACGTTGTCTCCTGGATTAATTCAGCGGGCTTGGGATTCGACGTGGCCAGTGGTGGTGAGATGGCGATTGCGCTTGCCGGTGGAGCTGAGCCCGGTCATCTTGAGTTCCAGGGCAACAACAAGTCAGTAGCGGAGCTCGAACAGGCGATTGCAGCAGGAGTGGGGTGCATCGTGATCGATGCACCGATTGAGGCCGAGCGCATCCAAGAGTGTGCTCGCACACACGATGTTCGCCAGAAGGTGATGGTCCGGGTCAATACGGGGGTTCACGCGGATACCCATGACTACCTCGCGACTGCGCGGGAGGATCAAAAGTTTGGTCTCTCGCCCGATGAAGCGATCAACCTCGTAGCGTCACTGCGCGAGGCCAGCCATCTCGATTTTGTGGGGTTGCACTCCCACATTGGGTCACAGATTTTCCGCACTGAAGGTTTTCTTGAGGCAGCGACCCGCATGGTGGATGCCTACCAGCGAGTTCTTCTCGAGGGGGAGAGCCTCACGCTGAACTTGGGTGGCGGCTTTGGAATTGCCTACACCGAAGCTGATCAGCCCATGGATGTCGGAGATCTCTTGAGTGCAATTGTCGATCACGTCGCTGACCTTACGAGCGCTCGCGGGATTCCGATGCCGGACTTGGCGTTCGAGCCGGGCCGGATAATTTCGGGGCCCGCAGGCGTCACGCTGTATTCGGTGGGTGTCACGAAACCTGTGGAGGTGCACAACGGGGACGATGTTGCCACCAGGCTCTATGTCAGCGTGGATGGGGGAATGAGCGATAACGCGAGACCGGCGCTGTATGGCGCTCACTACAGCACCCGCCTCGCTACTAGAGCATCCAATGCCGCACCGGCCCTGGTCCGCGTCGTGGGTAAGCATTGCGAAAGCGGAGACATCGTTGTCAACGCGGATTACCTGCCAGGTGATGTGCACCCCGGTGATGTCCTTGCTGTTGCTGCCACGGGCGCGTATTGCTATTCGCTAGCGAGCAACTACAACGTCGTGGGCCGACCTCCGGTCGTCGCGGTGTCGGGGGGTACCTCGACTCTGATGGTGGCCGGGGAAACCGTGTCCGATGTGTTATCCAGAGATCAGGGACTATCGAGAGGTCAGGGATAGGTCAATGCGAGAGAACTATAGAAAGTTGCGCGTTGCCGTACTCGGTGGCGGCACCGTGGGCGCCCAGGTTGCCCACCGACTTCTCGACAATGCCAGCGAGCTCGGTTCGCGATCGGGGGCCGGGTTAGAGCTGATCGGTGTCGCGGTCCGTGATATTTCTGCACCGCGCTCGGTTGCCTTGCCCAAAGAGCTGCTCACCACAGATGCGCATTCCTTGATCGTGGGCGCCGACATTGTGGTGGAACTCATGGGCGGACTCGAACCTGCCAGGACGCTCATCCTCGAAGCACTCACCTCGGGTGCTGACGTCATCACTGCCAATAAGGCGCTCCTGGCGGAGCACGGGCCTGAGCTTTTCGACGCCGCAGCCAAAGTGGGCGCGCAGCTGTACTACGAAGCCGCAGTCGCTGCCGCCATCCCGATTATTCGGCCTCTGCGGGATTCACTTGCCGGAGATCACGTGACCAAGATCATGGGAATCGTGAATGGCACGACCAACTACATCCTGGACGAGATGGACACCAAGGGTCTCGGGTTCGACGAAGCACTCGCAGCCGCGACGGAGTTGGGGTATGCCGAAGCGGACCCGACAGCAGATATCGAAGGGTTCGACGCCGCCCAAAAAGCCTGCATCCTTTCGTCCCTGGCATTTCACACGGCAGTGCCGCTCGGCGACGTGTATCGAGAAGGCATCACCACGGTGAGTGCCCAGCAGATCGATGCCGCCAAACGCTCCGGACACGTCATCAAGTTGTTGGCAATTTGTGAGAGGCGCGTGGATAACCACACCGGAATCGAAGGCGTGAGCACCCGGGTGCACCCCACGTTGATTCCCCGCAGCCACCCGTTGGCTGCAGCGCGCGGTGCGAACAATGCTGTGTATGTCGAAGCAGAAGCTGCCGGACCCCTGATGTTTTACGGCGCCGGAGCCGGGGGAGCGGAAACCGCGTCCGCCGTCTTGGGCGACATCGTTTCTGCTGCCAGACGTCACGTTGTCGGTGGACCGGGAGTCGGGGAGAGTACCCACGCTGATCTGCCCGGAATTCCTCTTGCGCACGTGGAGAGCCGTTTGCAGATCACGCTGCTGGTCGCAGACCAGCCAGGTGTCCTCGCCGCAATTGCGGGTGTCTTTAGCGAACACCAGGTTTCGGTCGAAACGCTCCACCAGAGCGTTGCCACCACTGAGGAAGTCGGAGGCCAGACCGCTACGCTGGTTATTCAGACCCACCTAGCTTCGGAAGAAAGCACGCACACCACGATTGCTGCTCTCGAGAAGAATCCTGTGGTGTTGAGTGTGTCCAGTGTGTTGCGAGTAGAGGGATAGTTCAGATGGCGTTATTTGGCTTCAACCGACCGGTGGGTCTGCGTCATCGCGCGGGATCCCGGCAGTGGCGCGGCGTCATTCACGAATACGCCCACCGTCTTGATGTCAGCGCTCAGACCCCGGTGGTCTCTCTGGGTGAGGGGGGAACCCCGCTGATTGAAGCTCATCGCCTGTCCGAGATGACGGGGCTTCGCGTTTTTGTGAAGTTCGAGGGCATGAACCCGACGGGGTCGTTCAAAGACCGCGGCATGACGATGGCCGTCTCGAAGGCAAAAGAGCACGGCGCCAAGGCAGTCATCTGCGCATCCACAGGAAACACCTCGGCCTCAGCGGCAGCGTACGCCGCCTATGGGGGCATGACCGCTGCGGTCCTGGTGCCCGATGGAAAGATTTCCATGGGCAAACTCAGCCAAGCCGTCATCCACAACGCCCACGTGTTGCAGGTGGCTGGAAACTTCGATGACTGTCTCGATATCGCGCGTGACCTCGCGGAGAACTACCCCGTCCACCTGGTGAATTCTGTCAATAACGACCGGATTGAGGGACAAAAGACCGCGGCCTTCGAGGTCATGGACGTCCTGCGACGAGCACCCGAGTATCACTTCCTGCCTGTGGGCAACGCCGGAAACTACACGGCATACCACCGCGGATATAAGGAAGAAGCTTCCCGCGGTCGAGTGTCGGTATTGCCGCGCATGTTTGGTTTCCAAGCGGCAGGTTCCGCGCCATTCATCACGGGGGAGCGCGTGAAAAACCCCGACACCATCGCGACGGCGATTCGAATCGGTAACCCTGCCTCCTGGGACCTGGCGCTTGCCGCGAGAGAAGACAGCAACGGCTACTTTGGCGCCATTGACGACGCCGGAATTCTTGCGGCGCACAAGATTTTGGCTAAAGAAGTCGGCATCTTTGTTGAACCCTCCTCAGCGATCAGCGTCGCAGGCCTACTCGAACGGGCTGAAGCTGGCGCTTTGGAAAAGGGTGCCACTGCGGTCTTGACCGTCACCGGTCACGGATTGAAAGATCCCCAGTGGGCGTTGAAGAACGTGGATGGTTCGGAAGCGGAGCCCACGAAAGTTCCCGTTGATGTGGGACACATTGCTGACGTTCTGGGATTGAAGGCTGGCGCATGAGTAAGACTCCACCCCTGGGCCGCAGCGTCGTTGTCGAGGTCCCCGCAACAACAGCAAACCTCGGTCCCGGTTTTGACACCTTGGGTATGGCGCTGACTATTCATGATCACCTGACTGCCACAGTCGTCGAGACCCCGGGGGTCACGGTCGAGGTCGTGGGGGTTGGTGAGGGAGAAGTCCCCACAGATGAAACCAACCTGATTGCCCGGTCGATGGCTCACGCTTTCGCGTCGAAGAAGATTGCAATGCCCGGGCTGCATCTCGTTGCCCACAATGTGATTCCCCACGGCCGAGGCCTGGGCTCCTCGGGAGCCGCGATCGTCTCTGGTGTGATGGCAGCCCAGGGTTTACTCGAAGGAATTGCGGAGTTCACCGCCTCCGAGCTGCTGGCACTGGCCACCGATATGGAGGGGCACCCCGACAACATTGCACCCTCGTTGTTTGGTGGACTCACCATCGCCTGGATGACAGACGAGGGCCCCAAGCACAAGAAGCTCAGTGTTCACCGGGGAGTTTCTCTCGTCGTGGCAGTCCCGGATGATGCCAGCATGTCCACGCAGTTGGCGCGTAGCCTTCAGCCCGAAACGGTTCCCCATAAGGACGCAATTTTCAACCTGTCCAGGTCTGCCCTCTTGATTGCTGCGCTGATTCAGAGCCCCGAGCTCCTCTTTGAAGCCACAGAGGATCGCCTTCACCAGAACTACCGCGCCAGCGCGATGAAAGATACGGATGCACTGCTGCAGAAGCTGCGGGCGAAGGGGTATGCCGCTGTCGTGTCTGGGGCTGGGCCCTCGGTATTAGTGTTGTGTCCCGATCCTGGCCAGCGACTCGATATTGCAGCGCTCGTCGACGCTCATCAGGGAGGCAAGTGGACCAGCCACATGCTGACTGTCGACGAGCGAGGTGCTACAGTAGAAGAAGTTCCGGCGCTCGCCGACTGACCCCAGTTAGCGCTCCGGATCGCCCCATCACTTCAACGCCACGTTCGTTCAACGGCGTGAGGGTCCATCGTGACAGAGGGAGCTGAAGCTCCATCGGACCGCACAGCGTGAAGCCGATGATGGCAAATCTGATGCCGCACTCGCGGCGTATACAAAGGAGAAAACGTGGATTCAGAGAATCAAGAATCAACCCCTGAGGCAACCGAAACGCCTGCTGCCGCCCCCAAGAAGCGCGCCCCGCGTCGAGTCGTCTCAACGGACCTTGGCGACAAGGGTGCAGACACAACTTCTGCAGACTCAAGCGCTGCGAAGCCTGCCGAGCAGACCTCGGAAGCCCCAGCAAACGGAGAAAAGCCAGCGGGGGATCGTCCTCGCCGTCGCCGTCCCGCTGCAGAGAAGAGTGACGCTGGAGCGAAAGAGTCGGAATCGACGGAATCCTCTGACGAGGGCGAAGGTTCTGACGATAACGGCGACGGTGGCGGCTATGGCCGTGGCCGCGGCCGTGGGCGAGGACGTGACCGTCGTCGCGGACGCGGTGGTTTTGGCGAGGATGGAGAACCAGAAGTTTCTGATGACGATGTCCTGATTCCGATTGGTGGAATCCTCGACGTCCTCGATAACTATGCCTTCGTGCGCACCCAGGGCTACTTGCCCGGGCCGACAGATGTCTATGTGTCACTGGGTCAGGTCAAGAAGTACAACCTGCGCAAGGGTGACGCTGTCATCGGGTCGATCCGCCAGCCTCGCGAGGGCGAGAACCAGGGCCGCCAGAAGTACAACGCGCTTGTCAGCGTGGACACGATCAACGGTCAGAGTGTGGAGGAGGCAGCAAGTCGTGTGGACTTCCAGGCACTCACTGCCGTGTACCCCACAGAGCGCCTTCGCCTGGAAACCTCCAAGGACGAATTGGCCGGCCGGATGGCAGACGTGTTTGCCCCCGTGGGTAAGGGCCAGCGTGGCGTAATTGTGGGACCCGCAGGGTCTGGCAAGTCGCACATGGTCAGCGCGATGGCCGCAGCCGTGGCGCAGAATGCTCCCGATGCACACCTCATGGTGGTCCTCGTCGACGAGCAGCCCGAGGCGATTACGGAAATGCAGCGCGGAGCCAAGGGAGAGGTCATCACCTCGACCTTTGACCGCTCGTCTGACGACCACACCACCATCGCCGAGCTCGCCATCGAACGAGCGAAGCGCCTTGTCGAACTCGGCCACGATGTTGTCGTGTTTGTCGACTCGCTGACCCGTCTTGCTCGTGCCTACCAGCAGAGTATTGGTGGCGCCAGCCGCGGTGGCAGTGCCGATTCAGCGTGGGTGTACCCCACCAAGAAGCTATTCGGTGCCGCACGCAACGTTGAAGGTGGCGGTTCGCTGACCATCATCGGAACCCTTGTTGTCGAAACGGGCATGAGCCTGGACGACGTGGTTGCCAATGAAATCGCGGGAACGGCCACCATGGAATTGCGTTTGAGTCACGACGCCGCAGCATCGCGCCTGTTCCCCGCTGTGGACATCCGCAATTCTGGGACGCGCAAGGATGACCAGCTGTTGGCTGCCGAAGAAAGCCGCGCCATTGCGGAGATTCGACAGGGTCTCAGCACGGGTGATGCTTCCACTGGGCTTCGCACGGTGCTCGAGGGTATGACCTCCTCGGCGTCTAATGTTGAGTTCCTCGTTGCGATGCCGAAGAAGTTCTAGGAAGGCGCTCGAACACTGTGTTTGATTCTGTTGATGCGTTGATTGCGGAGTACGCCGAGCTCCAAGAAAAGCTTGGCGACCCCGCAGTCCACGCTGACGCAGGCCTATCGAAAAAGTTGAATAGGCGTTTTGCTGAGCTATCAAAAATCATCGCGGCCCACGAGAAAATGACGGGTCTTACCGACGATCTCGCGGCCGCGAAAGAGTTTGCCAGCGAGGATGAATCCTTGGCGGCAGAGGTGCCGGCTATGGAGCAGGCACTGGTGGATGTCACGGAGACTCTCCGGTCCTTGTTAATCCCACGAGACCCCGATGATGGTCGAGATGTGATCATGGAAATCAAAGGTGGAGAGGGCGGCGAAGAATCCGCACTGTTCGCTGCTGACCTTCTGAGAATGTATCTGCACTACGCGGAATCTCGAGGCTGGAAAACAGAGGTTCTCGATAAGACTGAAAGCGATATGGGCGGATTCAAGAACGTTCAGGTCGCGATCAAGTCCTCTGCAACAGACCCGGCCGAGGGTGTGTGGGCGAGCATGAAATATGAGGGTGGTGTCCACCGCGTTCAGCGTGTTCCGGTCACGGAATCTCAAGGTCGTATCCACACGTCGACAACGGGCGTGCTGGTATTTCCCGAGGTCGATGAGCCCGAAGAAATCGATATCAGTCAAAATGATCTGAAAATCGACGTGTTTCGCTCCAGTGGCCCCGGCGGTCAGTCAGTGAACACTACGGACTCCGCCGTTCGAATTACTCACCTCCCCACGGGAATCGTGGTCTCGATGCAGAACGAGAAGAGCCAAATTCAAAACCGCGAGGCGGCGATGCGTGTGTTGCGTGCTCGGATACTGGCGCGCCAGCAAGAGGAGATCGCCGCTGCGCAATCGGATGCCCGCAAGAGCCAAATTCGTGGTATGGATCGGTCCGAGAGAATTCGCACCTACAACTTTCCCGAGAACCGCATCGCGGACCACCGCACCGGGTACAAGTCATACAACCTGGACCAGGTGATGAATGGGGCGCTCGACCCCGTGATTACATCGTGCATCGAAGCCGACGAGGCAGAACGGCTTGCCGCACTGGGCGACTCTGCATGACAGGTGGTGCTCCCTTGGCGGACATCACCGCTCGCCTCGAGCGAGCTGGCGTGCCGTCCCCGGCGGTAGACGCAGAGCTTCTTCTCGCCCACGTTGTGGGGATGTCTCGAGGAGAGCTGCTGGCGAAGATTCACCAAGGTTTTGAGCTCAGTCCCGAGCAGCGCACAACAGTGGAATCCCTCGTGGCACGACGCGAAGCGCGAGAGCCCCTTCAGCATCTGATGGGTGTTGCGCCCTTTATGGCTTTTGAGGTGCGAGTAGGGCCGGGCGTTTTTGTTCCCCGTCCAGAAACAGAGTCGTTGGCCGAGCGAGCAATCCAGGCCGCTATGGCCACCGCCGTCGGAGATGCGGGGCTTCGAATCGTCGATCTGTGTTCTGGGTCAGGTGTCCTCGCAATCGCTCTGGCGCGCGCGGTTCCTCACGCCCAGGTTCACGCTCTCGAACTCTCGGATGATGCCCTGCCCTATTTGACCCAGAACGTCGCCCACTTGGCCCCTGATGTGAGCATCCAGGCGGGTTCCGTAGCATCGTGGGCCAGCGCCCTCGCCCCCCAGAGCATCGACCTGATTGTCTCTAATCCCCCGTACGTTCCGGACGCGGAAATCCCCAACGACCTCGAGGTTCAGAAGTTTGATCCTTCGATGGCGCTCTATGGCGGACTCGATGGGCTTGATGTGATCCGAGAGATTGCCTCAGCGGCTGCATTCGGCCTGCGCTCAGGCGGCGCGGTGATGCTGGAGCATTCGAACCTTCAGGGCGCGGCGGTGAGAGACGTTCTCCTCGAGCACGGATTCAGGACTGTGTCCACGGAACAAGACCTCGTGGGACGCGATCGCTTCACGCAGGGGTATGCAGTCTAGGAACGCGATTCCACGAAATCTGTAATTGCCTCTTTGACGCTGGTGCCGGTGTCTGCGGGAGAGAACCACTTCGAGGTAATGCCGATTTCCTCTGCGCCGCGAATATTGTCCGGGTGATCATCAACAAAGAACGTCTCATCACTCGTCGCCCCGTAGCGCTCGAGTACTCGTGAGAAAACTGTGGGATCGGGTTTCCGAGCGCCGTAATGTGCAGTGGCGAACATGTGTTCTCCAAATAGCGGGACCAGTTCAGGAGCGACCTCCGTGAGGTGCTCTCCGATGAGCATTCCGTTGTTTGTCAGGAGTGTGACCTGGCCGAACTGAGATGCGAACGACACGGCGTCAGCGACTTCGGGCCGGAACTCCATCGCTGCTTTTCGAATATCGACCCAGGTTTGCCTCGCAATAGAGGACCCGAATGCTTCATTTGCTCTGCGGAGGTATTCATCCCCAGTGTCGGGGTCCCCGGCTTCTGCTTTCCATTCGCCATCGTCATGCCACCATCGAGAGCGAAGGTCGTGGAAATCGTGCCCGGTGAGTTCTGTGAGGGACTCCATTCGCTTGCGCCAGTGATAGTCATAGAGGACATTGTCCATGTCGAAGATAAACAGCATGATGACTCAAGCCTAAGCCCCAGGCACGGGCAGGCTCCCGAACTAGACTGAGCGCGTGGGCTCCCTCATCATTGATTCGTCGAACCCAGAAGCCTGGGCCGATGGACTTCCTGCAGCCCTCACGGAACTTCGTTCCGGTCAGAGCATCATCATGCCCACCGACACGGTCTACGGGATTGCCTGCGACGCTTTCTCGCCGGAGGCGGTTGCGGGACTGCTGGCACACAAAGGCCGCGGCCGTCACATGCCGCCTCCCGTTCTGGTCGGGTCACCCGACGATGCGATGAAGCTTGCCCGTGTGGTTCCTCCGAGTGCCGAAGCGGTGATGACAGAATTTTGGCCCGGTGGCGTGACTGTCATTGTGCACGCCTCTCCCGATGTTGAGTGGGACCTCGGCGATACCGACGGTACCGTTGCCATTCGAATGCCCGACCACCCTGTTGCTCTCGAGCTCTTGAGAGCCTCCGGCCCTCTCGCTGTGTCCAGCGCGAACCTCACCGGCCAGCATTCCTCGGTCACCATCGAGGAGGCCTACGAGCAGTTTGGTGATGCGCTTGCGATCTACATCGACGCTGGAGCTGTGGGTGAGGGGTATCGTGATGCGCCCGGAAACCCGGGAAGCACAATTTTGGATGCCAGCGGTCTGGATGCCGGGAAACCGTGGCGCGTTGTTCGCCATGGGGTTGTTCCGTGGGAAGACATTCAGGCCGTAGCGGGCGGGACGTGGCAGCCGTGATGTCCTACCTCTTAGTTGCCGCCGCCGCCATCGCGGTCAGTTTCTTGCTCGCTCTTGCGCTGTGGCGTCTGGGCATTCGATACAGCTGGCACCGAGAAATTCGACCTCGCGACGTCCACCAGGAGCCAACGCCTCGGCTGGGCGGCATCGCCGTGTACGTCGGAATGGTGCTTGCCACGCTCGTGGCCAGCCAGCTTCCGCTCTTCGAGGATGTCTTCGCGAATCCCCAGCCCATCATTGCCGTGCTCGCGGCAGGATTTATCGTCGTCGCTCTCGGCGTGGTCGACGACCTGATTGACCTGGACTGGTTGACGAAACTGTCGGGACAGTTCATCGCCGCCGGTGTGGTCGCGTGGCAGGGGGTGCAGATTGTGTCACTTCCGATCGGTGGCATCACGTTGTTCTCGCCGACGCTCTCTCTTGTGCTGACGGTGTTGGCCGTGGTCCTTGTGATGAACGCGGTGAACTTCATCGATGGCCTCGATGGTCTGGCTGCGGGAGTGGCGCTGATTTCTAACGGTGTGTTCTTTCTCTATGCGTTGGTTCTCTCGCTCGGCGAGGCAGGAGCCCCCT
>JABJAO010000113.1 GCA_018666065.1 Microbacteriaceae bacterium | reverse complement strand
TGCAGAGAACCGGCGATACGAGCGCCCTTCAGGGGCTGGTGGGGGCCAAATTCTTCGCGAATGGCCATAAGACCTGGCATCTCGTGCTCGGCAAGGCGAATCTGGTGGCGACCGGCTTCAGCACGGGAAAGGTCGGCAACGCGGTACTGGAGTGGGGTGGCTGTTAGCATTCCCACATCCTTGCAGGTATTTCACTGCGAAAACGCAGTGAATAACGAAATTTCTTAGGCCCTGATGATGGTGAGAACCTCGTCACGGATACTCTCCATCACGTCGGTCGTCTCTGCCTCGACATTCAGGCGCATCAGTGGCTCGGTGTTGGAGGCACGGACGTTGAACCACCAGAAGTGTGCTCCCTCAGAACCGGTGATTGTCAGCCCATCCAGAGTGTCGACATCACCTCGCCCGGCGAATGCTTCGCGGAGGGCATCAAAAATTGTTGCCTGATCCGACACGACAGAGTTAATTTCCCCTGACTCCACGTAGCGGGAATACTCGCTGACTAACTCAGAGAGAGGTTCGCTCGAATTCCCAAGTTCGGAAAGAACATGGAGGGCTGCAATCATTCCGTTGTCGGCGCCCCAGAAGTCTCGAAAATAGTAGTGAGCAGAGTGCTCGCCACCGAACACAGCACCAGAATCGCGCATCGTGTCTTTGATGAAGGAGTGCCCCACCTGGGTTCGAAGCGGGACCCCGCCATTCTCCTCAATCACGTCGGCCACAGTCTTCGAACAGATCAAATTGTGGATCACCGTAATTTTTCCTGACTCACCAGCGTCTCGGGCTCTCTGAATCTCTCGCTTGGCAACCATGGCAGCAACAGTGCTCGGTGTCACGGGCTGTCCGAGGTTATCGACCACGAAACACCGATCAGCATCACCATCAAAGGCCAAACCGATGTCTGCGCCATGCTCGACCACCGCTTTTTGCAAGTCAACCAGGTTGGCTGGCTCCAGCGGGTTCGCCTCGTGGTTGGGAAACGAGCCATCGAGTTCGAAATAGAGGGGAATTATCTCGAGTGGGAGAGCCGTGAGTCCTGCGGCGGTTCCCAACACCGCAGGAACGGTGTGTCCCGCCATCCCATTTGCGGCATCCACCACGACACGAAGTGGACGGATCCCCTCCAGCGATACCAAACTGCGGAGGTAGGCGGCATAAACACCGACAACGTCCTCGTGGATCACCTCTGACGATGCGGAACCATAGGTTGCCCCACCTTCCAGGTATTCCGCAGCACGATCTCGGATTTCCGCAAGCCCGGTCTTCATGCTCACACCCTGGGCTTTGTGTCTTGAGAATTTCAGTCCGTTGTAGGTCGCTGGGTTGTGGCTGGCGGTAAACATGACAGAGGGAACGTCCTCCACACCCGAGGCGAAATAGACCATGTCCGTCGAGCACAACCCGATCGACAGAACCCGGCCGCCACTCGAGTGCGCACCCTCAATAAAGGCCGCTGCGAGGACTGGTGAGGAATCTCGCATGTCGTAGCCGAGAGCCAACTGGTTTCCTGACCCGACGATGACGTCAACAAATGCAGCACCGAGTGCTTTCACTACCTCAGGAGTCAACTCAGAGTCGACCAACCCTCGAACGTCATAGGACTTGACAATGGAGGACAGTGCGGACGGCGCCATTGCTCAAGCTTAGTAAGCCTTAGATGACCTCTGGGTAGGGGCTGTAGCGCGACACCCTCCACCCGACGGGGGCGCTGAGGCGCTGTGCGTGCGCGTCGCACAGATCGTATGTATGGGGTTCTTTTCTGATCGCCAGAGGTCCAATGACAGCTTCTTGGTCCTCGTACACATAGGTCAGCGTCGCAGCGGCAATGGCCTGACAAGAGCTCTTAGAGCAGAGCCTCGGGGGAGTTTCGCGGTGGGGCATAGCCCCTCCAGAGTAGATGCTGTCCGAGACGTTAGCCTCAAAGCGTGGCACTTCATCGACACTCCCCCCATCGGGCACCGAGTTCACACGTCCGAGGGCCTCTCGCGCTCGCTCGGTCTCGACCAACCGATGAGTTTTCTCACATCGTGGCGGCAACGGTGTCATACCTGAAGGGTCAGTGGCCCCACGAACTGGAAACACTCCGTGTCGATGTTGTGAGCATGCCCTTGGGTGCAGTACTCGACCGGGTACCCCGTTGGAGTGTGGACAAAAAACAGCGCAGTATTCGGATTTATCGCCTACCCATCGAGAGACTCACCCGGCTTCACAAAAAGGATCGGTGGCACAAACGAGTCGTCATCGAGAGCGTGGTGTTCTCTGCCGTCGCCGAGATGTTGGGGACTGACCCATGGCAATTAGCGCCTGAAAGGTTCCATCCGCACTAGCGAACTATGAGCCTGACGGATTCCTGGGGTTCAGGAGTGGGCAGGACTTGCACGTTTCCGATGATGGACTCTCCACGGACTGACATGGCAGCGAACACCGGCGCAGGGGCAATGAGCTGGTGAGTGGTGGAAACAGGCCTTGTCACAGCCCCGCCTGCGGGAATCTCAACATCACGGCCATCGAAGTTCACAGCCACTGAAGCCTCCCCCGTATTCACGATGGTGACGCGGGATTCGCCGACCGCGGGGACTGCAAGCGCCGCGGTCCCCAGAAGCGGATAGGAACTACCCACCCAACTGGTGTCCGTTGCCTGGTCGGTTCCCACACTCTGGCGAACCGCAGCAACGACTGGCTCTGAGGATTCCACGATGATGCCGACATCTCCGCTACCCAGCTCCACCAGCGCTAAATCTCGAACCTGACCTGCCACCAGATCGAGCTGCGTTGTCGTTTCACCACCGGCCGCTCTCACTATCCGAACCGTGACAGATGCATCCGCGAGAGGGGAGAGTACACGGATGGCTCCAGCCACGTCCGCATAGCCTTCCTTGCCCTTGATCGGGCCGATGACATCCTCCGGGGCGAGATACACACCCGGTATTGCTCGCTCCACACTCGGGGCAGGTTGACCGGTAACTACCGAGAGTCCATCTGCGACAAGCCCCCTCACAATCGAGGCGTGAAGCGCGGCAACCACGCCGACGCCAGTGCTCGTAATGCGAATAACGGGCGATGCCTCGCTCGGCGCTAAACCTGCCAGCGACAGCACTCGTTGCGCGCCAGGCTGGACCAAAATACCCTGACCCAGTGGCGCTGAGATCGGGCCTGCAGCCCCCCAAATCTCGACGTTGACAGTGGCGGGAACCTTCCCAGGGTTTGATAGTGACAAGGCCGCTTGACGACCAGTCGAGGTGTCACCTCCAACCAGCCATGTCTCGGTTCGCGGTTCTTGACACTCGGAGACCGCTAACCCCCGAACGTTGAGATTAGACAGGCTCTGGAAGCTCACGCCGGCCAGTGAGCCACCGGAGGCAGGCAAAGACACCACTGAGGGGTACACCCCGCTCGGGGCGCCCTCCAAAGAAAACCCATCGAGCACGGTGGTGTCGATCAAAGTGGACAGCGCAGGATCTATCCCCGCCAACACTTCACTAGGTGCTCCGTATGCGACTGGTTCAGAGGTAGAGGCGCCAAACGAGAGTCCAGCACCCATACACACGAGGACCCGATCAGGCTCGGCGGGAAGGACCTCAACAACGGGCACGGTGGGTTGGGGGCCATCAAAAGTCCGCACAATGCTGGCTGGGATCTCAGTGACGGCGGAAAGTAAGCCCGCGATAAGAACAACTGTGGCAAATACGGAGGCAAGGGTTCTGGTGGCGAGGCTTCTGGCCCCGTGTTGAGGGTTATGGTCAAATGTCATCGGCCGTCTCCTCCCCCAGAGCGGGGACCGCATCATCAATCGGTCGCGTGGAACCCCGTACCCGGCGTTCTGTCGGGATTGCAAGAATAAACGCGATGATGATGAGGCCGAGAAATAATTGTCCAGCGAGGGAAATCCCTGAAGAGGGATAGTCACGCTCAACCACCGAAACACCGTCGACCTGCCAGAGCTGGCCGGAGTCTAACGAGCTCGCACTAACTAATTCAGGGCGCTGAGCCAGAGTGAGAGCAGCTTCGCTGTGACCGTCGTCTCGCAGTAAGACAAAGGAAATCCCATAGGTCTCGAATAGGGGCATGGGGTCTGCAGAGCTGGGGCGAACGAGCATCGCTCCCAGCCGGGCAAGGTCTTCTTCTCTCTCGCGAACAACCGTGTCACGACCTCGAACCAGAGTGGAGGACTCCATCAGGCTCTCTCCCGCTCCACGCTCCAGCGTGACGAGGTATGAGTCGCCAACCGCCTCAATGACCAGGGTCCCCACCAGCGGGCTCTGGGCTGCCTCTGCGGCCACGAACGCCGGCATTGTTCGGGCCGCTGACACAGGTTGAACTGCTGTGGCGCCAGTCCACGATGCGAGCGCAAAGATTCCCGGCGCTACCAACGCGGTTACTACGAGCGCCGACGAGCCAAGCCGAGCTGCCAGCGGCGTGAAGCCTGAGACGGCGTTGCCCAAAGAATCCTGGAACTCCACTCGATCAAGCAAGGAGCCAGCGCCGATGAGTAGCCCCATCACCACGACACCGGTCGCAACTCCGGGCCACACAAACACTTGCTCAGCACCATCAAATCCCGAGAACAGCGCCGGTGTGACAGTGGCTGCCACAATCCCTGAGGCAACCAAAAGTCCGAAGGCCGCGCTGACCACGGGACGGCCTAATGCGAGAGAGGGAATCGCCAACACAACCAAGACAGCACCCAAGCCGAATGCAAGAACAGGAATCAGACTGGTTGCAGGTCCCCAGGTCTCAGCGACCGGGCTCGCTAGGAGTTCTGGCCAGCCGCCCAAAATTGACCACCAGAGTGCCGGCTCGAAAGCAGTTGCCTTCCCGGGATCCGCGAACAGAACACCCCACCCGTCCCACCAACGCCCAGACACCTGCTCCCACCACGCGATAAATCTCGGCAGAGCGAGCAGCAGGGCTGGGCCCAGAACGATAGGAATCACGCCGGCGAACATCCTGACTGGCTGCGACAGCGCCCGTGAGAGAGCGACGACCAACACGCC
>JABJAO010000068.1 GCA_018666065.1 Microbacteriaceae bacterium | reverse complement strand
GGTTCGATTCCCGCAGGCGGCCCCACATAACGGGTAAAAAGTCATGATTTTGATGGCGTAACTGGCGAAATCCACGGAGTGAACTGTTGGTGAACAGTCTCCAACGGACGGGAGTTTGTCTCCGCCTATCCGTCAGAATATGGGCATGGCGACATTGCCCATCCGAGTGGTAGCGGAATTTCTGGGAACAGCACTCCTGGTCGCTGTCGTCGTGGGCTCGGGGATCATGGCGCAAACGCTGAGCTCCGATACCGGGGTGAGTTTGCTGCTCAACCAGCTAGCCACAGTCATGGGTTTGGGTGTCTTGATTGTCGTGTTAATGCCGGTCTCTGGTGCTCACCTGAACCCAGTGGTGAGCCTGGCTTTCCTCGCCAGGCGAGAGCTCGGCCTGCGCGATGCCCTGTCCTACATCGCGGCTCAGCTCGGCGGAGGTGTCGCCGGGGTAGTTTTTGCCCACATCATGTTTGGTCGGGTTCTCCTGGAAATTGCGACCAACGAGCGCCTTGTGACAGGAACATTTGTCGCCGAAATTGTGGCAACCTCCGGGCTCATCGCGATAATTCTTCTTCTGGTGGGTGAGGGTCGGGCAGCCTTAGTGCCGCTGGTGGTTCCCGCATGGATTGGCGCGGGATACGTGTTCACTTCATCGACATCTTTTGCCAACCCCGCGGTGACACTGGGGCGCATGTTCACCGATACTTTCACCGGCATTTCGCCGCTGTCGGGTCTGGGTTTCATCGCAGCTCAAGTTCTCGGCATGGTGGTCGCACTCGTGCTTGTAAGGTCCCTGTTGGAGTCTCGAAAGGACACAGTCTGATGTCACATAAACCCACCGTGTTGTTCGTGTGTGTTCACAACGCAGGTCGATCCCAGATGGCGGCCGGGTATCTCCAGCATCTTGCGGGTGACCGCATCGAGGTGATGAGCTCGGGAAGCGCTCCGAAGGACCAGATCAACCCTGTGGCAGCCGAGGTGATGCTCGAAGAGGGAATCGACATTCGGCACAACGAGCCCAAGATCCTGACCGATGAGCAGGTGCAAGCCAGCGATGTCGTGATCACGATGGGGTGTGGGGATGCGTGCAAGTTTTATCCCGGAAAGCGTTACGAGGACTGGCAGCTCGATGATCCCGCCGGACAGGACGCTCCCGCGGTTCGCATAATCCGCGATGACATCCGCGCGCGGATTGAAGCACTCATCGCTGAACTGCTCGATTAGGCGAGCATCTCCCCGGGCGGTCTTGGTCAACCCGCGTGAGGTGGATATGATGGCGCGAACACCTCATCGCCGACGTGGTCGTGGGCGGTGCCCTACGTCGAAAGAGTAGAGATGACGAACCGCCCGTGGCTTGATCACTATCCCGCCGGTATCGATCCGGTTCTTCAAGAAATCACTCTGCCTCACATTCCAGCCCTGGTGAGGCGCGCATCGGCGGAGTACGCCAACACGCTGGCGTTCACGCAGGTGATGGCTAATGGCATGAACGGTTCGTTGAAGTATCGCGATATCGACGCCCACTCCGATAACTTCGCCGCGTATCTGAGAGAAGTTGTGGGACTCACGCAGGGGGACCGCGTAGCGGTGCAGATTCCCAACTCCCTGGCCTACCCCATCGTTGCTTTCGGTGTGATGAAGGCCGGGCTGGTGTTGGTCAACACCAACCCGCTCTACACCCGCTCGGAAATGATTCACCAGTTCAAGGACTCGGGAGCAAAGGCGTTGGTCGTCAGCGATATGTTTGCCGACCGGCTTCCCGACGTTTTGCCTCACACCGATATTGACACCGTCGTGACGGTGCGCATCACCGAGTTCTTTAGCCCCGTCGTCGCCGGCGTGATTCGACTGGTGCAAAAAGTCTGGTCGCGTACCCTTCCCGCGATCAAGGTCCCGCACACATCGTTCCAGGCCGCCCTGAAAGAGGGCGAGAAGCACTGCAACAAAGCCCAGGTTGAGGCGTACCTCGAGGGCGTTGGGCCCGACACTCTTGCTGCTCTGCAATACACCGGAGGAACCACAGGTGTGTCCAAGGGTGCGATGCTCTCGCACGGAAACCTTGTTGCCAACACGCTGCAGCTGCTGCAGATGAATGGTGAATTCATCGTTCCCGGTAAGGAAACAGCTCTCACAGCGCTCCCGCTTTACCACATCTTCGCTTTCACGGTGAATTTGATGGGCTTCTATCACGTGGGGGCGAGGAATCTCTTGATTCCTACCCCGAGGCCACCGAGCAACCTCAAGCGTGCATTTGAGAACTACAAGATCACGTGGACCACCGGTGTGAACACGCTGTTCAACGCCCTGCTCAATGAGCGGTGGTTCTCCGACAGCCCGCCGAAGCACCTGAAGGCATCTGCTGCAGGCGGAATGGCGTTGCACGAATCAGTGGCGAAGCGCTGGCGCGAGATGACCGGTACTCCGATCGTCGAGGGTTACGGTCTGACCGAGTCGTCTCCTGTCCTCTCCTTCAACCCCTTGGGTGGAATGTTCAAGGACAACAGCATTGGAATTCCTGTTCCCTCGACAGAGATGGCCTGTGTCGATGAGAAGGGTAAAGAAGTTCCCGTGGGCGAGCCCGGTGAGTTGATTGCCAAGGGCCCCCAAATCATGCAGGGGTACTGGCAGCGGCCCGATGAAACCAAGGCCACCATCAAGGATGGCTGGCTGTACACCGGTGACATCGCCCAAATGGACTCCGATGGGTACTTCACCATCGTGGACCGCAAGAAGGACATGGTCCTCGTGAGTGGATTCAACGTCTACCCCAATGACGTTGAAGAAGCGATTGCCGCGGTCCCCGGGGTCCTCGAGGTGGGCGTCATTGGTGTCCCCGATGAGAAATCGGGCGAAGCCGTTCGCGCTTTTGTGGTCGCTTCGGCCCCTGCTCCCAGCGTCGAGACGCTTGTGGCGCACTGCCGCGAAACCCTCTCGGCGTACAAGGTTCCCTCCAGCATCGTCTTCGTCGATGAGCTCCCCAAGAGCCCGATTGGCAAGATTCTGCGTCGCGAACTGCGCGACCAGGCGATGTCCGCATCCGCATCGACGAAGGGCGCGTAACCATGATTGAGTCCCTGATCATTCTGGCCGAGAGCACCAATGAGGCAACGGTCGTTAACGAATTCGAAGAGACCCTGCTGAGGATCTTCATTGTGGTCATCATGTTCGGTCTGGGCGCAGGCCTCACCCCCAAAGATTTCGGGTTGGCGCTGCGCAGACCATGGGGCCTCATCATCGGGTGGGTGACGCAGTTTGGCATCATGCCCTTTGTCGCCTACATCCTGATTACGACGGTGCTCTTTCGCTTTTCTCCACCCGGAGAGATGGCATGGATCGCCCTGGGTGCGCTGATCATGGGAAGTGTTCCGGCAGGAACAACCTCCAACCTGTTCACCTACTTCTCCAAGGGAAACCTGGCGTTGAGCCTGACGATGACGGTCAACTCCACACTGTGGGCGTTCATCATGACCCCCGCGGTCATCCTGCTGTACTCCAATTTCCTCAACTT
>JABJAO010000014.1 GCA_018666065.1 Microbacteriaceae bacterium | reverse complement strand
TTCAGCGCTATAAGGGGCTGGGCGAGATGGACGCCGATCAGCTGGCAGAAACCACGATGAACCGTTCCGACCGGATGCTCCGACGAGTGCGGGTGAGTGACGCCGAGGCCGCCTCGACCGTGTTTGAGCTATTGATGGGCAACGAAGTCGCTCCGAGGCGAGAATTCATTGTCTCGGGCCCTGGGCTTGCCCGGGAGCGCATTGACGCCTAGCTCAGGCTTTCACCAAAGGCCGTGATCGAACCCTCGAGGAGGGTTCCCGAGCCATCACGCTTGGATACTTCCTCGGGAAGTGCGATGGCCTGACCTTTCGCCCCCATGGCGAGGGGCGAAACCCCCGCGAAGGCGCGAGAAAGGATGTCCTCGCCTTTCAGGAACGCGTGCGCTCGAACTCCCGAAGTTGCGCGTCCCTTGGTGGGGAAGTCAACCAGCGGCGTTCGCTTTGCCCTGGCCGATTCTGTTCCAGGGAGCACCTGGCTTGACCCTGACACGGTGACCACTTGCGCAACAGAGCGGTCCACGGCACCAGCAAAGATCACCCTGGCGTCGTTGGGCAAGGAGATCCCAGCAACTCCGGAGGCGGCAAGCCCTTGCGGGCGAACATCGCCGGAAGAGAAATTCAATAGCTGACCGGCAGAGGTGATGAGAACCAGGGAGTGAGAATCGGGGGCTGAGCCGCACCCGACAACACGGTCGCCATCCTTGAGGGTCATGACAGATTGGAGTGTTTTGTCCCCCAGGTCTGCCAGCGAGACGCGCTTAACCACACCCGCCGCGGTGCCAAGCATGAAAGGAACATCGCTTCCTAGAGCGATGACGCCGAGGATCTCACCATCCTCACGGGAGAGCCCGAGATATTCCGACAGCGCGATGCCCTGACCCCACTGGGGCTTCGATGATGAGAGCTCGGGCAAATCGGAGGGATGGAAAGTGTGGAGCATTCCCGCGGAAGTGATGGCGCCCAGGCGCCCGCGGGTGCTTGTAACGATGTGAGCCATGACGGCGTCATGGGCGCTCCGTTTGTCGGTGAGGACTAATGCCCCGTTCGATGGAGCGAAACGACTCGCGCGGCCCAGTGCTGACACCACAACGGTGCAGGGAATGTCAGTGATTGCTAAGTCCTTTTGAGGCGCAGAGGACCGCGGAGCGACCGCAGGGGTATGGCCTGAAATAACACTGCGGCGGGGAGTGCCGTATTTCTCCGACATTTCCGAAAGCTCTGTGGATACGGTCTCGCGAATGCGTTCCTCGCTCGCAAGCAGCGCGGTGAGTTTGGTGATGTCTTCGGCAAGGGAGTCACGCTCCGTTTCCAGTTCCAGACGAGAGAATTTTGTGAGACGCCGCAACCGCAGTTCGAGAATGTACTCGGCCTGCTCGTCAGAGAGGTCAAAAACTTCCCGGAGACGCTCTTTAGCCTTTGACCCGTCATCGGAGGCCCGAATGACCTGAATAACTTCGTCGATGTCGGTGATGGCAACGAGCAGGCCCTCGACCAGGTGCAGGCGGGCAGTGCGTTGGGTGAGGCGAAAGCGCGAACGCCTGGTCACCACCAGGATGCGGTGGTCTAGGTAGACCTGGAGAAGTTCGCGAAGACCCAAAGTCTTGGGTTGACCCTCCACCAGCGCAACCGAGTTGATGGAAAAATTCTCCTCCAGCGGGGTCAATCGATAGAGCTCGGAGAGCACCGCCTCGGGGTCGAAGCCACCCTTGATACCAATAACCAGCCGCAGCCCGTGGTGGCGGTCGGTGAGGTCTGTCACATCACTGATGCCGGTGAGTTTCTTACTTCCGACGGCGTCCTTGATCTTGTCGATTACGCGCTCAGGCCCGACCAAATAGGGCAACTCCGTCACAACAAGTCCTGTTTTGCGCGGCCCAATGTTTTCGATACTGACGGTGGCCCGGGTCTTGAAACTTCCTCGACCCGAGAGGTAAGCATCGCTAATGCCCTCGGTGCCAATGATGGTTCCACCGCTGGGCAAATCGGGGCCGGGAATGATTTTCTGTAAATCCTCGACGCTCGCCTCTGGATGGTTCAAGACGTATTGTGCCGCAGCAATGACCTCGACCAGGTTGTGAGGCGCCATATTCGTGGCCATGCCCACAGCGATTCCGCTGGCCCCATTCACTAAAAGGTGGGGGATCGCGGCGGGCAAAACACTCGGCTGGGTCAGCTGGTTGTCGTAGTTGGGGATAAAATCGACCACGTCTTCGTCGAGGTCTTGAACCATGGCCAATGCTTCTGGGCGAAGCCGCGCCTCGGTGTACCGAGCGGCGGCGGGCCCGTCGTCGAGGGAACCAAAGTTTCCGTGTCCATCCACCATGGGAATGCGCATGGACCAGGATTGCGCCATCCGCACGAGAGCATCGTAAATCGCCGAGTCACCGTGGGGGTGGAGCTTTCCCATCACGTCACCGACAACGCGGGCGGACTTCACATGCCCCTTTTGGGGGGTGAGCCCCATTTGGGACATCTGGTAAATGATGCGTCGTTGAACGGGCTTCAAGCCATCGCGCGCGTCGGGCAGCGCTCGCGAGTAAATGACCGAATAGGCGTACTCCAAAAAGGAGCCTTCCATTTCGTCGGTGAGTTCGACGTCGACAATGCGTTCGGAATCGGCAGTTTTGGGGGGAGTAATCGGTGCAGTCATAGGATGGCGCTTATGTTACTGGTCCCATCGAATGCAACGTTGAGGCTTGCCGACGTGCTCCCAAGTTGCCTTTCGGCCCTCACAGGTGTGGACAATGCGCTAGGACTTGCCCCCGTCAAAAATGCAGCCGTGTTGCTGGTGGACGGTTTGGGGGCACACAACCTCCGCGATCACCAAGGGCATGCCAGGTGGCTGGCGAAAGCCTGGGCGCCGCGCGGACTGAGCGCCGACGTGGGTTTTCCTTCCACAACAGCTAGTGCCTTGACCACCCTCACCACCGGCGTGCTCCCCGGCGAGCACGGCATCGTCGGCTACAGCGTTCGGGACCCAGACAGCGGGAGCATCATCAACCACCTCAAGGACTGGCACCCCACGGTCGATCCCGACACCTGGCAGAAGAGCCCCACCGTATTTGAGGCCGCGGCACAGAGGGGCATTAGCTCGCTGTCCCAGGGGGAACCCCGGTTCGCCACCAGCGATTTCACCAAAGCTGTCTGGCGTGGCGCTCGCTTCGAAGGGAGCGCCTCTCTCAGCGAGCAGTTTGGACGGATGGAAGAGTTCTTTGCTGAAAACAACCAGGGCTTGGCCTACCTGTATTGGCCCGCCCTCGATCGAACCGGTCACGGCAGCGGCTCGGAGTCCGATTCCTGGATGCATCGGCTGGAGGAACTCGATGCGATTCTCTCCCACAGCGCGGAGGCTTTGGGTCCGGACACCGGACTGGTAATCACCGCCGATCACGGGATGGTCGATGTGCCACAGGAGTCAAAGATTTTTGTGGATGAGCCCTCGCCGCTTTTGGAAGGCGTCATCGCGTGGGCAGGTGAGCCGCGGGCGCCGCAGCTTTCGCTCTCTTCGCCCTCCCTGGTCGGACCGCTAGTGAAGAGGTGGCGGGACGAATTAGGGGACGCCGCTCAGGTGCTCACTCGGGACGAACTCGTCGACACGGGAGCGTTGGGAGCGCTCTCCGATGGCATCGCAGAGCGTTTGGGGGACATCATCATTGTGTGCATCAAGCCGGTGGCGATTTATCACACCCCAAGCGCCTCAAAGAATTCTGTTGCCATGACAGGCCAACACGGCTCCGTCACGCTGT
>JABJAO010000056.1 GCA_018666065.1 Microbacteriaceae bacterium | reverse complement strand
CCTTTCGCCACTACATAGAGAATCCGATGGCGCTACTGGCGTGAGGCCAGGACTGGCATCGGTGAAGGCTTTTGGCCATGGAAACCCAGTACGGCAGGTGTACACACTGGGCTACCAAGTGTAAGCTGACAGTTAACACGCGGTGGTTTCCGTGGTCAGGCCAACTGCACCAATAACAACCCATAACAAAGCTCAGCGAGGAGAAGAAAAATATGGACACCGAACGTCTTGCAGGGAGAAAAGCGCTCATCACAGGAGCAGCTCAAGGCATGGGGGCAGCGACAGCGAAGAACTGGGCGGCACAAGGTGCCTCAGTATGTCTTGCTGACCTCAACGAAGATGGGGTCAAGCAAGTTGCCCAGGAGATTCGCGATGCCGGCGGCACTGCGACGCATTTCAAAATGGATGTGACAAGCGAGGCCGATGCCGAAGCTGCGGTCGCGCACGTTGTCAAAGAATTTGGCGAAATTAACCTGTTGCTCAACAACGCCGGGGTGAACAAGCCCACCATGTTCCCAGATACGCCCAAGGAAAACTACGACTTCATCATGTCGGTCAACGCGTGGGGCAAGTTCAATGTCATGCGCGCTGTGTCAAAGCAGATGATTGCCCAGGGTAAGCGCGACTACATGTACAAGATCATCAACGTCGGTTCGATCGCCTCACGCATGGCATTTGACGACATCATTCCCTACGCAATGGCCAAGCACGCCGTCCTGGCGCTCATTCGCGGTGGAGCAAAAGCTCTCGTCGACCACGGTGTCACGGTCAATGGATACGGGCCTGGCGTTGTTGCGACAGAGATGTGGGAACAACTCGATAAGGACCTTGTGGAGATTGGAAAGTTCGAGCAGCGAGGTCAGTCCATGGACAGTCTCGCAGCGGACATGATCGAGATGAAGCGCTACTCCTACCCGGAGGATGTGCTGGGTACGGCAGCGTTCCTTGCGAGTTCCGACAGTGACTACATGACCGGACAACTGCTGATGATTGACGGCGGGATGGTCTACCAGTAATAAACCTGCACTGCAGATTTCTGTGGGCTCGGGGTATCCCCGGGCCCACACTCTGTTAAGGGCCTCTCCGTGTTTCCTGGCAGAGGTATGGCAGGGGAGGACACTGCAAGGCGGCGATATCGATTCCCATCAGGGCAATCAAATTCCTCTGCGATCTGAGTTCTGCCTCGCGGAATTTTCTGTGTAGTGTGACTGTGTTGTCCAAAGGTTTCGGAAAAGTCGAGGGTGACCACAGAGTGATGAATTCAGAAGTCTCGGAGCCGGGATACGTCTCCCTGCGATCTGTCTCGAAAACGTTTGGTGATGTTCACGCCGTTGTCGACCTCGATTTCGACATTGCTTCAGGAGAGTTCTTCTCCATGCTGGGGCCTTCGGGTTCGGGGAAAACAACGGTGTTGCGGATGATTGCGGGTTTCGAGTCCGTCACAACAGGCACCGTGTCGATTGACGGCGAAGACATCACCTCCTTGGCGCCTTTCGACCGGACCGTGAACACGGTGTTCCAGGACTATGCGCTTTTCCCTCATATGACCATTCAGGACAATGTGGAGTATGGCCTTCGGACTCGTAAGGTGGCGAAGCCCGAGCGGGCCAGACAGGCATCTGAGGCGATCGAGCGGGTCCAGCTATCTCACGTTGCCGATCGTTTGCCCCACCAACTCTCGGGTGGTCAGAGACAGAGAATTGCCTTGGCCCGTGCTCTCGTGCTGCGCCCGAAGGTTTTGCTACTCGATGAGCCCCTCGGTGCCCTCGACAAGCAATTGCGTGAAGAAATGCAGGCTGAGCTGAAGACGATTCAGCGAGAAGCGGGCATCACCTTTGTGTTCGTCACTCACGACCAGGAGGAGGCGATGCGGATGAGTGACCGCATTGCCGTCTTCAACTCGGGGCGTATTGAGCAGTTGGGGACGCCCCACGAGGTCTACGAAAACCCATCTACCGCTTTTGTTGCAGGCTTCCTGGGCGTATCGAACCTTCTGGAGGGAGCCTCCGCGCAGGCTCTCGTGGGTCGCACGGGGTTGGTCAACATTCGGCCCGAGCGAATCCGTCTCCATGGGCCAGGGCACAAGCCTGACAAGGATTCCAGCAGTGTGTCGGGGGCCGTCATCGAAGTCGCCTACACCGGCGCCAACACCATCGTTGTTATCCGGACCGAGACCGGAGCGCGATTGATTTCGACTTCGCTCAATGAAGAGTTACCGGGCCACAAAGACACCTTTGCGGTCGGCGACAAAGTTGTTGCGACATGGCGAGATATCCATGTGGCGACAATTCCCCAATAGAACTGGCGAAAGCCAGGTGAAAGGAAACTCATGAGAGGCAAGAAGCTAGCGGCACTGTCGCTGTTTGCTGCGTCAACCGTGGTTCTGAGCGCATGCTCGGGCTCCGGTGAGCTCACTCTCGATGTACCCGACGTTCCCATGGTGGAAGAAATCGGAGCATTCGAAGGCGAGCTCAACATTGTTAACTGGTCAGGCTTCGTTGAGCCTGCCTGGACGGATCAGTTCACAGCTGACACTGGCTGTGTTGTGAACCCCCGTGTCGCCGGTACATCCGACGAGATGGTCACACTGATGCGCACCGGTGAGTACGACATCGTGTCGGCTTCGGGTGACGCGGCCCTCCGCCTCATCGTGGGTGGAGACGTGCAGCCTTTGAACATCGACTTGATCCCCAACTTCAGCGATGACATCGCCGAGGGAATGAAGGGTCAGATCTATGACACCGTCAACGGCAACCCCTACGGTGTACCCATTGGCCGTGGCGCCAACCTTCTCCAGTACAACGAGGACGTCACTGGTGGCGCTCCCGAGAGCTGGGACGTTGTGTGGGAGTCTGACAGCCCCTACGCCGGCAAGATCACCGCGTATGACGCACCGATCTACATCGCTGACGCAGCTGTCTACCTGATGTACCACAACCCCGAGCTCGGTATCGAGAACCCCTACGCACTGGACGAGACCCAGCTTGCTGCTGCTGTCGATCTGCTCAAGCAGCAGAACGACATCATCGGTGAATACTGGTCGGACCCCGTTGCGCAGATCACCTCCTTCGTCGGTGGCAACACCGTGGTCGGAACCTCATGGGAAGTTCTTCGTAAGTTCGCCGCAAGCGAGAACCTGAAGACCACGCTTCCTGTCGAGGGCTCCACCGGTTGGTATGACGCATGGCTCGTGAGCTCCTCGACCCCCAACGTCAACTGTGCCTACGCATGGATGGACTACACCAGCCAGGCTGATGTGAATGGTGCTATCGCCATGAACTTCGGTATGGCACCCGCCAACATCGCGTTCTGTGGCACCAGCGCAGAAGCACAGGCTCACTGTGATGAGTTTGCAGCCGAGGACGAGGAGTTCTTCTCCAAGGTCTGGCCGTGGACCACACCCATTGAGCAGTGTGTCGATGGACGCACCGACGTCAAGTGCACCAGTTTCCAAGACTGGACCAACGCTTGGCTGACGGTTAAGGGATAACACCCTCGATGTGGTGGGGCCCCAGGCCCCACCACATCACCCCTCTAGGAAGGTAGAACGAGATGAGCACGCAGGTACGGGAGTCTCCATCGAGCTCTACCGAGCACTCTCGTCCCGTGTCGACCTATCTTTTCCAGCGCTCGCGCGTGCGCCTTGTGAGTCTCCTGGCGCTACCCATGGTCTGGCTCGTGGGCGTGTACATCGTGTCCCTGTTCTTGTTGCTGATTACTGCGTTTTGGGTCATTAACCCCTTCACCTCGCGTGTCAGCCCCGGTTTCACACTCGATAACTTTGTGAGTATTTTTGCCGTTCCCGCCTATCTCTCCACCTCGCTTCGCACTCTCGGTATGGCTCTCGCGGTGACAGCGCTGTCGGCTGTGTTTGCAGTGCCTTTGGGGATCTATATGGCGAAGTTGGCTTCCCCTCTTACGAGGAACCTCTTGGCTGTGGCCATCACACTGCCGCTGTGGGCGGGGTACCTGGTGAAAATTCTTGCCATGCGCCTGGTGTTCACCGAGAACGGGTTCATCAACTGGGCGTTTGGCCCCCTGGGTATTCAAAGTCCCGGGTTTAACCTGTGGGTCGCCATCATTACGCTGACCTATCTGTGGTTTCCCTACATGGCCCTGCCTGTTTTCACCGCTATTCGGCAAATCCCCAACAGTCTCTTTGATGCATCAGCGGACATGGGCGCAAAGTCGTTCACTACGATTTTCCGGGTGGTGGTGCCCCTGATAGTCCCAGCGTTGATCGCCGGCTCAGTGTTCACCTTCTCACTGAGCCTGGGGGACTACCTCGCTGCACGGTTCACCGGGGGAGCCACGCAAATGATTGGAAGCATTATTGCGGCCAACATCAACCTCAATCCGCCCGTTGCAGCTGCTTTCTCAATGGTCCCGATCGCGTTTGTCGTGATGTATCTCATGGTCGCGCGGCGCACGGGCTCCCTGGAGAGGATGTAGCCCATGCTCCAGATGTCGAGGACTGCAAAGTTTGGGCTGATCGTCATTGTGGCCTTCGTGCTCGCATTTCTGTACATCCCGCTGTTTGTGGTGGTTGTCAACAGTTTTAACGAAGCCCAGTTGTCGTCGTGGCCGGTTCAAAATTTTTCCCTTTATTGGTGGGAGTTTGCGGCCACCTACGAACCCATTCGGCTTGCCCTTTTGAACTCTGTCATCGTTGCCACCGCGGCAATGGTTATCGCTTCGATTTTGGGAACGCTGGTCGCCTTTGCGCTCAACCGTTATGAGTTTTTTGGCAAGAGCACGGTCAACCTGTTGGTTGTGCTGCCCATCGCGCTCCCCGGTGTGGTGACCGGTGTGGCTTTTTCCAATACCTACTCGAACTTTCTTTCCCCTCTTGGTATCGATATTGGATATTTCGGACTCATCGTGTCCCACGCCACTTTTTGTATTGTCATGGTGTTCAACAACGTGTTTGCCCGCTTGAAGCGAATGAACCCGAGTCTGCAAGAGGCGTCCATGGACCTGGGGGCTGGTTTGTGGGAAACGTTCCGGCTCGTGACGTTCCCGCAGTATCGTTCCTCGTTTATTGCAGGTGCTCTGCTCGCGTTCGCCCTCAGTTTTGATGAGGTCTACGTGACAATCTTTACCGCGCCACCGGGCGTTGATACGTTGCCGCTGTGGATTTTGAAGGAGATGGCGAGGCCTAACCAGGCCAGTGTGGTCAACGTGGTCGCCACTGTTGTCATTCTGCTCTCGCTGATTCCTGTCTACATCTCTCAGCGGCTCGCTCGCGACGACGACGTGCGCTAAGTCTCGTGGAGGGCGCTGACCAAGCTTTAGAGCTTCAGCAGCCGGTCAGTATCTCCGTAGACCTCCATCGCGCCTACGCGCGCCACGCTCTGCAGAAGGACCGCTCCGCTGGGGGATGTGTGGGTGAGGTGAATGGTGGCATTAAGTGTTTCCTCCACCCGCTGATGCATGGCTTCTCGCAGGGGAGCGTGCAGGGCCCCTCCTCCTGCTCGTTCTGCATCAATGCGCACAGTGCCATCGGGGCCTTCAAGTTCCCAGTGGACATGGGTGTCTGTGATGTCGAGGTGGCGCTCTCTGGTCCGGTTGTAGGTGGTGAAGCGATGCAACCTTCCCGAGTGGTGAAGGCCAGCGATGAAGCCCCGGAATGCGCCTCCTAGCCAGGGAATGATCGCCACTGAACCGATAAACGATGCCTCAGGCGCTCCCTCGAGATGGTTGGAGTGCAGCCAGACGTAGCCCTCGGGGAATGCTTGTCCCCAATCTTTCTCGATGTATCCCCGGCCACCGGTGAAAGAGGTGGATGTCCCTTCGACATTGAGTAATCCAGAGAGGTCGTGACCAAACGACACCACACCGTGGAAGCATTCCATGAAGGGAACAAGCCCGTACCACCCCATGATTCCTGGCTCCCGGAATGTGACCGGCCATGGGACCAGGGGCGATGAAAACACGATTTCGCCCGAGAGCTGGGGTAAATCGAGTGTTACCCCGGTAGAGGAGAAACGGTTGGTCCCAACTCTGAGGGCGAATTCGGAGCTCGAGGCCTCGAACTCTTCGACGGGGTAACGGTGATACCAGGAGCGTCCCGTGGCGCCATCGAGAACTTGCACAAACGCTTCCCGGGTATGCCCGTCCAGACCCAGAAAAATCCCCGGAATGACGGCCCACCGCTGTTTCTCGTCTGCAGAGACCAGTTTGATGTACCAGCCCTCGAAATACTTTGTCGTGACACCCTCGCCGTGGAAAGCCTCGGGGTGTCGAACGCCGCGCAGGTACGCCAGTGGGCCTCTCATGCCCCGAGGGTATCGCACAGGGCGTAATAAATTCCCACCGCCAGAAAGACATTGCCCGTACGCTAGAGCTAATGCCAGACAACCACGATCCGATCGATCGCATCCTTGCCCACGACACCGATTCCGGCGCCTCGCTGCGAGTATTTCGAGGAAAAGTGGGGGAGCCGCAGTCTCCCCTGAGGGATATCACCACCGGTGATATGGACCTCGAAGAGCGTCAAGCTCTCCGTCGGGTAGTGGGTCTATCCACGGAGCTCGACGACGTCACCGAGGTGGAGTATCGAGAGCTGCGCCTGGAAAAGGTCGTGCTGATTGGGGTGTATTCCGAGGGAACGGCGATTGAGGCAGAAAATTCTTTGACCGAACTTGCAGCCCTGTGTGAGACAGCGGGCGCTCAGGTTCTTGATGGCCTTGTTCAACGCCTCCCACACCCCGACCCCTCGACTTACCTGGGCAAAGGTAAAGCCCGTGAGGTCGCCGATCTTGTCAAAGAGCTTGGCGCTGACACGGTGGTCGCCGACACGGAATTGGCACCCTCTCAGAGGAGGGCTCTCGAGGACGTAGTGCGCGTAAAGGTGATTGATCGCACCGCCGTCATTCTCGATATTTTTTCCCAGCACGCCAAGACCCGGGAGGGTAAAGCGCAGGTCGAGCTCGCGCAGCTTCAATACCTTCTGCCGAGGCTTCGCGGTTGGGGAGAGTCGATGAGTCGCCAGGCCGGTGGTCAGGTGGGTGGTGCTGGCGCTGGAATGGGAAGCCGCGGACCCGGTGAGACAAAGATCGAACTGGACCGGCGGCGAATCAACACGCGAATGGCGAAGCTTCGTCAACAAATCAAGTCTTTTGCGCCCTCGCGGGAGACGAAACGCGCGAACCGAAAGAGAACCGGGGTGCCCAGCGTCGCAATTGCGGGGTATACCAACGCCGGAAAGTCGTCCCTGTTGAATCGCATGACGGGTGCGGGAGTTCTCGTTGAAGACGCCCTCTTCGCCACCCTAGATGCCACCGTGCGCAAAGCAAAGACGCCCAGCGGACGCGCCTATACGCTGACCGACACCGTCGGTTTTGTGCGGCAACTGCCCCATGAGCTCGTCGAAGCGTTTCGGTCAACCCTGGAGGAGGTCGCGGGAGCAGACGTGATCATTCACGTCGTCGATGCCACCCACACCGACCCGGGTGCGCAACTGCACACGGTGCGCGACGTGATGTCGGATGTGGGCGCGCGCGATATCCCCGAAATTGTGGTCTTCAACAAGGTCGACATGGTCTCACCCTCGACCACGATGATGCTCCGGGGGCTCGAGCCCTCCGCCGTATTCGTCTCGGCCGCTACGGGGGAGGGTATTGACAGACTCCTGGATGAGATTGATCGGCGCCTTCCCGGGCCCTCTATCGTCGTGCACGCGTTGATTCCTTTTGACCGTGGAGATCTTGTCGCACTGCTTCACAACGAAGCACTGGTTCACCACACCAGCTACCACGAGGGTGGAACCCTGGTAGATGCGCTGGTCGAGCAGCGCCACTTTGACCGCGTAGCCCCCTACGTGGTGAAGGACACACCGACGACTTAGTCCAGCAGAGAGTTCCCGGCTAGGTAGGCGGCTCCGACAATCCCGGCATTGTTGAGCAACTCTGCGGCTTTGAGTGGTGTTGCAATGTCAATCAGGGGGAAGAAATCCTGGGATTCTTTGGAGATACCGCCACCGATGATGAAGAGCTCTGGGCTAAAGATTTTCTCTACGTGGGTGAGGTACTGCGTCAATATCGCAGCCCACTCGGGAAAACTCAAGCCATCGCGCTCCCGTGCGGCGTTCGAGGCTCGTTTCTCGATGTCCGTCCCCAACAGTTCGAGGTGGCCAATCTCGGAGTTGGGAACCAATGTGCCATCCATCAGGAAAGCGCTCCCGATTCCTGTGCCCAGTGTGAGCATGATGACAAGACCTCTGACGCCTTGCGCCGCGCCATAGCGCGCTTCGGCCACTCCGGCCGCATCCGCATCGTTTACGAAATGAATATCCCGGTCGAGGGACCGAGCAAACATGTCTCTCGCGGGGAAATCGATCCAGTCCGCGGAGACGTTGGCCGCGGAGCGGGTAATACCGTGGGTGACGACCGCGGGAAAACAGATTCCTGTGTGATCCGAGGATGTGCCGCCGAGGTCGTCAAGAATTTGGGCAACGACGCTCAGGATGTCTCCGGGATGGCCGCCCTCGGGTGTGGCGTATTTCACCCGCTCCGACACCAGCTCTCCGCTGGTGAGATCCACTCGGGCGCCCTTGATACCTGTTCCTCCGATGTCAATCCCCAGTGCTGTCGTCATGGCAGCGTCAAGATTTCTGCGCCGGTCTCGGTCACGACCAAGGTGTGTTCGAACTGGGCGGAGAGCGACTTGTCCTTGGTTGTAACCGTCCACCCGTCATCCCACATGTCCCAGTGAATGGTGCCCAGTGTCAACATCGGCTCGATAGTGAACACCATCCCCGGCACCATGATCTGATCAAACAGGGGCGCCGCGTCGTAGTGGGGAATGACGAGCCCCGAGTGAAAAGAGGATCCCACGCCGTGGCCGGTGAAGTCCCTGACGACGCCGTACCCAAACCGAGCTGCATACGCCTCGATAGCTTTCCCGATGACATTGATTTGTCGCCCCGGCGCCACAGCTTTAATTCCTCGCCGCAGAGCTTCCTCGGTTCTCTCCACCAGCAAGGTCGCCTCTTCTGAGGCCTCACCCACGATGAAGGTCTTGTTCAAGTCCCCGTGCATCCCGTCCTTGTAGGCCGTGATGTCGATGTTGACGATGTCTCCCTCCACGATGACGGTGTCATCCGGGATTCCGTGGCAAATCACCTCGTTCACCGAGGTACAGCAGGATTTGGGATAGCCGCGATACCCGAGGGTGGAGGGGTAGGCCCCGTGAGAGATGACGTAGTCGTGCGCGATAGCGTCGAGCTCGTTGGTGGTCATGCCCGGCGCGATGGCGGCTCCCGCAGCCTCAATCGCTCCCGCCGCGATTGTTCCCGCGGCGCGAATCAGGTCAATCTGGTGCGCAGAATATACATCGTCGCCCTCGTGCTCCCGAGGCGATTGTCGCCCCACATATTCCGGTGCGAGGATGGAGTGCGGAACTACCCGCGTGGGTCCCAGTGTGCCGGGAGTGAGATAACCAGAAGCGTCGCGGGGCACGTCTCTAGTCTAAACAGGAGGACCATGATGGCCGACCAGGAGCAGTGGTGGTACAACCACAAAACCGGCGAAGTTGAGCAGGGACGTCAATCCCTCGGGCTTGACCGCGATGGACCCTTTGCTACGAAAGAGGAAGCGCTGCGCGCTCCGGAGATTGCCCGGGAGCGCTCGCGTGCCTGGGACGAAGAGGACAAGGGCTCCTAGTCTTCGTGGAAGCTGTGCTCTGGGCCGGGGAACACGCCAGAGGAGATTTCGCCAATCCAGGTCGTCACAGCACTGTGAAGGTCGCGCTCCAGACTGGCGTATTGCTTGACAAACTTCGGGACTCGAGAGGTGGAGAGTCCGGCTAAGTCCGTCCAGACGAGGATTTGCCCATCCGTGTGGGCGCCAGCCCCAATGCCAATCGTGGGAATGGTGAGAGCCTGTGAGACTTCCCGTGCCACTTCTTCGGGGACCATTTCAATCACAACAGCAAAAGCACCAGCTTTTTCAACGGCCAGGGCATCGCGAAGGAGTTGCTCGCGACCCGTGCCTTTACCCTGAACAACGTGGCCGCCCAGTCCATGTTCTGACTGCGGCGTGAAGCCGATGTGACCCATGACGGGGATACCAGCGCCGACAATGCGCTCAATACTGGCCGCTGAGCGCTCGCCACCTTCGAGCTTGACAGCGTGAACCCCTGCTTCTTTCATGAACCGCACGGCGGTATGGAGGGCGTCATCCGGGTTTGCCTCATAGGAGCCAAAGGGCAGGTCGGCGACGACGAGTGCGCGCTGGGCTGCGCGGACGACGCCTTTACACAGCGGGATCAACTCATCAATCGTGACCGGGACAGTGGTGTCATAGCCGAAGACGACGTTCGCAGCGGAGTCGCCTATGAGCAGGAAGTCCACCCCCGCAGAGTCAAAAATTCCGGCCGTCAGAAAGTCGTAGCTGGTGAGCCCGGTAATCCGGATCCCGTCAGCTTTGGCCTTCGCGAAATGGCGAACTCGAACCCTTTTCGGTGCGTCAGTCATGGGTGTGAGCCTATCGCGAGGGAGGAAACGCGGTAAGTCTGCTGGTGATCGGGAGCCGTCGGTCGCGACCAAAAGCGACACTGGAAATTCGTGGGCCGATTGCCCCCTGGCGTCGCTTCCACTCCGCCCTGGATACAAGCCCCACAATGTTTTCGACCAGGTCCGAGTCAAAACCTCTGCTGACAATTTGCGGGCGATCAAGCCCCTGCACGACGAGGAGCTCCAAAATGGCATCCAGAACGTCGTAATCCGGAAGGCTGTCCTGGTCTGTTTGGCCAGGCCGAAGTTCGGCACTCGGTGGCTTCTCGATCGAATTCTCGGGAATCGGGGGAGTTTCCCCGCGCTGGGTGGACAGCGCGTTGCGCCACCGGGCCAGTTCCCACACCAGCGTCTTGGGCACATCTTTGATGGGCGCATAACCGCCCACAGAGTCACCATAAATCGTGGAATATCCCACGGCGAGCTCCGATTTGTTGCCCGTGGTGAGAACCAGGTGGCCCTCCTGATTCGACAGCGCCATCAGAATAATCGCTCGAGCGCGGGCTTGGACGTTTTCTGCAGCGAGGCCCGTAAGTCCCAATTGGGCATCCAGCACGGCAACAACGTCGCCGATCGGTTCCACCCGGTAGGAGATCCCCTGAATTCTGGCGAGTTCTTCGGCATCGCCCACCGAATGGTCACTGGAGTGGACGCTGGGCAAACTCACCCCATACACCTTCGAGGCTCCCAGGGCATCGGCGGCTATGGTCGCGCAGACCGCAGAGTCGATCCCGCCCGAGAGGCCCAGAATTACCGAGGGGAAGCCGTTCTTGGTGACGTAATCCCTGGTCCCGGTGACGAGCGCTTCCCACAAAATTGCGGTGTCGTCGTCTGTGGGGCGCTCGCGAGGGGCAAGGGGGGACTGGCCGGGCTCGCGCACCGTGACCTCGCACCGGTGTGTGCGAGGGGGCAGTGCTGCGCCGATATCGCTCTCGGGAAGCTCGAGGTCAACCAGGATGAGGTCTTCCTGGAAACGGCGACCCCATGCGAGCCGGTTTCCCTGGGGATCAACAATCATGCTGTCGCCATCAAACACGAGGTCGTCTTGACCGCCCACAAGGTTCACATAGGCGACATGGGTATTCATCTCCCGCGCCCTCATCGTCACCAACGGCGCCCGGATCTCGTCCTTATCCCGCTCGAAAGGGGAGGCGTTAGGCACCAACAGAGCACCCAGGGGATACGTCCCCAGAGATTCGATGGGTCCATCGGATCGCCACAGGTCTTCACAAATCACAATGCCCAAGTCGGTCCCACCAGCGCGCACAATCAGGCCCTCTGTGCCGGGGATGAAGGTACGAAACTCATCAAAAACGGCATAGTTGGGCAGGTGGTGCTTGGCGTAGGTCGCCACGACCGCTCCGTGGGAGAGCACGCTCGCGCAGTTATGAGCCCGAGCTGGTTGATGCAAGGTCGTTGCCGAATCATCGTGCTCGATAGGGCCATCGGGATGCCCGAGGATAACGGCCATGTCCCCAAGCCCTCGGGCGGCAAGCTCGTGGGCGAAATGCGCGACTGCGTCGCGGGACAGGGCGAGGAAATTGTTGCGAAGCGCGAGGTCTTCAATCGGGTATCCGGTCAGGGCTAGCTCGCCCGTGAGGAAAACCTGGGCGCCCTGGGAATACGCGTCTTCTGCCAGTTCGAGAAGACGCGTCGCGTTGTGAGCCCGGTCACCCACGATGGGGTTTGTTTGGGCCATGGCCAAGCGAAGACGGGGCATACCGAGTAGCCTAATGGCAGGGTTTTAGCCCCCTCCACACGGGTGCAAAGGAAATGTAATGGATAAACAACGCGATTTTGTTCTGCGCACAATCGAAGAGCGCGGTGTGAAGTTCATCCGCCTGTGGTTCACCGACGTGGTGGGCACTCTGAAGATGGTGGCCGTAGCACCTGCAGAAATCGAGGGCGCATTTGCCGAGGGCCTTGGCATTGACGGATCCTCTATCGAAGGCTTCACCCGAGCGTTTGAAGCAGATGTTCTGGCTCACCCCGATCCCACAACGTTCCAAATTCTGCCCTGGCGCGGGGAAATTGACCCCACAGCGCGCATGTTCTGCGACATCACCACACCTGATGGACAACCGGCGGTCACAGACCCCCGGTTTGTGCTCAAACGTCAGCTCGAAAAGGCTGCTGACCTCGGGTTCACCTTCTACACCCACCCCGAAATTGAGTTTTATCTCCTGAAATCCAGTGAGTACGGGGAGCGAGGCCCCGAGCCTGTCGACTCAGCCGGCTACTTCGACAATGTTCCCGGTGGAACCGCCCACGATTTCCGTCGCCGCGCGGTGCGCATGCTCGAGGATCTCGGTATTTCTGTGGAATTTAGCCACCATGAGGCGGGACCCGGTCAGAACGAAATCGACCTGCGTTACGCGGATGCGCTCACCACAGCCGACAACATTATGACGTTCCGCACCGTCATCAAAGAGGTGGCGATTGAGCAGGGTGTCTATGCGACATTCATGCCCAAGCCGATGGCGGATCACCCGGGTTCCGGTATGCACACCCACCTGTCGCTTTTTGAGGGTGACACCAATGCGTTCTTTGATGCGGGAGGAAAGTACCAACTGTCCGCGGTAGGACGCTCCTTTGTCGCGGGAGTGCTCAAGCACGCTCCCGAGTTCACGGCGATTACCAACCAGTTCGTCAACTCCTATAAGCGCCTCTGGGGCGGCCACGAAGCGCCAAGCTATGTGACCTGGGGACACAACAACCGCAGCGCTCTCGTGCGCGTCCCGCTCTACAAGCCCGGAAAAGGACAGAGCGCGCGCATTGAATATCGCGCCATGGACTCTGCGGCAAACCCCTATTTGGCTTTCGCTGTCCTGCTGGCGGCGGGCCTCAAGGGAATTTCGGAGAATTATGAGCTTCCCGCCGAGGCTGAGGACACCGTATGGGAACTCAGTGAGGGTGAGCGCAGAGCGCTGGGTTACGAACCCCTGCCGGCGAGCCTTGATCGCGCTCTGGGGTTGATGGAGGAAAGCGAGTTGGTCGCCGAGACCTTAGGCGAGCAAGTCTTCAACTATGTGTTGCTGAACAAGAAGAGGGACTGGAATTCCTACCGGGCCCAGGTGACGCCCTACGAGCTGGCAAGCAACCTAGAGATTCTCTAGCCGCGCCGCCCGATGCCGAGGACTCCCTCCACGCTGTCGTCCCTTGCGAGGGCCGGATTTGCGAGGTTGGACGACGCACGCGAGCGACTGGACCGACTGGGGTATGCGGCAGAGGATTTCTCCTTGGCACCAGATCCCGATCTCGCTGTGAAGACGATTGCCGATCTCCACGACAAGAATCCCAGTGCTTTAGCTAAGTTGTGGGCCAACAATGCGCTGAAAGAGTCTTTGGTGCTCCTCGCCGGGGCGAGTTCTGGCCTCGGTGATTTTCTGCGCCGTCACCCCGATCAGTGGGACCTGGTGGGCAAGCCGTTAGCGTCGCTGCCAGATGCGCAGAGCTATCGCACGATGTTTCAGAAATTTGTGGCGAAATCCTCGGGCGAGGAGGCAGCGATGGCGCTGCGCATTGCGTATCGACGGGAGTTGTCCCGGCTCGCGCTCTGGGACACCCGCCAAGCATTTCCGGTAGCAGTCGTTGACCAGGTCGCCAGGGCACTCGCGGATATGGCCTCGGCGGCGTTGGATTGCGCTCTCGATATCGCTCGGGCGCATCACGGCTGGAGCGCAGAGGACGTCCCGTTGGCCATTATCGGTATGGGAAAAGCTGGCGCGTCGGAACTGAATTACCTCAGCGATGTCGACGTAATTTACGTGACGGAGGTGCCCGAAGGGCAGGATTCCCACGACGTCGTGCGACGAGCGGAACTGCTCGCGCGTGACACCGCTCGCTACATCATGGAATTCGGTGTTGAACCGGGCCTGTGGGAGGTGGACCCCAATCTGCGCCCGGAGGGGAAAGATGGCGCCCTCGTGCGCACGTTGGAGTCCCATATCGCCTACTACCAACGGTGGGCGCATGATTGGGAATTTCAGGCCTTGATCAAGGCTCGTCCACTCGCGGGGGATCGCGAGCTGGGTGCTCGCTACCGGGACGCTGTAGAGCTCATGATTTGGCAGGCCTCCACCCGCCCGGGCTTTGTCGAGCAGGTGCAACGTATGCGCGAGAGGGTGACAGCACATATCCCACCCGATCAGGTCGATTTCCAGATCAAGCTCGGACCTGGTGGGCTGCGCGATATCGAGTTCACCATCCAACTGTTGCAACTTGTGCACGGCGCCCAGGACGCCAGTGTGCGAAACCTTGACACCTTGGGGGCTCTCCAGGCTTTGAGTGACGCGGGTTACGTAGGTCGCAGCGAGGCGGCTGAGTTTGATCACGCCTATCGAACTCTCCGCGTTCTGGAGCACCGGATTCAACTGGGCGCCCTCAAACGCAGCCACGTGATGCCACGAGACGAGGAGTCCCTGCGGGTGCTCGCTCGTCACACCAAACTCGCTGACACTGCGGAAGGCTTGGTGGACCAGTGGCGCGGCATTCAACGCTCCGTGCGCAGCCTCCACGAGCGACTGTTTTATCGCCCCTTGCTCTCGGCGGTGGCGAGCTTGGACGACCACGGGGTTGAACTCTCGAGCGAACAAGCCGCACTGCGCCTTCAAGCCTCAGGTTTTCTCAACCCGGTAGGCGCCTTGAATCACATCGCGGCACTCACCCAGGGGGTGTCCCGCAGCGCTGCGATCCAGCGAACTCTGCTCCCGGTGCTGCTCAAGTGGCTCGCCGAGGGCACCGACCCGGATGGGGGCCTGCTGGCCTTTCGGAAACTCAGCGACGACCTTGGCGAGGCTTTCTGGTTTCTCCGGATGCTCCGAGACTCCTCGGGGGCTGCGCAACGCCTGATGACAGTCTTGGGCACGAGCGCGTTTGTGGGAAAGCTTTTCGGTCGGGTCCCTGAGGGCGCAGCCTGGCTGGATAACGACGAAGACCTTGAACCCCGGGAGTTAGCGTCGCTGCGCGACGAGGTAACAGCGACTCTCGAGCGCCACCAGGACAATGAGGACTTAGCCCGCAAAGCCCTGCGGGGATTCAGGCGCAGAGAGCTCCTGCGTATTGCTCTCTCGAGCATGGTGGCGGTGAGCGATATCGAGCGGGTTGGTCAGGCATTGACCGATCTTTCCCGAGCCTTCCTCGAGGGTGTGCTTGCTCTCGCGCGGGCAGATGCCGAGGGCATTGAATTCGCCATGATCGCGATGGGAAGACTGGGCGGGTCGGAATTGAGTTTTGGATCCGATTTGGACGTCGTGTACGTCTTTCGCGATATCGGCGCCGGGGATAACGCCCACGTCATCGCCGAGGGGATTGTCAAAGATGTGGCTCGATTGAGCGAGGATCTCCTGTTTCCCGTGGATCTCGACGCGGGCCTTCGCCCGGAGGGTAAGAATGGCCCCATCGTCCGAAGCTTGGATGCCTACGCTGCCTACTATGAGCGGTGGGCGCTGGGCTGGGAAGCGCAAGCTTTGCTGCGGGCTGCAGAGTATGTGGGGGATGAGTCCCTGACACGAGACTTTCTTGACATGGCGGCCCCGTATCGATATCCCGAATCGTGGGGTGAGGATAAAGCCCGAGAAATACGCCGGATCAAGGCCCGAGTCGAAGCAGAGCGACTGCCCCAGGGAGTCGATGGTTCGCGCCACCTCAAGCTCGGTCGAGGATCACTGAGCGATGTCGAGTGGGCAGTGCAGTTGCTTCAACTTCGCCACGGCCACACACACCCAGAGATTCGTACAGCCTCAACTCTGGGGGCTTTGGCTGTGCTGGAGGAGTGCGGTTTGCTCCAGGCTGACGATGCCGCCCAGCTTCGCGACGCGTGGTTGTTGGCCTCCCGAATCCGCACTGCCCTGGCACTCTTTGGAGAACCCACAATCGACGTGCTTCCCGGTGATCGGGCAGGGCTCGAGGGAGCGGCACGACTGATGGGCTACCCGCCCCGGAGCGCCAGCGTTCTCGAGGAGAACTATCTGAAGGTCACTCGTCGCTCACGTGTCGTCTTTGAGCGCGTGTTCTACGAAACTCCCGCTTAACAGTCTGGCGGGCCCCATCCCACGATAGGGCCCGCCAGAGTCTGATCGTCGAGTTAGACGCCGTAGTAGAGCTCGAACTCGAAGGGGTGAGGGCGCTGAGCCATGGGAAGGATTTCGTTCTCACGCTTGAACGAGACCCAGGTTTCAATCAGGTCCTCAGTGAACACGCCACCTGCGAGCAGGAATTCGTGGTCGTTCTCCAGAGCAACCAGTGCTTCTTCGAGAGAGCCCGGTACCTGAGGGATAGCTTTCGCTTCCTCGGCGGGCAACTCGTAGAGGTCCTTGTCGACTGGCTCATGAGGCTCAATCTTGTTCTGGATTCCATCCAGACCGGCCATCATCTGCGCAGCGAACGCGAGGTACGGGTTGCTGGCTGCGTCGGGGGCGCGGAACTCAATGCGCTTAGCCTTCGGGTTCGTGCCCGTGATCGGGATACGAATCGCGGCCGAACGGTTTCCCGCCGAGTACACCAGGTTCACGGGCGCTTCGAAGCCCTTGACCAAACGGTGGTAGCTGTTCAGGCTGGGGTTGGTGAAGGCCAGAAGCGCAGGTGCGTGCTTCAGGATTCCGCCGATGTACCAGCGCGCCAGGTCGGAGAGTCCGCCATAGCCGGACTCGTCATAGAACAGCGGCTTGCCGTCATTCCACAGCGACTGGTGGGTGTGCATTCCTGAACCGTTGTCACCAAAGAGAGGCTTGGGCATGAAGGTTGCCGTCTTGCCCCACTGCAGGGCAGTGTTCTTGACGATGTACTTGAACTTCAGGATGTCATCCGCTGCCCGCACCATGGTGTTGAAGCGGTAGTTGATTTCTGCCTGACCGGCAGTTCCCACCTCGTGGTGCGAGCGCTCCACGATGAGACCTGCAGCTTCGAGCTTGAGGCAAATGTCATCGCGGAGATCTGCGATGTGGTCCACAGGGCTGACGGGGAAGTAGCCACCCTTGTAGGGGGTCTTGTTGGCGAGGTTTCCGCCTTCTTCGCTACGGCCGGTGTTCCAGGCGCCTTCGATTGAGTCAACTTCGTAGAAGCTACGGTTCTGACGAACGTCGTAACGGACGTCATCGAAGATGTAGAACTCTGCCTCGGGGGCAAAAAATGCGGTGTCGGCGATGCCGGTGGACGCCAAGTACTTTTCGGCTTTGTGGGCAACCTGACGGGGGTCACGGCTGTAAATTTCGCCATTACGAGGGTTGTAGATGTCGAAGACCATGATGAGTGTCAACTCGTCACGGAACGCGTCCACGTAGGCGGTGGTGACGTCGGGGATGAGCTGCAGGTCGGACTCGTGGATCTGCTGAAATCCGCGAATGGACGAACCATCAAAAAGCTGGCCGACAGTGAAAAACTCTTCGTCGACTGAGTGTGCGGGGATGTTGAAGTGCTGCTGCACTCCAGGCAAGTCGGTGAAACGGATGTCGAGGAACTTGACGTCCTTTTCTTTGATGTACTTGATAACTTCCGAAGAGTTCTTAAACATGCTCTTCACTCCTGTTTTTCGTGGGATTGAGTGTGGCTGGGATTCCAACCTGTCCTCACACTAAACTTCCGCAATTTCTCGCCGATATCCGCAATGTTTCCAGGGTGTTACATCCACCCGAGACTTACACTGGGGTCATGACGGATAGCGACTATTGGCCGGGGAAAAAGTTTGGTCTTCCCCAAGATGGGCCGAGGTCCACTCCCACCTACCTCCGGCGGGTTCTCGGTCTTGGCATCGACTGGGCTATCGCCGTGGGGATATCGGTTGCCTTTTTTGACTACAACGGTCTGTGGACCTTGGGCGTCTTTGTCGTGCTTCAGATGGTGGGAGGACTGCTTCTGGCGGGTTCACCGGGGCATCTGATCACGAGGATGCGTATTGCCCCCGTTCGCGGTGGGGCGCTCGGAATGCTGGCACCCCTGGTGCGGCCATTGATGGTGGCGCTCGTCATCCCCGCTGTCATGGTCGATGAAGACCAGCGGGGAGTCCACGACCGTCTGGTCGGAACGATTTTGGTGCGGCGCTAGCGAGGTTTGGGCGCGCGCGCTTTCGTGGGGTCCATACCCTTGGGGATAGCCATGGCGGGACCGCTCTTGAGCGAGTTGAGCCGGTGGGACACCGCGAGCACTTCGCCTTTTCGCAGAGAGTTCTTGAAGGACTTGAGCGTCTTGTTGAGCTTGTGCAGGGGAGTGGAGTCGGAGTCTGGTCCCACATAGACAAAGTGGACAGGAATCTCGGGCACCGCACGCAACACGGCGCGACGCTCGTCTTCCAGCATCTTTCTGGTCTTGGTTTTGGAACCCTCGGCGATCAACACGACACCCGGCTT
>JABJAO010000112.1 GCA_018666065.1 Microbacteriaceae bacterium | reverse complement strand
CCAGGCACGGACGTGCCGTACGCCGAATCCCGAAGAATATTCCCGCGAGAGTCGACATCGAGATCCATCTGCTCGCTGAGAGTTGCGTGCTCCGCACCACGATAACCCAGTGCCAGAAGAACCAAATCGGCGGGGATCTCGTGCTCGGTTCCTGGCTTCGGGAACCGTCCGCCATCACGATATTCGGTATCACAGACGACAACCGCACGCACCTCACCGGCATCGTTACCTAGAAACTCGACCGTTGAAGCTAGGAACTCCCGGGTCCCGCCCTCCTCGTGCGCGCTCTGCACCTCGAAAAGAATCGGATCCATCGGCCAGGGCTGTTCCGAAGGACGTTCCGTCGGGGGTTGCTTACCAATGGCGAGCATGGTGGTGGAGAGAGCTGTCTGCCGATGAGCAGTTCCGAGACAATCGGCCCCGGTGTCTCCCCCGCCAAGAATCACGACGTGCTTGCCCTCCGCCGTGATGAGGTCGCTCGGGTTGTCGCCCGCTTGCTGCTTATTCGACGGAGTGAGGTACTCCATCGCGTGGTGCACGCCCAGGAGATCGCGACCGGGAATGTCAATTTCGCGCGGAACGCTGGCACCTGTGGCGACAACGACGGCGTCATAGCGCTCGCGGATGTCGTTCCAGGAAATGTCCACCCCGATGTTGACGCCGGCGCGAAACCGGGTGCCCTCCGCTTGCATTTGTGCGAGTCGTTGATCGAGGTGCTTCTTTTCCATCTTGAAATCCGGGATTCCGTACCGCAGCAAACCCCCGATGCGGTCATCTCTTTCGAACACAGCGACGGTGTGACCGACGCGGGTGAGTTGTTGCGCGGCAGCGAGACCTGCGGGTCCACTGCCAATCACTGCAACCGTCTTGCCCGTCAATCGCTCTGGGGGAACTGGTTGAACCCATCCCTCAGCCCAGGCGGTATCGATGATGGAAACTTCGATTTGCTTTATGGTGACAGGGGGTTGGTTGATTCCCAACACGCAGGAAGACTCACACGGCGCCGGGCATAGCCGACCGGTGAACTCCGGAAAATTGTTTGTTTCGTGCAGGCGTTCAATGGCCTGACGCCCATCGCCCCTGCGGACCAAATCGTTCCATTCGGGGATGAGGTTGCCCAACGGACATCCTTGATGGCAGAAAGGAACTCCGCAATCCATGCACCGGGAGGCCTGACGGGTGAGCGAGCCTTGGTCGCGGGGACCGTAGACCTCTTTCCAGTCTCCGATTCGCACCTCGACGGGCCGACGGGCCGGAACTTCCCGCTCGGGATACTTCATGAAACCTTGGGGATCAGCCACCGGTTACCTCCAAAATCCGACTCCAGACAACGTCGCCGTTGGGATCAAGACCCTCTTCTTCAGCTCGTGCCCGCGTCATCAGCACCGCTTGATAATCACGCGGCGTGACCTTGACAAAGCTCGAAACGGCCTCCCCTGGCTCACTGAGCAGACGCTCGGCAACAGGTGATCCCGTGAGCCTGTGGTGAGAGCGCAGGAGGTCCAGGAGAATTTCTTGGTCGGCACTTCCCAACGGGCCAACTTCCAGCTCTCCAGAGTCCAAAGCTTCCCGGTTAATGCGCTCTGACCGAAGCTTCCACACATACGCGGTCCCTCCGGACATTCCGGCACCGAGGTTGCGCCCCGTGTCGCCGAGGATGACCGCCAAACCGCCCGTCATGTACTCGAGGGCATGGTCCCCAACTCCCTCCACGACGGCGGTCGCGCCGGAGTTTCGCACCAGGAAGCGCTCCCCCACGACTCCAGAGATGAACAGCGAACCCGAGGTCGCGCCATACCCGATGACGTTGCCAGCAATCACATTGCGCTCTGGAGGGAAAAGTGAGCCCTCAGCGGGACGAACCGTGATGGAACCACCGGAGAGACCCTTGCCGACGTAATCGTTGGCATCGCCCCAGAGAGTAAGGGTTATTCCACCGGGGATAAAGGCCCCCAGAGACTGGCCTGCAGCCCCTCGGAGGGTGATTGCAATGGTGTCCGCGGGGAGCCCATGTTCACCATGAGTCTTCGTAACCTCGTGGCCCAGCATTGTTCCCACGGCCCGTTCGGTGTTCCGTATCGGAAGGTCGATCTCAACCCTTTCTCCGGCGCGCAACGCGGGCTCTGTGAGTCGAAT